>DFBI01000197.1 GCA_002367335.1 Syntrophaceae bacterium UBA3084 | reverse complement strand
CCCCGGAATTCTGCCCGGAATTCTGTGCAAATCTAATAAATAGTGATTCCTCCTCGTATAATGCATTCTCAGGCAGAGACTGGATACGAAAAGAAAATATCACCTGAAAAGTCGAGGATGACTTCCTGTACGATAAAGAACAAGTTCATCATTCTCTATTGCATAAATCAGAATCCAATCAGGTTCGATATGACAATCACACTTATTCTTATATTTTCCGCTGAGAGGATGGTTGTGGTGTTCAGGAGGTAATTTCAGTCCTTTTGCAAGTTCCTCAACAATACTCAGTAACTTCTCAATATCTTTCCCACTTCGTAAAATGCGTTTGATGTCTCGTTTGAACTGAGTAGTTCTCCGAATAGTCAGCTTCAAGATAACAAATCCTTTTGTAATTCTTCGACAGAATGAAATACAGGCATGGCGGATTTGTCTTCGGCAAATGCTTCCAAAGTCGTTTTATTCGGGATCTCAAGCTTGTCAAAACTGCGTCGAATATCTTCATCCTTCAGAATATATCGTGCAACGCTCAGTCGGTCTTTCTTCGGCAATGCACGAAATACCCGGTAAAACGCCTCTGCCGTACTGATTGTTACAGACTGAGATTTTTCTGATGTCAACATTATTGCATTTCCCCCTTTTTTAATGCCTGACGAATAGGCGAACTTATTGATTATCTAATCAATCTCTTACCATTATAAGGAATTATTGTTGTGGTTGCAATCAAACAAAAAAACATCGAAAGAAAAAAGGGGGCAAGTCTACGCTTGACTTATGTCACCCAGTAATTCTGACCGCCCTCCATCATTGTTACTCTTCTGCCCCCATAAAACAAAAAACCCGCGTTCTTTTCCGAGAAACGGGGTTTTATTTTCAACCACTCCACGGCTCCCCCCTTTGTCGGCTGTGGATGAAATGTTATATTTTTACAGAGTGGTAAAACCTCCTTCAACTGTTCGAGAAAAATACACTCTGAGACGAAAATGTCAAGCACTTTCCGCACGAAGTGTGGCGGGGCTCATGGTTCGTTGTTCATGTATCGTGATTCGGGAATCGGGGGGAAAGCAGTGGGTAGGGAAAAATGGGGTATCATATACTGGATCACATCTCAAATACTAATTATCCAGTATTTTCTTGCGGATCCTCATCGTCCGCCGATTGATGTGTTTTGTTTTATTCATTTGTTCCTCAAAAGCGCGGTGCAACCGGCATTTGTCAATATTTATTATTTGAGATGTGACCCTTTGAGATGCTCCTCGTAAAAAGCTCCGCTATGCCGTTTTACGGCATTATAATGGGAAGGAAATCCAACCCTTTGTTGAAATGGGCACAATTCACGTAATGTCATATAATAACAATATGTTATGCCACTTTTATCAAAATGACTTCCTTGAAAGTCGAAAAACACCATTTCCCGTCATTCCGGTGGAAACCGGAATCCAGTCTTTTCAAGTAATTGCAGACCATCTGGACTCCGGTTTTCACCGGAGTGACAACTTCCAAGTAACTAAAATTTACAAAATCGCCGTAACTTATTGATACTTCTCAACATATGCCAAGTAATACACGAATTTTAAATAATGCAAGTTACTTCCAATTATAATGTCCCGACTCGTCGGGGCATAGCGGAGCTTTTTACGAGTGCATCAACATCACAAAAAAGAAAACGGTTGAAGCGGCATCTTTCCCCTTCCGCCCGGAAGATCGAAAACATATCTCGGCATACAGAGTCCCGAAATATTCCTCCATAACTTTTCCATGATTTCCATACCCTTCCAGACATCGACTCGGAAATGGTCAACGCCTTTTACAGGCTCACACTGAAAAAGATAGTATGGCTTAACGGAAATACGCTGAAGGCCATAGAGGAGATCCCGCATCGCCTCATAGGAATCATTTACCCCCTTAAGGAGGACCGACTGGTTCATGACAGGGATACCCGCCTCGAGAAGCATCTCACACGCCCCCGCAGCGTCAGGAGTGATTTCCCTCGGATGGTTAAACTGCGTAATGAGCCAAAGGGGCCTGTACTTTTGCAGCATGTCGCAAAGATTCTGATCAATCATCATTGGAAGGACAACGGGAATCCTGCTCCCTATGCGGATTACTTCAACATGTGGTATGGATTTCAGGGAATGGAGAAACCATTCCAGTGTTTCAATCTTTAGCATCAGGGGATCGCCACCGGACAAGATTACCTCACGGATCTGTTTTGTCTGGGAAATATAATCGATCATCATCCGGAGGTTTTTCCTGAAATGTTTTGGTTTCGGTTCTTTCCATCTGTGTTTTCGATTGCAGTGACGGCAGTATGCCGCACATGTATTGGTAACCATGGCGAGACAACGGTCCGGATAGCGATGAATCAAATCAGGAACAATCATATCCCTTTCTTCTTCAAGGGGATCATCAGAACTTCCCGGCAAATAATCCAGCTCCCGAAAATCGGGGAGACATTGCAGACGCACAGGATCTTTTTCGTCCGACATGTCAATTAAAGACAGGTAATAGGGTGTAACGGAAAAATGATAAGTTTCGATAACATCTTTGTATCTATCTGCCTCCGGTAATGAAATATTAAGAATCCCGGCCAACCGGGAAAGTGTATGAATACGATTTTCTATCTGCCAGCGCCAGTTGTGCCAATCATCTTCCGATACATTTTGAAAAAGATTTGATTTTGCGTTTTCTTCTACCAAATTTCCACCCTTAAGCGGCAAGGACTGAGCAATGCGGACGGAGGACCAAAGGTTTTTCCCTGATCCTTGTACCTTGGTCCTTGCACCTTGTACCTTGTACCTTGATCCTTGATCCTTGCACCTTGCACCTTGTACCTTGTACCTTGTACCTTGATCCTTGTTCCTTCTATCACAATCTTAACAAACTTCAATGACAAATTAAAATAATGATTTTCTTCTTGACAGCAATCCAAATTCGTGTTTATAGGGCTTTAGAATTTCAAGAGGGGTATTTTTACGATGGGTAGAGTTATTAATCTGAATTACTGGTTTAGCTATTTTTATTTTGGTGAATCGGTTTGCCCATCGCTTAGGAGTATCTGAAAAATAAACAAATAAAAAGCTAAGCCATGGGTAGACCGAAAGGTTCTATACCATGGCTTTTTTATTTATAAGGCCATGGTGTTATCTCTGATACATCATGGCCTTTTTTAACAGGAGGGTTTAAAAGTGATTATTGTAATGAAAAAAAATGCAACAGAAGAACAAACCGAAAATGTAATCAAGTGGATCGAATCCGTCGGTTACAAAACTCACCTTTCCCCGGGAGTTGAACAGACAATCATCGGCGCTGTAGGAGATAACCGTGGCAAAGAACATCTGAAGTTTGTTGAATCTCTTTCAGGAGTCGAAAAAACAATACCTATCCTGAAACCTTATAAATTAGCCAGCCGTGAGGTGAAAGAAGGCAATACAGTCATCCGTGCAGGCAACATTGAAATCGGGGGCCCGGAGTTCATTGTAATAGCAGGCCCCTGTTCAATTGAGAGTGCGGAACAGATGATGGAAAGCGCCTTCATCGTGAAAAAGGGCGGGGCAAATATTATCAGGGGAGGAGCCTTCAAGCCCAGAACTTCACCTTACAGTTTCCAGGGTATGGAAGAGGAAGGTTTGAAGCTTTTAAGAAGGGCCGGAGATAAAACAGGAATGCCTATCATTACTGAGGTCCTCAATACCTCTGATGTGGATCTCGTAGAAGAATACACCGATATTTTGCAGATCGGTGCAAGGAATGTTCAAAACTTCGCTCTCTTAAAAAAGGTGGGAAAGGCGAAAAAACCTGTTCTGCTCAAGCGTGGCATGATGACAACCATTGAAGAACTCCTCATGTCGGCAGAATACATCCTATCATCGGGAAATGACGATGTTATACTTTGCGAGCGAGGTATCCGCACTTTTGAAACAGCAACCCGCAACACCCTCGACCTCAGCGCCGTACCGGTTTTAAATGAGTTGACTCACTTGCCGGTAATTGTTGATCCGAGCCATGCGGCAGGCCACTGGAAATACATCCTGCCATTGACAAAAGGAGCCCTGGCAGTAGGAGCGGATGGCGTCATGATCGAAGTCCATCCCGAACCGGAAAAAGCCGTCTCAGACGGAATGCAGTCTTTAAAACCGGAAAGGTTCTATGACCTTATGGAAGAAATAAGAAAACTTGAAAAACTAATAAGAACAGAAATGAAGGTGACGGCATGAAAAGAATCAAGGTAAACCTCGACAAGCAATCCGCTACTTCTTATGAGATTTGTATCGGTCATAATATCCTCGACCGCATAGGACTTGTCATTGCGAAAAGCAACCTCGCCCGTCACTATATTGTGATTACCGATTCCAATGTGTCATCACTTTATAGAGAAGAGTTACTAACTGCATTAAAAAATGTAAACCTGAATGTTGATTTGATAGAGTTTCCCGCGGGAGAAATTTCGAAAAATACTGACACGGTCTTAACCATCATAAAAAAGCTGATTAACCTTGGTGCGGACAGAAACTCTGCACTGATCGCGCTGGGTGGAGGCGTCACTGGCGATATGACAGGTTTCATAGCATCCATTTACATGAGATCCATCCCTTATATCCAGATACCAACGACTCTCATGGCCCAGGTGGACAGCAGTATCGGTGGAAAAACAGGAATCGATCTTCCGGAAGGCAAGAATCTGCTGGGAGCATTTTTCCAGCCGAAGTCTGTCTTTATAGATCTTCAGTTTTTGAAAACCCTCCCCGATGAAGAATTTAAGAACGGTCTGTCGGAAATTGTCAAGTATGGTATTATTGATGATATGGAGCTTTTTAACATACTTGAAAGAGAAACTGAAAATATCAAAAACCGGAGTATGGATCTTCTCGAATTGATGGTAGAACGATCATGCAAAATAAAAAGGGGAATCGTCGAAATCGACGAAATGGATATGGGCGTGCGCCGTATCCTTAATTTCGGGCATACAATAGGACACGCCATCGAGGCAGAGTCAGGATATATGATTCCCCACGGAAATGCCGTATCCATCGGCATGATTGCATCGGCCAGGATATCGGAAAAACTGAATTATCTTTCATCTGAAGATAGAAACAGAATAGAACATCTTATCAGATCAATAGATCTCCCTGATCATGTCCCCACGTCAATCAGTATGGAAGGAATGCTCTCAAAAATCAGAACGGATAAAAAGAAAAAAGGTGACTCCGTCCACTTCGTACTGCTGAAAAAAATCGGGGTGCCTTTTATCAACGGATCAGTGAAAGAGGCGATCATTCGCGAAACCATCGAGGAGTTGAGAAAATGACACGGGAATCATTGAAAGAATCGAGGGATAAACTAAGAAAAAAGGATGAAAGAATCGTTAAGCTTTTAAATGAGCGTGCCCGCATATCACTGGAAATTGGAAAAATCAAAAAAAGGCAGGATCTGGATATTTATGATCCCTCCCAGGAGAGCAAGATATATCATTATCTGAACGAGGTCAACGAAGGACCTCTACCGGAAAGATCTTTGAAAGAAATATTCACCGAGGTTCTATCCGCATCACGAACTCTCCAGGCACCTGTATCGGTAGCGTACCTGGGACCGGAGGCATCATTTACCCATGCCGCGGCCCAATCTCATTTTGGCAGAAGTACTCCCTTTTCCCCTCAGCCAACTATATTTGACGTCTTTAACCAGGTCGAGAGAAAGAAAGCAAACTGGGGTGTCGTTCCCGTGGAAAATTCTCTTGAGGGTACAGTCAAACTGACACTGGACAGATTGATTTCAACACCTCTGAATATCCTGGCCGAGGTTTTTCTTCTGATCAGCCATTCCCTCATATCAACCCGGAAAGAATTGTATGAGATAAAGAGAGTCTATTCTCACCCCCAGGCCCTGGCCCAGTGTCAGGCATGGCTCAGGAAGAATCTGCCTCAATGCTCTCTCAATGAAATGGAAAGTACGGCAAAAGCCGCTCAAAAAGTTCTGGAAGATAGTGAAGGCGCCGCAATCGGAAGCAACAATGCCGCTTCCCTTTACGGTCTCAATATTATCTCGGAAGGAATAGAGGATCGTTCTTCAAACGTAACACGATTCCTGGTTATCGGAAGAGGGGAGCGGAAACGAACGGGCAGCGATAAGACTTCTATTTTCTTTGCAACCCGGCACACGCCGGGAGCCCTCTATGATTTACTAAAGCCTTTTGCCAAAAAGGAAATCAATCTGGTAAAGATTGAATCCTACCCCATCAAAGACAGGATGTGGGAATATTTATTCTTCGTCGATTTCAAAGGACATACGGAGGAAGAAAAAATAAAAGAATGTCTGGAAGATCTACAAGCTCAGTCCACGTTCACCAAAATTCTCGGATCTTACCCGACGGGGGACCCTGAATCATGATATGTGTTCCTGTTGTCGCGGCAACAAATGAAGAGGCCATAAGACAGATGGAAAGATGCTTTCTCCTGGCTGACCTTGTGGAACTTCGAATCGACTTCATCAGGAATGTGAATTTGGAAAAGCTGTTTTCCGCAAAAACCGGCAAGATACTTGTAACCGCACGCAAGAAAAACGAAGGAGGAAATTTCGAAGGCGATGAAGAAAAAAGATTCTCTTTACTGAACAAGACAGTCTCTTTAAAAGCCGACTTTGTTGATATAGAGCTGAGTACAGATGAAACCCTGACGAAAAAACTGTTAAATAACATAAAGAAATATGGAAACCGGACGAAATTAATCATCTCCCATCACGATTTTAACGGGACTCCGTCCTACAGTAAGTTACAAAACATATTCAATGAATGCGCCGGCAAAGGCGCACATATTGTGAAAATCGCAACCTTTGCCAAATCTATAGAAGATAATCTTAAGATGTTGAAACTGATCAATTTTGCAAAAAAGACAAACATAAAAATTATCGCCCTTTGCATGGGGGCAAAGGGGAAAATCAGCAGGATCATGGCGCCTTATTTCGGTTCATATTTGAGCTATGCTTCTCTTGAAAAGGGCGCGGAATCCGCTCCGGGTCAACTAACTATTGAAGAAATGAAAGAAATCTTCAGGATTTTGAATGATGAGAAATAATTCAAAGACCTTTGCCATCTTCGGCAATCCGGTAGCACAAAGTCTTTCACCTCTGATGCATAACGCGGCATTCAACAAAATGAAAATCAACGCCCGTTACATGGCAATATGCATAAAAAATGTTCAGGATGTTCCAGTGAAAATTGAAGAAATGAATATCAAGGGGGCAAGTATAACGATACCTCATAAAACCGCTGTCATGGAATATCTTGATGAAATCAGTGACAGCTCCGGCAGGATCGGCGCGGTGAACACCATAAACTGTTCCGACGGTAAGCTCATGGGAGACAACACCGACTGGACAGGTCTTATCCTTGCCCTGAAAGAATCAATGGAGATCAGGGGGGGGAAGTTTGCAATCCTTGGGGCAGGCGGAGCCGCGAGGGCCGCTGTTTACGGTATTCTGAAAGAAGGGGGAATGCCCGTCGTTCTAAACAGAACCATAAAAAAAGGGGAAAAAGTCGCAAAAGAATTCGGATGTGAGTTCTATCCCATCGCGGAAATTGGAAAAATAAAGGGAGACTGTCTGATTAATACAACCCCTGTTGGTATGTTCCCCGACATGGAAAAATCGCCTGCAAGTAAGGCTATACTCCAAAACTTCAGATGGGTTATGGACATTATTTACAATCCTCTGAAAACAAAGCTTTTGAAAGACGCCGAAGAGGCTGGATGCAGAACCATTTCCGGTGTTTCCATGTTTGTACACCAGGGAGCAGAGCAGCTAAGAATCTGGACAGGTCTCAAGCCCCCTGTAGATTTTATGAAGAAAATTGTCGTAGAAAAACTGAGAAATGAAAGAAATTAAACAAATAAAAGATCTGGATGCGACCGTTAAGATACCCGGCTCAAAGAGCTACACGCAGAGGGCCTTGATTATTGCCTCTCTCGCTGAAGGAAAGTCCTTTTTGCGCAATCCCTTGATCTCGGAAGATACGAAATATCTGATGGATGCCCTTCGATCCATTGGCGCTGATATCCTTATTGCTGATAAAGATATCATCGTAACCGGGACCGATGGAAATATACAAAATCCCGGGAAGAAACTCTACCTGGGAAATAACGGCACAGCCTTGAGATTTCTGACAACGGTTGTCTCTCTCGGCACGGGCAATTTTATCCTGGATGGAAGCGACCGCCTCAGAGAAAGACCGCTAAAACCTCTTCTTGACGCACTGAAAATGTTGGGTGTTGATTGTGTCAGCACAGATACAAGCGGCTATCCTCCTGTAATAATTCAAGGTGGAGGGTTTCAGGGTGGAAAAACGATTTTCACCAATGCTGAAAGCAGCCAGTATATATCTTCCATTCTCATCACATCTCCTTACGCGAGGAATGACGTGGAAATAGAACTCAGGGGTATAACGTTTTCAATGCCCTACATCGATATGACGGTGGAGATTATGAATCATTTCGGCGTGGAAGTAATAAGAGATGGGGAAAATAAATACACCGTCAGGACTCCTCAAAAATACATGGGAGGGAGATATCTCATTGAAAGCGATGTATCAAGCGCTTCCTACTTTTTCATGGCTGCAGCTCTTTGTGAAGGAAGGGTTAGACTCCTGAATGTAAATCCGAATACCCTCCAGGGAGACATCGGGTTCCTGGAGATCATGGGAAAACTGGGTTGTCATATAATCAGGGGCATAGACTGGGTAGAAGTTGCAGGCGGTAAACTCCATCAGGGAAATTACCGATTCGATATGTCGGACATGCCCGACATGGTTCCGACGCTCGCCGTTCTGTCGGCCTTCAGACCCGGACAGACAGTGATCAGCAATGTCTCTCACCTGCGTTTAAAGGAGAGCAATAGGATAGAAGCCCTGGTAACGGAACTGAACCGTACAGGTATCGACACAAAGGAACTGGAAGACGGCCTTGTCATCAATGGAGGAACACCTCATAGCGCGGAGATAGAGACGTACAACGATCATCGTATTGCTATGAGCTTTGCAATAGCGGGGCTTGTAACAAAAGGAATAAAAATCAAAAATAAAAAGTGCGTCAATAAATCCTTCCCGGAATTCTGGGATGTGCTGGATACTCTTTACGAATGAAAAATATTATTTTAATCGGATATCGCTGCACGGGAAAAACATCTGCAGGGAAGAAACTTTCCGAAAGATTTGGCCTGCCTTTTTTTGACACCGATGATCTAATCGTTGAGCGGGCGGGTATGCCGATCAATGAAATCGTGGGAAAAGGCGGCTGGGATTTGTTCCGCAAGAAAGAAAAAGAAGTGATCAGAAAACTCTCGGCGATGAACAAAAACATTATCGCAACAGGGGGCGGAGCATTCGAAAATCAAGAAAACAGGGAAGCTCTGAAAAAGAATGGTCTTTTTGTCTGGCTCACTGCCGATGTAAAAACAATCATGGAAAGAATGCTTGTCGATCAAAATACAGGGAGCCGGCGCCCTTCCCTTTCCCTTAACGATCTTGAAACGGAAACCACGTTAATTCTAAAAAAAAGGGAGCCCACGTACCGGGAGTTGGCCAACTTTACCGTCGATACTTCGAGAAAAAGTATAAACGTGATAGTTGATGAGATTTGCAATTATTTAGAATCTGCCCAATAGACCAGATAAACCAGAGGAACGACCATGTCAGGAAACACAACAGGAACAATATTTAAGGTAACCACCTGGGGGGAATCACACGGGAAAGCCATCGGTGTGGTAGTTGATGGGTGCCCCCCCAACATTCCGCTCAATGAATCGGACATACAGGAAGAACTGAACAGGAGAAGACCAGGACGCGGCCAGTCAAGCTCACCCAGAAAAGAAGAAGATATGGTAGAGATCCTCTCCGGCACGTTTGAAGGAAAAACAACGGGTACACCTATTTCCTTGATGATCAGAAACAGGGATGTCAAAAGCGCCGATTATGACCATATCAGGGACATTTTCAGGCCGGGCCATGGGGACATTACCTATTACAGGAAATACGCAATCCGGGATTACCGGGGGGGCGGTCGTGCCTCCGGTCGTGAGACCGCAGCCCGTGTAGCCGCGGGAGCCATTGCCAAAAAAGTCATCGTCAGAAAGGGAATAGAAATTGTCGCCTACACCAGGGAGTTAGGCGGCATTGCAGCAGAACAAATCATCCTGGCGGATATCGACCGAAACAGTATCCTCTGCCCCGACATGAATGCGGCCGGAAAGATGGAAAACAAATTAGAAGAGGCAAAGAAAATGGGTGATTCCATCGGTGGAATTGTGGAAATCCTGGTCAGGGGATGTCCCCCGGGCCTGGGAGAACCTGTATTTGACAAGATCGATGCCGATCTGGCCAAAGCTCTCATGAGCATTGGAACGGTAAAAGGTGTGGAAATCGGCGCCGGCATCCAGGCAGCAAGAATGTCCGGCTCTGAATGCAATGATTACATAACACCTGAAGGATTTGCGACAAACAACGCCGGAGGAATACTTGCCGGGATTACCAATGGCGATGAAATCGCTATCAGGGTGGCCTGCAAGCCTATCTCATCCATAGAAAAAGAGCAGCAGACCATTGATATTCACGGAAAACCGGCAACTTTATCGATCAAAGGAAGGCACGATGTATGCGTCATACCACGCATCATTCCCGTATGCGAAGCCATGGTCAGTATTGTCCTGGCAGATCACTTGTTAAGACAAGGGGCAATTTCTAGATAGGGACGAAAATTTTTAAGTCGTTTGAGTCCGATTCCCTTCACTTTGAGCAAATCATCTATGGCCTTATAGGGCCGCCCAGCTATTATCCTCGCTGAAAGAACAGGGCCGATTCCATTGACAGAGATAAGTTCCTCTCTGGTGGCGCTATTCAGGTCAAGCAATCCCTGTGGAGATTTGGCTTTTCCCAACTTTAAGGAAGTAATATTATCTGAAAGAATATTGTCGTTTTTGAAATGGAAAGGTTGAGTGGAAAAAGACGCAAAAACCGGCAGGTGATCCGAGTACCCTTTCCCCATGTGCCTGCCCCTGCCATTTTGGGTCCTTTGCCATCGATAAATGGCGTTTCCCTTGAACAGATAATCTGAGATAAACTTGTCAAACGAATTATCGATATAGGAGATTCCTCTGTTGTCGTAAAGTCCTTTGGATACGATAATATTGTCCGGACTTGCCTTCACCCCGTGAAAAATGTAAGACCAGCGACTATTTTTACCGATCTCAAGCCATAAGTTATATAGATACGTGTTTGAGGCCTGCTTTGTCAGTATCGTTTCGTTGACCATTTTAGAATCTTTGATAGTCCTTAAGATATGATTTATTCCTGTGATACCATTAGTATCATTTAGTCTGCGATGATTTTGGAAGGTTTTGTATTCATTGTAGTTCGAATTAAAATCGCCTATCAGGATAAAGTCAGTATACTCCTTCAGCTTGTCAATTTCTTTCCTGAGCGCTTTTGCGTAAGCTATTCTCATACTTTCAGGACCACGTTTCGATTTCCAGTGATTGATAAACAGGATGAAACGATTACCATCTATATCAAGGGTTATCTTAAAAATATTTCTTGCTGCTTCATTATCGACATATATTTCCTTCTTTCCAACAATTGCGAACTTGGAAAGTACAGCACACTTCACCGACGTTGCCCTGGAGTCGGCAATTTCAAGATAAGGATAATCCATATCTAAGTTTCTCAGCCTGTTGCGTAAATAGATGAGGGCTCTCTTTGACTCGACTTCTTCCAGAACGACAACGTCGGCTCCCATGTTCTTTATCACTTTGGCAATATTGGTGTATTTAATGTTTGCGATATCCCTAGTCCAGCCATAGCGGGTATTCGGAATATATCCGGCGTATTCGGTTCCTCCCCTGGTAAGATCAAAAAGGTTTTCCACATTATAACTCGCAACTTTAAAGGTTTTTGCTTCTATTGATGTTACACAGCACAGCGAAACAAACAAAATTGATAGAACTATCTTTTTAAGTAATGTATCCATCCCTTCATCCTTTCTGGTACACTGCTCACAAAAAAAGGTCCCGCCAGAATGTGACGAAACCCCTGTAAATCCTGGTGCCGGAGCTCGGAATCGAACCGAGATGAGCAAAAGCCCGGGGGATTTTGAGTCCCCTGCGTCTACCTGTTTCACCACTCCGGCATGGGGCTCGATTATATTAGCGGTTAATGAAAAGTCAAGAAAAATATATTGACAACCCGTGAAATCGTATGTTAGCTTTCCTGACACTTTTCAAGAAAATAAATGGGGCTGTAGCTCAGTTGGGAGAGCGCTTGAATGGCATTCAAGAGGTCGTCGGTTCGATCCCGTCCAGCTCCACCATGGAAAATTAAGTACTCAGCAATTTATTGCCGGGTGCTTTTTTTGTGACTGCGTTTTGAAGAGAAACAGATTTTACACAAATTTTCGAACGTAAAATCCGGGTCAGAAGCAACTAAAGCGGCAAAGGCGAAAGGGAGTGTTTTGTGAAGATCTCAATAAATGATTAGCATTTAATAGTCTGGGTTATCTATCACTTTTTAACTGATCCAGTTCAAATTGTAACTGTTCTATTTTTCCCTTTGCCTCAACGAGCTCTTTAGTTGTAGATCTCAATCTTTCAGCAAGAGTTTCAGCAAATGACTTGTATAAAATAGAGTAAAAGGCAAATTTTTCATTACCCAATAACTTATCTATGCGGGAAGTATTCATAGCGAGACAAACCGTTTCATCGATTGCATATGCGGAAGCCGATCTTGTAGAACCATCTATGGCCGACATTTCACCAAAGATATCTCCCCGACGTCTCAAAACCCGGATCTCTTTTCCGCCTTTAGTTATTCTGACTAATCCGGAAATGAGGAAATATATCCAGTTATCCTGGAATTTTTCATCGATAATAAATTCTCCCTGTTCATATCTTTTTATCGCGCTCATTCGAGAAAGTCCCTGAAGATCCTTTTCGTCAAAAGACTTTAGAAGTGGTATCTCTCTCAGATTTTGCAAAATTTCGTCGCTTTTCTGTAAATAATCAGCTTCAAGCATTGGATTTACCCTTAACCTTTCTTTGCGTTGAAAAAGGGATTCAAGCAATGAAGTTATTTGTAATTCTTTTCATCCACAGCCGCAAAAGACACCTAACGCACTACTCAATATCATAAAATTATATAGTTGATCAAGATTATTTTAAAATCGGCATTTTCCCTTCACGTCAGTGCTTCTGGAAGAGATCATAAGAACCGCCGGCCATCCGCGCGGCCGGCGGTTCTTGTTCTTTTCATGTTTATGCCTTCTTTGGGGGTTTTGACAGTAGCGTAACTGCCGCTCCCAGCAGGCATACAACTCCCGCAATGATAAACGGAGTCACCCATATTGAAGGATCACTACCGCCCTTGGCGGTATCCTTGAAGTATCCGGCGATCTGAGGTCCGATGACACCGGCTATTCCATAGGACAGCAATATGTATCCGTAGTTCGAGCCAACGTTTTTGTTGCCGAAATAATCTGCCGTGATGGCAGGAAAGAGGGCGAAGTTGCCACCGAAATTAAAGCCGATAATGCAGGCGCCGATGATGAGGGTCGTAACGGTCCCACCCATCTTGTAAAAGAGGAGCATGATGATTCCCTGCAACAGACACATGAGAAAGATGGACATTTTACGACCGATTTTATCAGAAGCAATTCCCCAGATAATACGGCCGAGGCCGTTGAAAATCGCGTACAGAGCCATGGCGGTGCCGGCTGCGGCTGAGGCAGCTGCAACAGTCATTCCCGAAGCTTTCAATGAATCAATACCAAACAGTTTAATACAATAGATGACCATCAACCCGGCGATGGCTGAAAACAGGAAGGCAACCCATGTCATGTAAAACTGGGGGGTTTTCATCATTTCACCTGACTCAAAATCAACCATACCTAAAGCTGCGCTGCCTGACCCTGTCTCTGACGATACAGCTTCGGGGGGATTCCAACCTTCCGGAACATATCCCTCTGGTGGATCAATCATCACGATACTTCCTATGAGAACGACAACAAGAAAAATAACTCCATATAGGAGGAAGACGCTCTGAACGCCTCCGAGACCAAAGAAATTCAGGTTATCTATCAAACCGAACCACGAACCGGCTGCTTTGACCCATATTGTTGCGCCAAAACCAAAACCGGCAACGGCTAATCCCGTGACCATTCCTTTTTTGTCGGGGAACCACTTCACTCCTATGGCAATGGGAACAACATAAGCCAGCCCGATACCAGCGCCGCCTACGACTCCAATGAAAAGCAACTGCGTAAAAAATGATGACCCGAACAATCCACCCAGGATGTAACCAACACCAAGGACGATTCCGCCGGCGGAGGCCATTTTTCTTGGTCCTGTTACTGCCATCATTTTCCCGGAAATAACCACTGTAACTGCAAATACCAGGAGACCAACGGAAAATATCCATGCCGCCTGAGTAGCGCTGAAACCATACATTCCACCCTTAGCCAAGGGCAAAGTCAACTTGGGTGTAAAAACCGACCACGCATAGATAGCGCCGAGACACAACTGTACTAATACAGCACCTATTACAACATACCAACGATTCATTAATTTCTCTTCTGTCATGCAAACCTCCTTAATAGATTCTCAATGATTCTGATAACTTAAATATTATTACACCTAACCGAATTGTTGAATGATCTATACAAAATTGAGGTAATTGTCAAATAAAAAATGATTGTTTTTGTAAAGAGTTAAAGTAGCATCATCCTGAGGAATCTTTACGGTGGCTGACAATGAATAATTCCAGTAGTTTCGCAGCGTTCGCGATGTTTGTTCGGGGTGGGTTCTGTCAACTTAGAATGGCGGTGAAATACGTTTGGATTTTTCACTTGCCTTCAAGATTCTTTCGAGATCTTTCTTTGAATTGACATTGAGGAATATCTTTTCCTGCGGATCAAAGGATTTTATGACATCAGCCGGAATTGTTGAAGTTTTATGTTTTTCATACAGGTTTTTTACTTTTAAATTGTCCCGACCAATAAGGTTCTTGATAGAAGGGATACAGTTTCTGGAATAGATAGCATGAAGTGGCTGAAGTCCGTCAGGTGAGTTGGGCACAACAATATCATACCGGTTAATATGATTAATCATATATTCGATAAAACGACTGTTTAAAAAAGGCATGTCACATGGAACGACAAAGGAATATTCACAGGCTGAATAAAAAAGACCTGTATAGATGCCTCCTAATGCAGCCTTTCCTTTGATAAGATCGGTTACTATTTGAACATCATAATCAACATATTCGAGAGGGGAATTTGTAACGAGAATAATTTCGGCAAAAATCTCTTTGAAAATCCTGATAGTTCTATCGATTATGCGCTCTCCCCCAACTTCAACAAAGGCCTTGTTCTCTCCCCCCATTCTGATGTTTTTCCCGCCTGATAGAATAATTCCTGTCATTGTGCCTCACCGACTCCCCATGCTTAACAGAGGTGCAATATTTCTGAAATAACGTTCCTGGTATAGTCTTTCAATCTCCATAACCGGGCAAGCACGGCTGCGTTTTCCGCTATTGTGTCGATATCATCTCCGGGTATATCGACCTCCTGCAGCGATGTGGGACTGCCGATTAATGAAAACCAGCGTTTTAACCGATCGATTCCTTCAACCCCTGCTGTCAGATCATCCGTTTCTTCAATAGCAAAAATTTCCCTTCCCAATCGGGCAAACTTTGCGGGATTCTTGTGTACGGCATATTTCATCCAGCCGGGAAGTGTTATGCTGAGTCCGGCACCGTGGGCGATGTTGTAGAGTGCGCTTAGGGAGTGTTCAATCATGTGAGCGGGAAGACTGATAGCACCCATGCCCGCCGTTGTCAATCCGTTGAATGCCAGTGTTGCCGACCACATTATGTTAGCACGGGCATTATAATTCTCAGGGTTGTTGAGGATAACTTCCGTACTTTCCATGACTGTTTTCATAATTCCTTCCACAAGCCTGTTCTGAAGGGGACTGTCGTGTTCCGAGTTGTTGAAGTATCCCTCAAGCATATGGGTGATCATATCAACGGCGCTGTAAGCACTGTACGCTGGTGACAGAGAGAAAAGCACTGTCGGGTCAAGAATTGACGTTTTCGGCTGTATAAGGGGAGAACGAATGCTGAATTTTTGAGCATCTTCTTCTTTTGTAATAACCGCAGCGGGATTCATTTCCGAGGCGCTGGCGGAAATGGTAACCACCGTCAGCACGGGAAGTGCATCCCGTATCTTTTTCTTGTACGTAAAAAATTCCCATATATCGTCATCGGGATCTGCCTTAACACCAACGGCTATCGTTTTTGCAGTATCGATGACGCTTCCTCCTCCAACGGCAAGAATAACGTCAACATCTTCGTTTCGAGCAAGTTCTATTCCCTTGAGCGCATGGGAGAGAACAGGATTCGACTTAACGCCGGGAAATTCAACGGTTGAAAGGTTTGCATCGTTGAGAGATGAGATGACCTGGTCGTAAATTCCATGTTTTTTGATACTTTCCTGACCATAGACTAACAGTACCCTGGTCCCGAATCGTCTGACCTCATTACCTATGTTGGTAATCATGCCCTGCCCGAAAATGATTCTGGTAGGATTGTCGAATATAAAATTTCGCATGGCGTCACTCTCTTTGGAACGATAAAATCACTATTCAAAACTATGAATTAAGGTATCAGAGTAGTTGATATTCCGTTTCATTGCGTAGCTATACCTTAGCGATAAAAGTATGTCAATACCCGGAGAAGGGGCAGAAAAAGTCTTATTCGACTTAATGTATTCAATATAGTATGTATTATATCCGAATATAAGCAGCCCTAAGATCGAGGATAAATGAATTCTGATTCCACGGAACATACGGAAAGTTGGCAGCCTGTCATTAAAGATGGAACGGTGGCCGCAGGGCCTATCTGTCTCGGTTATCTCCCCATAGGGTTGGCCTTTGGAGTCATTGCTCAGAAGGCGGGTCTCCATCCTCTGGAAATCGGTCTTATGTCTCTTTTGGTTTATGCGGGAAGCGCGCAGTTTATCGCCGTATCAATGCTCGATTCGGGAGCTGCCTTTGTGCCTGTTGTGATCACAATATTTATGGTTAATTTACGGCATTTACTGATGAGTTCGTCTCTGGCTGTTTACCTGAAAGATATCAGCAAGGGGTGGCTTTCGTTATATGCTTATGGAGTTACAGATGAAAGTTTCGCCCTTAATATTACAAGATTCAGGAATGGAAACTGGGGCTGGCGGAGAGCCATTGTTGTCAATCACACATCCAACATTGTCTGGATCGGGAGCACAATAACAGGTGGATACTGTGGAGATTTTATTCCCTCCGGCGCCTTCGGGATTGATTATGCCCTTATTGCCATGTTTATCTGCCTTTTGGTTTTTCAATTGAGAGGACTGCTTTACATGATCATTGCGATCATTGCAGGCTTTCTGGCCGTTGTCCTGTCACTGGTACTTCCGGGTAACTCTTACATTGTAATAGCATCGGTAATAGCGGCTACTATCGGTGTCTTCTTGCAGAAATCGAAGATTTTTATAAAGTTAAACGGCAATCAAAAACCATTATGAAAACGGATTATCTAATCATTGTACTTGGAATGGGAATTGTCACCTATATTCCCCGGTGGTTACCCCTGTTCTTTCTGTCGAATCGCCAGATGCCGGAATGGCTTGTAGGGTGGCTCGATTTCATTCCCGTGGCAATACTGAGTGCCCTTATTTTGCCTTGTCTCGTGACTGCCGGTGAACCCCGGCAACTGGAACTTTTCCGGCCGGAGTTATTCGTTGCCATTCCCACGTTTATTTTTGCACTGAAGACCAGATCCCTGGCGGGAACTGTCATTACCGGTATGTTTCTTTTCCGGCTGGTAGAAATGTTTTTATGAAATATGCGGAAGAAATACCTTTAGTGTTGTCTCACGCACAGGTAATCATGGAGTGGTATTATCAGAGAACAAAGGGAGATATTTTATTAATCTTCAGCGTGCATATAACAAAACCTTCAACATTTTCAAGTAACATGTATCAATGGAGACTGTTGGTATGCTGCAGAAAAAGCAGAGGCCATCAAATATCATGTGCTCGTAAGTAGAAGTTCTCAGACAAATGATAAATATTACTGATATGATCAATGAGGTTGTGATTCACGATGCCACTCAGCAGCGCTGGTTACATTTCCGAGCACCCCAGCGGGTTATTTCGGCATATCGTATTGACGAGGTCATTCCAGCGCTGAAAGCAATTGAAAAAACAGTTTACAAGCATGGTCTCTATGCGGCAGGGTTTATTTCTTACGAGGCATCATCAGCCTTCGACCCGGCGCTTACGGTAAAGGGGAACGGCTCATTTCCTCTTGTATGGTTCGGCATCTACAGTCAACCCGACCAGCTGTGTTTTCCAACATCAACAAAATGTCATACTGGTCAATCTTTCACGTGGAGCCCCTCGCTGTCGTGAGATGCTTACCAGAACGCTATCGACAAAATCAAAAGATACATTGCAAATGGCGATACTTATCAAGTCAATTTCACATATCGCCTCACTTCGTCCTTTAGTGGTGATCCATGGCCATACTTCATTGAATTGGTGAAGGCGCAGGATGCCCCGTATGGAGCCTTCTTGAATACGGAAGAATGGTCTGCCTGCTCCGCTTCGCCCGAACTGTTCTTCCATCTCGATGGCACAGATCTGATTTCTCGTCCCATGAAGGGAACAGCTCCGAGAGGGCTGATGTTCCAAGACGACATAAAACAAGCCGAATGGCTCTATCATTCAGAAAAAAATCGGGCGGAAAACGTCATGATCGTCGATATGGTTCGAAACGACATAGGGCGGATCGCACACACTGGGGGTATAGAAGTAAACGATCTTTTTACCGTCGAAAAGTACCCAACCGTATGGCAGATGACTTCGACGGTCAGGGCGAAAACGAAGGCTGGTTTATGCGAGATATTGGGGTCTCTCTTCCCGCCAGCTTCTATCACAGGAGCTCCTAAAATTCGCACTATGCAGATCATAGAGGAACTTGAAACAACTCCGCGTCGAATATACACAGGAAGCATTGGGTTCATGAGCCCTCATCGCAAAGCACAGTTCAATGTTGCCATCCGGACGGTGCTCATCGACAAGATCAAAGAGAAAGCCGAATATGGCGTTGGCGGAGGCATTGTTTGGGACTCTACAGATACGATTGAATTTGACGAATGTCAAACGAAGACAAGGATACTAACTGCGAGAATGCCTGATTTTTCGCTTCTCGAAACGATCTTGTGGATGCCTGAGGATGGATATTATCTACTGCGGCACCATCTGGCGCGTCTCAGGGAATCGGCTGCCTATTGTTCTTTCTCCGCCGATATTGGCGATATACGTGACAGGCTTTTTTCTTTGATTCCCACCTTCCCAAATACTGCGCACAAGATCCGTTTGCTCCTGGCAAAAGACGGATGTATCGCGTGTCAATCCGAAGTCCTGCGTCATTCTGCTTCTACACATAGACAGCGCGTATGTCTGGCACCATTACCCATCGATTCTTCAAACCCTTTTCTGTATCACAAAACAACTAATCGAGGTATGTATGATCAGGTATTGGCAGTATGTCCTGGATATGACGATGTAATATTGTGGAATGAAAAGTACGAGGTAACTGAGTCTTGCATAGCCCATATTGTAGTTGAGCTGGACGGAGAACTGTACACCCCACCGGTTCGATGTGGCTTGCTTGCCGGTACTTTCCGAGCCCACATGTTAGATCAAGGTAAAGCCAGGGAAAGGGTAATTAGTATGGAAGATCTCGCAAGAAGTCCTCATATATACCTGGTTAATTCTGTACGCAAGGAGCAAGAGGCCTTTGTTGACTAACAGGAAGTCAAGAAACACATTAATAAAAGACCGAACGAATAAGGATAGATTCGTGTGAGCGATAGCGAACCACGATCTTATCCGGTTGTTGAACAAGCCTGGTGTCATCTGTGGCCTCTCTCTATATATAAGGAAATATCTTTTTTTGAACAGGGGAAAGGATGTGGGGTTTCAGACAGTGTTCTTTTTTCAAGGCATACGGGTGCATTAGCCTGTTAGCAGGCTTTAAAAAATCACTTATCTTACAAACGTTTTTTCCTCCTTCTGTTTGAATAAATTGCAGCCTTTACCATCAAAAAGAGTTAGCCGGATTTCCATGCAGTTCGAAACCCCACAACAACCATGGGTGTCTTACAGCAGGGGCATTTAAAAACAGGTCTTGGGCGTTGTTTAATCTCTTTAAGGCAAACATGCAGAATCAATTGTACCAGAGCAATTTTTTTGCATTACCATGAAGAAACCCATAGTCTCTGACCCTGCGAAACCCTCTGGGCAGAACATGCTGCATGATCAGATGCAAAAAATCCTCTCCTTTGAGGGTGCGATATCGTGTATTTCCGGTCTTGCTTTCAATGTACTTAAAAGTTACCCGACCATTTTAATTGGAAATAATATTTTTTTCGCTGATCACGCCACGATATAAATACCGGGATAAGTATTTCAAGGCGGTTATGCCTTTTCCCACATGAGAGCAATCAACTACCCATTCAGCAGGGACTCTTCTGGGGATGGAAAGCCCGGCCTCATTTAAAGCTGCCAGAAAACGGGCACGAAAGACTTTGGCCATCGCTTCATGATTAAATAGATATTTTCCCTTTTTCTTTTTCCATTGACGTCTGCGTTTATCAACGCCGCCGCCCGGCACCACGACATGCATATGAGGATGAAAATCCAGTTTCCTGTTATGCGTATGCAATACCATTGTCATGCCGATTTCCGCGCCCAGATTTTTTGGATTCAACCCAAAATCCTTCAGGGTACCGGAAACACAATTGAAAAAAATGGAATACACTGATTTCTGATGGTGCCAGGTCAATGGTCTTAGTTCATAAGGTAATGTAAAAGTAACCATAAAATAGGGAACAGGTAATAATTTGGCCTGTTGTCGATCAATCCACTGGCTGGCCTCATGGTTCTGGCACTTTGGGCAACTCCGGTGCCCACAGGATAGCGGATGCCATTGTCCGTGATGACAGGCAGGGCACTGCACATAAAGTTCGCCGGAATCAGGTGTGCGGCAACTGCGAATGGCATTCATTGCCTTCAGATGACCCGGCAATACAGTACCAGCATACTTGATCATAAATGTATCGTAATATTGATTAATAATAGAGGACAGTTCCATGATCACACCTTCCTTAAATCGACACGAAGGCTGTTAATCAGCTCATTAATAGTGTTTAGACTGTCTTTTTCCGTGACATCGGTGAGATGAGCATAACGTGCGGTTGTCGCAGGACCGGCATGGCCAAGGAGTGCCTGGATATGACGAAGGCTTAAGCCGCGTTCAAGGAGATGCGTGGCGAAACTGTGGCGAAGGGAATGAATATGGACTTTTTTTTAATGCCACATTCTTCGACTACCACTTTCATAGCTTTTTGCGCACCTCCTCTATCCATATGAGTTGTTGCCTGTTGAATTGTTTTAAGAGAGCCGGTGGCATTCGGAAATATCAGGTTGGATGACGATGCCTGCGCCAGAGTTCGCGTAATGCCAGCAAGGTGAGATCCGGTAACGGTACCAACCGGTCTTTATGTCCTTTGCCACGGCGGATATGAACCCGTTTACGCCCGGCATCAATATCACCGACTTGGAGCGATAAGGCTTCTTCGAGACGAAGCCCCATTGAGTAGGTGGTTAATAAAAAAACACGATAGCGCAGTTTCCGGGTTTTCCCAATGAGTCGTTCTATTTCGGCAGGAGTAAGAATATCAGGTATTGTATGGATCTTTGGCGGTTTTATAATATTAACCCATTGCCAGTCACGATTGAGTACATGTCGCCAAAAGAATTGCAGACCAGTCCGATCTATTTTGACGGTGCTCCACGAGTGGGTATCAACCAGCTCTTCAAAATAGGTCTCTAATTGTTCCGGGGTTAATTGATCAGGACAGCAATCAAAATGATCACTGACCCGGCGGACAGCCCGGGAATAGGCGTCAATGGTTTTCTGACTTTTGCCCTGAAGTTTGAGTAATCTCAGGTGACGTTGATAGAGTTTCTTAAATCGATTTGCTTCTGTAGACTTCATAATGTATACTCCTTTTTTTATAAATGCCCGGAATTGGACAAGTATAGGAGTTATACACTATTTTTGATTATTTTCCTGCCGCGTAGTGGCTTCGTTCAACAAGGCACTCCAATTACACGCATCTACGATAAACTTACATTCGCTACCGGCTCAGGTTGGTAAGAAGGCGGTAATGTTGAAAACCTGCAAACGATGTTTCCGGGAATTTGATGAAGAAGATGTCTTGGATACCAGTCCCACAACGGAGCTGGCGGACATCTTTCTTCAGGGTATCGGCGTTGAAGATATCAATGATCTTTGCCCGGAGTGCAGGGAAGAACTGGGGGTCATGAATCTGCTGGGATTTGGGTTGTAGAGCAGGGGAGATTACCACGACACTTTGTGTCTGCAAGGATCCGAAGGTGACAATGATTGCTGTCGAGGATAAATTATATCGCGTCTAATGAACGCCAATTGAGATAATATGCTGTTCCTTCTGTCTTGAACAATTCCATTTTCTCCAATTTACTGAGATCGCGTCTGGCAGTTCTCTCACTCACTCCAGAGTATTTTATTTTGAAAGGCATCTCATTGAAGAGTTCTTTCAGTGAAAAGGAAGAATGCTCGTCTTTTTCCAAAAGAAGCAGAAGCAATTCATGCTGGCGATTCGATATTATTCTGGTGTCCCTCAAATAGACGAAATAATCCCGCAAGGTAAATTTTCTTATGAAATAGATAATTCTTCTCTTTATTTCACCCAGTGATTGGATACAGCCTGTCAGAAAGAAATCAATAAACCCGGTCATATCGTGGTGTTTGTTTTTTCTCGCATCAGAAAATACCGTAAAGTATTCATCTATATTAGTGTAGTAATAATTTGAGAGCATCGTCGGCAAATATTTTATCCCGGCTTTTTTAAGAATCACACCCTCGATGATTCTTGCTGTTCGACCATTACCATCACCGAAGGGGTGAATCAATCCAAGATGAAAATGTGCTAATGCCGCTCGAATTGTTGGCGGTAAATTCAATACATCATGGCTGTTTATCCAGTCTGCGTACTCTTTCATTAGCTGTTGTATGTCTGGAAGAATTTTCGGAGGGGTATATACACCACCATGCGTTTTATCTCCTACTTTAACGAGATGATTCCTGTAATTGCCGGGCGAATTATATTCACCGTCAATATCATGGGTGATAACTTCGTGGATAGATCTGACAAATTTTTCAGTTATTTTGTAAGGTTCGTTAATTGGCTTCATTCTTTTTACTGTAGTATATGCTCGCGTGAGATTTCCGATCTCTTTCTCTCGTGTGCCTTTGAAATCTTGTTTCCCCTGTGCCGTGATAATCGCACCG
>DFBI01000185.1:11766-16801 GCA_002367335.1 Syntrophaceae bacterium UBA3084 | reverse complement strand
GTAGAGATGGCCGAAACAATCTTAAAGAAAAAAGTAAAGAAAAATGATCATGAACTCATGGTGAAAGATTTCTTAGATAGGATGGTGAGGTTAAATTGATAGGGAGTGAAATTGCAAAACGTTATTCCAGGGCTTTTTTAGCAATAGCCGGGGAAGACGCCAAGTATGAGGAATACTATAATGAGCTGAAAAGTTTTTCGCTTCTCTTTGATCAGAATGAGAGCCTGAAGAACTTTATGGATAATCCTGTTTTTGCCCAGTCAGAAAAAATAGCCGTTTTGGATAAGATTCTGATGAAGATTGTCGTGTCACCTGTTACAGCTAATTTTTTGAAGCTGTTGATACAGAAAAAAAGAATCAGTGTTCTTCCCGAAATCGAAGATTGTTATCAGCAATATATGGACACAGCGTTAAACAAGGTGAGGGTGAAAGTGCAGTCGGCTTACCGATTATCAGACGATCTGTCAGAGCAGATTCAGGCGCGGATGGAAGAGCTTACAGGTAAAAAAGTCGAAATGGAAACTGAAAAGGATTCATTATTGCTGGGTGGTATCGTTGTAAAGGTTGGTGATACCCTTTATGATGGGAGCATAAGAGCTCAGTTAAATAGTATAAGGGAACTCTTAAGGGAGGAGATATAGAAGATGGAAGCAATCAGGGCAGATGAAATAACTCAGATAATTTCCCGGCAGATAAAGGATTATGAAAAAAAGCTTGATGTGAGCGAAACCGGGACAGTCTTGTCCGTAGGAGATGGTATCGCCAGGGTTTATGGCGTAGAGAATGTTATGGCTATGGAGTTGGTGGAATTTCCGGGTGGTATTTTAGGAATGGTTCTGAACCTTGAGACGGATAACGTAGGTGTTGCAATTCTCGGCGAGGACACCCACATTAAAGAGGGTGATATAGTCAAGAGAACGGGAAGAATTGCAGAGGTTCCCGTGGGCGAGGAAGTCCTTGGGCGTGTTATTGACGCAACGGGTGCACCCATAGATGGGAAAGGGCCAATCGAGGCAAAACAAACCAGGAAGATTGAGATGGTTGCCCCCGGTGTTATTGACCGCCAACCTGTTAATGAGCCTTTATATACAGGCTTGAAGTCTGTAGATGCCATGACACCCATAGGAAGAGGTCAGAGGGAGCTCATTATTGGTGACAGACAGATCGGGAAGACAGCCATCTGTATTGATGCCATCATCAGGCAGAAAGACACAGGCGTTAAGTGTATTTATGTTGCCATAGGGCAGAAGCAATCGACTGTTGCTCAGGTTGTCGAAGCCCTGAGGAAATATGATGCCATGGATTATACCTGTGTTGTTTCGGCCTGTGCCAGTGATCCGGCCACGTTGCAGTATATCGCTGCATATTCAGGATGCAGCATAGGTGAATATTTCAGAGACAACGGTCAGGATGCTCTTATTTTGTATGATGATCTTTCAAAACAGGCCGTTGCATATCGTCAGATATCGCTTCTTTTGAGGAGACCTCCCGGACGTGAGGCATATCCGGGTGACATTTTTTATAACCACTCAAGATTATTGGAACGTGCGGCAAGGGTTAGTGAACAATTGGGCGGCGGTTCATTAACGGCCCTTCCCATCATTGAAACTCAGGCCGGAGATGTGTCCGCGTATATTCCGACAAATGTTATTTCCATTACAGATGGTCAGGTCTATCTTGAGCCTGACTTGTTTTATTCCGGCGTCCGGCCGGCCATCAACGTTGGTTTGTCTGTTTCAAGGGTGGGGGGCGCAGCCCAGGTAAAAGCGATGAAACAGGTTGCGGGAACATTGAAGCTTGACCTTGCTCAATACAGGGAATTGGCAGCCTTTGCCCAGTTTGGAAGTGACCTGGATAAAGCAACGCAGGCACAGCTTGACAGGGGTGTCAGGTTGGTCGAATTGCTGAAACAACCGCAATATCAGCCAATGTCTCTGGGACAGCAGATAACGGTGTTGTTTGCCGGTGTCAAGGGATTCACAGATAAATATCCCGTAGAACACCTGAAGAAATATGAAAGTGAACTTCTGAGTTTTGTGGAAGGTAAATATCCTGAAGCACTGAAGGAGATCGATGAGAAAAAAGAGATAAGCGGCGAGCTGGAAGAAAAGATAATAAATATTCTGACAGAGTTTGATTCGCTTTTTGCTGGAGAATAAATATCTGAAAAAAATGGAATGGGAGCAGATTGAATGGCTTCGTTTAGGGACATTAAAAGAACGATTCAGGCGGTTGAGAAAACCAGGCAGATTACCAGGGCAATGAATATGGTGGCTGCGTCAAAACTTAAAAGCGCTCAATTAAGAATGGAAAATTTCAGGCCCTATGCTGATAAGTTTATGGAGGTGCTGAACAGCGTGGCTCTCCGTGTGGATCCTGACATGCACCCGCTTCTTGCCGTCAGAGAGCCAAAAAAAGTTGGAATTATATGCATGACGTCAGACAGGGGTTTGTGTGGTGGTTTTAACTCTAATGTAATGAGGACAGTGGAAGAATTCATCGGATACAGGACTGGAGAAAAAGGTCAAGAAGTTTTTATGGTCGCTGTTGGAAGAAAAGGGAAAGATCACTTCAAAAAAACCGCAAATATAGTAGCGCACCATACGGATGTCTTTAACCAGTTTGACATCAGCCTGGCTTCCGATATCGGGGATGCGTTAAATTCATCTTTTACGAATGAGGAGTATGATGAATTATATGTTGCATACAATGTGTTCCACAGTATCGCCATTCAGAGACCAAAAATTGAGAGACTTCTTCCTGTCGGGCCCGTCGATTCTATAAAAGAACTGAAACCGGAAAGAAGAATTGAATATATTTATGAGCCGTCAGAGGAAGTTTTAATTAATAAACTTCTTCCATCCTATATAAGAATTATGATATTCAGGGCACTTCTGGAGACATCCGCAGGTGAGAATGGAGCGAGAATGGTGGCAATGGATAATGCGACAAACAATTGCGAGGATATGATCGAAGATCTGTCCTTAAAGTACAACAAGGCAAGGCAACAGGCAATTACTGCAGAGCTTATGGATATTGTTGGCGGTACAGAGGCATTGGCCAAGGGGTGATTCAATTCTTAATTTTGAGGTTTTAATTAAAAGCTGAGAATATAAAATTCAAAATCCATTATCGATGGCTTTTATAAATATTTGATTATAAAAAAGTACAATAAATACTCTTTAAACTAAGGAGACGGGTATGAGCATAGGAACAATAGTACAGGTTATCGGCCCCGTGATCGATGTAGAGTTTCCAAAAGGAGATCTGCCGAATATCTTGAATGCTGTTTTAATATCGAATCCGGCCATTAATGATGAGGAAGACAATCTTGTTGTGGAAGTCGCGCAGCACTTGGGTGATAATGTGGTCAGGTGCATAGCAATGAATATTACGGACGGTCTGGTAAGGGGTATGCAGGCGAAAGATACAGGTGCCCCAATCACGGTGCCTGTCGGTGAGGCTTGTCTTGGCAGGATTCTGAACGTTGTGGGCAGGCCCGTCGATGGGTTGGGTACGGTAGAAACAACACACATGGCGCCCATTCACAGAGACGCTCCAACATTTCTCGAACAGGACACTTCAGTGCATGTTCTTGAAACGGGTATAAAAGTTATCGATTTGCTTGTTCCATTTCCCCGTGGCGGAAAGATGGGAATGTTCGGGGGCGCAGGTGTTGGAAAGACAGTTGTTATGATGGAGATGATTCATAATATTGCCATGCATCACGGAGGCATTTCAGTTTTTGGAGGCGTTGGTGAAAGGACAAGAGAGGGCAACGATCTATATCTCGAAATGAAGGAATCGGGTGTTCTTAAAAGTGCCGCTCTTGTTTACGGGCAGATGACGGAACCGCCTGGAGCAAGAGCAAGAGTAGCATTGACAGCGCTTGCGGCAGCGGAGTATTTCAGAGATGAAGCAGGACAGGATGTGCTTCTTTTTATTGATAACATATTCAGATTTACGCAGGCTGGTTCAGAGGTGTCGGCGCTGCTTGGAAGAATGCCTTCAGCTGTTGGTTATCAGCCCACGCTGGCAACAGACCTTGGTGAACTGCAGGAAAGAATCACGTCAACGGACAAGGGTTCCATTACGGCTGTTCAGTGCGTATATGTTCCTGCTGATGACCTGACAGACCCTG
Source organism: Syntrophaceae bacterium UBA3084 (assembly GCA_002367335.1). Classification (GTDB taxonomy): domain Bacteria; phylum Desulfobacterota; class Syntrophia; order Syntrophales; family UBA6807; genus UBA3084. Next base: position 12,660 of record DFBI01000185.1, on the reverse strand, counting down.
CTCCGGCGACAACCTTTGCCCATCTCGATGGAACTGTTGTTCTTTCAAGACCCATTGCGGAGCTGGGAATCTATCCGGCTGTTGATCCCCTTGATTCAACGTCCCGAATCCTCGATCCGAATGTATTGGGAGATGAACATTATCAGGTTTCGAGAGAAATCCAGATGATCCTTCAGAAATATAAGAATCTCCAGGATATTATCGCCATTCTTGGTATGGACGAGCTGTCCGAGGAAGATAAGGTGACGGTTAACAGGGCAAGAAAGATCCAGAGATTCCTTTCCCAGCCCTTTTTTGTCGCGGCTCAGTTTACCGGGACAGAAGGCAAGTTCGTTTCTGTTCAGGATACGGTCAAAGGATTCAAAGAAATACTTGAAGGAAAATATGATGATCTTCCCGAGCAGGCTTTCTACATGGTGGGTGGAATCGAAGAAGCAGTAGAAAAAGCCGAAAAGCTTGCAGAATAGCAGTGGAGAATTGTTAAATGGCTGACGAATTGATGGTGGAAATAGTAACACCTGAAAAAATGGTCTTCAGTGGCAAAATTGAGGAAGTTACAATTCCGGGAGGCGATGGCGAGTTCGGGGTGCTGATAGGGCACGCACCCTTATTAAGCACCGTTGATATTGGCGTATTGAATTATACAAAGAATGGTAAGAAGATATATTATGCCGTTGGTGCAGGATATGCCGAAGTTACCCTTGATAAAGTAACTGTTTTGATAGAGTCTGCCGAAAGGGCGGATATGATTGACAAGGAAAAAGTAAAGGAATTAAAAGAACTTGCAGAGCAAAAACTGTCTGGAATTTCAAAAGGTAATCCCGATTATGAAACAGCAAAAGCTGCCCTGGAAAATGCAGAGAATACGCTTAAAGTAGCAGAAAGGGTATAGAA
>DFBI01000185.1:7069-11739 GCA_002367335.1 Syntrophaceae bacterium UBA3084 | reverse complement strand
GGTATAGAATCAATAGAGAGGAATAATTATGGCAAAAACGTTAGGAGATATTACGACTGAACTGACTGAAAAGGTTCTTTCTCCGGCAAAGGCTGAGGCTGAAAAAATTATCAGCGATGCCAATGCGAAATATGAGAAAATAATCACAGAAGCCGGGAATGAAGCTGTAAAGCTTAAGGAACAAGCAAAGAAGGAAGCGGAAGACACACGGAGGCAGATGGATGCGGATTTGGCCATTGCTGCCGGCAATTTCATCATCAAGGTGCAGGAAAAATTGGAGGATTCTATAGTTGAACCTACGGTCAGTAAAGAGATAAAGACGACACTCGATAATGAAAAATTCATGGAGAAAATAATCGAAATTCTCGTTACTGAGTTTGGCAAAAACCGTGGAGACGAACACAGGATAGAGGTTCTTCTTCCCGGAAGCAAGAGGGTGGAACTTGAATCATGGTTTATTGAAAAGTTTCGCGAAAAAGCCGAGAAGTCTCTCGTCATTCGGTTTACTGACAAGATATCCTTTGGATTTAAAATCGGGATTGAGGGAACAGGGAGTCACTTTAACTTCAGTGAAGGTCTGGTAGAGGTGTTTTCCGAATTTTGTTCTCCTCGTTTCAGAAAATATTTCTTTAAGGAAGAGGAGAAATAATTACAGATATGGGTTCATCCTACGCTTTTTTAAGCTGCTTGCTCCCCTCACTCCCTGAAGAATTGGGTGGGGAGATGCCTATTCCCTTTGATCAGATTGCAGGGATAGTTAGAAGAAACATTGAGGCGGATGATTATCCTCTCCTTGAAGCTTATCTTTTGTCAATCGATGTGTCAAATTTTGAGAGCCTTGCTTTGGGTAAAGGTGCCTTTGCTGAAGGCGGCATGCTGGCATATGAAGACATACAAGACAAAACGAAATTACCGCTCTTTATAAAAGACTTTCTTGATGAACAGGAGAAGGGCATTAATCGCCGCTATGTGTACGATAGATTGTGGGAACTTTATTATGTGCATACCCATTCCCTGGCAATGGAGTCAGGCTGTGCGTATCTCACCCAGTACATTCCGTGGGAAGTAGGATTGCGAAACGTTTTGGTGACCTTAAGAATGCGGAAAAGAAATGAAGAGCCCGCGGATTATATGATGCTTACAAAGTTTGGGAAGTTTGATTTTTCATCCGTTATAGCTAAGATAGGCGAAGGACAAAACCCTCTTTTAATTGAGCGCTACCTGGATGAAGAGCGATTAAGATATATTTTTCACTGTGAGGGAAGTGATCCTTTTTCTTTTAATGCAATACTTGCCTATCTGTCACGATCGATGATTTACGATCACTGGGCAAAGATGAAATCCCCTTATGATTTAAATACCCTTTTTGATAGTGTAGGAGTTCAAGTATGAGTGATGTAAAAAGAGGACGCGTGGTCGGTGTTAGCGGTCCAATGGTGACATGCGAGGTGGAGTCGGAGGTAATGCGTAATGAAGTGGCTTATGTCATTTGTGATGGTGTGCCGCTGAAATCCGAGGTGATCAGGATACGAGGCCAGCAGGTAGATATGCAGGTTTTTGAGAGCACGAGCGGGCTGCGCGTAGGGGACAAGGTGGAATTTTCGGGCGAGTTGCTGTCGGCTACACTCGGTCCTGGAATTCTTGGAAATATTTATGACGGTCTTCAAAACCCTCTGGCGGAACTGGAAAATGACGAAGGGTTTTTCCTGAGACGTGGCCAATATCTCGCTGCCCTTGATGGGGAGAAAAAATGGGATTTCACACCCACCATTGAAAAAGGCGCAAAGGTCAGGGCCGGGCATTACCTGGGCAAGGTTCCTGAAAGCATTTTTGAACACCACATAACCGTTCCCTTTCGTTTGCAGGGGACGTATGAAGTTATAAATATCGAACCAGCGGACGCCTATACGGTTAATGATACCATAGCGGTGTTGATGGGTGATGACGGTAAAGAAATACCGGTAACCATGAGCCAGGAATGGCCTGTTAAGATGCCGCTTCGGATTTATGAAAAAAAGATACTGCCTGTAAACCAGTTTGTGACACAGTGCCGGCTTATTGATATTTTTTATCCTCTGGCTGAGGGAGGAACTGCCTGTATTCCTGGTCCGTTTGGCGCAGGTAAGACTGTGCTCCAGCAGATTATTTCTCGATATGCTGAGGTCGATATTGTTATTATCGTTGCATGCGGGGAACGTGCTGGCGAGGTTGTGGAAACAATCCGTGAATTTCCTGAACTGGAAGATCCAAAGACAGGGAAATCCTTAATGGATAGAACCGTTATTATTTGTAATACATCATCTATGCCTGTTGCAGCGCGAGAGGCATCAGTATATACAGGGATGGCGTTAGGTGAATACTTTCGCCAGCTGGGACTTAAAACATTAGTTCTTGCTGATAGTACCTCGAGATGGGCTCAGGCTCTTCGTGAGCTATCTGCCCGTATGGAAGAAATTCCAGGTGAAGAGGCCTTTCCCGCCTACCTGGAAAGTCAGATTGCCACAATTTATGAAAGAGCGGGGATTGTAGAATTATATGACGGTTCTTCTGGATCCGTAACCCTTATGGGAACAGTTTCCCCCGCGGGAGGAAATTTTGAGGAACCTGTTACCCAGAATACACTCAAGGTGGTCGGCGCGTTTTATGGTCTTTCACAAACGAGGTCCGATCAGAGACGATATCCTGCCATCGATCCGCTTATCTCGTGGAGTCTCTATTTAGACCAGACTAAAGACGTGTTAAATGAATATTCTGAGGGTTGGGTTGATCTGGTAAAGGAGGCGCACGCCCTGATGTTGAGGGGAAGTGATATTCATCAGATGATGCTGGTGGTAGGAGAAGAAGGTGTTAGCACAGATGATCTGGTTACTTATCTAAAAGCGGAAATGCTCGATGCTGTTTGTCTCCAGCAAGATGCATTCGACAAGGTTGAGTGCGCTACCTCTAAAGAGAGACAATTGTCAGATTTTCATCTTCTTATGGATATGGTGCATCATCAATTTACTTTTGAGACCAAAGAAGAAACCAGAAAAGACATGGCGCATCTGCAGAACCTTTTCTTCCAGTTAAAGTACTGTCCTTTCAAGGGTGAGGAGTATATGAGATATAGAATAGAAATCGAATCGATATTGGGAAAGGAGCAAGAATGATTGAAGAACACTCCATTATCATACGTATACAGGGTGATATAATAACCGTGCCCGCGACGGGGGTTGGGTATGGAGAGCTTGCTGTTGTGAAAAGCAAATATGGGGTATCGCTTGCCCAGGTGATACGGCTGCAGGGTGACGAAGTTTCACTTCAGGTCTTTGCGGGGTCAAGGGGTGTGTCTACCAGGGATGAGGTGAGATTTTTGAATCATCCGATGCAGGTGCCTTTTGGGGACGCGTTATTGGGCAGGATATTCAATGGTTCCGGAAATGCCATAGATAACGGGCCGAATTTGACCGCGCTGCCCAAGATAAATATAGGCGGCCCTTCCGTTAATCCCATAAAGCGTATCATACCACGCGGGTTTGTTGAAACCAGAATTCCCATGATAGATGTATTTAATCCGTTAGTCGAAAGTCAAAAGCTTCCTATATTTGCCGCGGCTGGGGAGCCTTACAATGAGCTTCTTGCCCGCGTTGGAGTGCGTATTGACGCGGATATCGTTATCCTTGGGGGGATTGGGCTAAAATATGACGAGTATCTCAAATTTAGAAATGCCTTTGAAGAAGCGGGAGTTTTGTCCAGAACTATAATGTTTATTAATACTGCTTCTGATCCTACAGTAGAAAGGCTTCTTGTTCCGGATATGGTGCTGGCTGTTGCGGAAAAGTTCGGAATACAGGGCAAAAGGGTTATTGTTCTCTTGTCCGATATGACGGCTTTTGCCGATGCCATAAAGGAGATTGCCATATCGATGGATCAGGTGCCGTCGAATCTGGGCTATCCCGGTTCACTTTACAGTGACCTCGCCTCGCGTTATGAGAAGGCCGTTGACTTTGACGGAGCCGGCAGCATCACCATCCTTGCCGTGACTACCATGCCCGGCGATGACGTTACCCATCCTGTTCCCGATAATACAGGATATATTACTGAGGGTCAGTATTATCTCAAGATTGGGGTGATTGAACCTTTTGGCTCACTCTCCAGATTAAAGCAATTGGTGATCGGCAAAGTCACCCGGGAAGATCATGGTTACATTATGAACAGCATGATCAGGCTCTTCGCCGAAAGCCGTGAGGTGGGACAGAAACTCTCCATGGGCTTTGAGAAAACCGAAGCAGATGATAAGTATCTGCGCTATGCGGAGCTCTTCTATGACAGGTTTATGAACTTGAGTGTGGATATGGGCATAAACGATGCCCTCGATCTTGGATGGAAGACCATGGCCGAGTGTTTCGGTCCTGAGGATGTTGGAATTAAACAGGAATTTATTGACAAGTACTGGCCCGAATAATTATGGCAGCACGAATTAAATTAAATAAAGTTTCATTAAGGGATCAAAAGAAGAAGCTGGGGATGTTTCGACGCTTCCTTCCTACTCTTGAAGCCAGAAAGCAGCAACTCCTTATGCAGCTAACTGTTGTGCGTGAAAAAATCAAAGAACAGCAGAATGATATTGACAATCTGTTAAAAGAGATTTCAGAATGGTCCCGGTTATATTGGTGGTTGGAGAAGGACAT
>DFBI01000185.1:0-6899 GCA_002367335.1 Syntrophaceae bacterium UBA3084 | reverse complement strand
TGGACGCCGGTTTCAAAAAGACGAGTCAGAGGATCAATCTTTACGAACAGAGGCTCATTCCTGACTGTCGTAGATCTATTAGAAAAATTAGTGTTTATCTTCAAGATCAGCAGGCCGCTTCTGTTGGGGTGGCGAAAGTTGCCAAGAGACTTACGAGAGAAGCGTTAGACGCAATAACAAGGGGATAGTACATGGCTATAACCAAGATGAACAGGGTTTTCATAGTCGGATCTTCTGACCGCAGAGAAGAGGTGGTTGGCTTTCTCCAGGAAGCCGGAGTTTTGCATGTTGAAGCAATAGCTGAAAATGATGGTGATCTTGGAAAGAAAAATACTATTGCCCTGCAGAAATTTAGAAAGATTAGTCAAACTGTTGACGCAATCAAGCAGTATAAAAAGATGGAGAATAAAACTCCGGTTCCTGTTCCAGATGATGAGCTTGTGTCTTATACGGAAGAAAAGCTGTCTCTTTTACTGGAAACGCAAAACAGAATACATGAGTTGCGAAGACTCATAGGCGATCTTTCTGTGTGGGGTGATTTCGACCCGGAAAAAATTCAGGAGCTTGAAGAAGAAGGCTTTTATGTCCAAAGGTTTCGCATTGACGAGAAAAAGTGGAAAACTGTTGAAGTTCCTGACGATGTTTTGCTTGAGGTAGTGCTCAAAAAACGTGAGGTTTACTTTTTTACTATAGCAAGCGAGAAGGCTATTGAAATATCCGGTGCGTCGGTAATGCCTTTGCCTAAAATGGGGCTCAGGAGTGCGCAAGAAGAGATCGATAGTTTGTTGGTAAAAAAGGACGTGGCAATTAAAGAGCTTTCGGGGGTTATTGATAAAATTGATGTGTTGCGCAGCCGGTATACTGATGCCTTGAATCAAGTCAGTTATACGGAGAATGAAGCAAAGCTTTACTCTGACGAATACCTTTTAGGACTTCAGGGTTGGGTGCCTCAGGAACGGGAAAGTGAACTTCTGAATAAGATTAAAGAAAGTAATCTTGATGTTCAGGTAACAACAAGAGAACCTTTGAAGAAAGAGGAACCACCCATACTGTTAAAAAATAATTGGTTTATAAGGGCCACCGACCCATTGCTCAAATTATACGGTTTGCCCAGATACAGGAATGTAGATCCGTCCTATTTTTTTGCTCCCTTTATGATTCTTTTTTTCGGTATCTGTTTCAGTGATGCGGGGTACGGCCTGGTATTCTTTTTGCTGGCTCACTGGTCAAGGAAGAAATGGGGGAGGAAGGTTCAGGGATTAGCCCCGGTCATGTATATGTGTGAGCTATTTGCCGTATCTACCATAGTTATAGGTATAATTACCGGATCGGTCTTCGGTTATAGCTTTGCCAGTCGCGGGTGGATAATGGCGGATGTTTCCATTGGTTATGGTGATCCTATGATGTTGTTTTACATTTCACTGGGGCTGGGTGTGGTGCATCTTTCCATCTCATATATCCTTGGAATTATGGAAGCACCCTCAACTCTGAATAAATTGCATCAGTCTGGTGTTATGCTTGTGCTCTGGGGAGGAGTTTCGCTGGTAAGCAGGGTGGTCTGGTTTTCCAGTTCACCTTCTGTAATGAATCCGGCGCTCTATTACGCGGGGATAGGATTTTTGTCATTGGGTGTTCTCCTTACCCTGCTGTTTGCTACCGATAGTAAGAATTTGGGTATTCGGATCGGAGTGGGACTGTGGAATGTATATGGTTTAACAGGGCTGATCGGAGATCTTCTTTCGTACGCTCGTCTTTTTGGATTGGGAATGGCTACTTCAGCCATTGCCTGTGTAATGAATCAGCTGGGCGGAATGGTGAAGGAGGCTCTTGGGCCGGTTGTTGGAGCCTTTTTAGCCGTTATTGTTATTATCTTAGGACATACTTTCAACTTTGGGCTTTCCATTCTGGGAGGTGTTGTTCATTCAGCCCGACTTCACTTTGTTGAGGCATTTAAAAGCTTCTTTAAAGGTGGCGGGATTGAGTATAAACCATTTAAAATCGAAAGGGGTTAGGTGCATAATGTATAAAAAAGGTTATATTTTTCTTGGCGCTCTTGGTATTGTTCTTTTGGCAGGTTTTTTTGTTCCGGCATTTGCTCAGACGGTTGTAGATAATAAAAATTGGGCAGAACTCATGGCAAAGATAATGCTCGGCCTCGGGTTATCGTTAGGTCTTGCAGGTTCGGCAATTGGTCTTTCCTACGGCTTCCAGGCGCTTCTTGGCGGCGGAGAAGAGAACTTCTACAAAAATATACCTGTTGCTCTTTTGCCCTCAACACAGGGCATCTACGCGATGGTTGTTCTTTTTGCCAATATGGATAAGATTGAAAGCGCTCCATTTACCGTTGCCGGCGCGGGCGCTATTATTGGTTTTGCCTGTCTCTTCAGTGGATGGTATCAAGGCATTGTATGTGCGGCTGGGATCAGAAGCATCCTGGAAGGTAAAAACACCCTGGCGAATTCCCTGGTTGCGGGAGCTATGCCTGAGACCTATGCTGTTTTTGCTCTGGTTATGACATTCATTATGAAGTAAGCAAAAGTTAGTTTCGTACGTTTCATGAGGGTGGTATCAGGTTCAAAGAGATATTTTTTATGTGCTGAAGATAACGAAAATATCTCTTCCATCCCCAGTCTTTCATGCCCTCTGTTGAGATATCCATCATAATGTCAAATTCCCTGATGCTTTTCTGTGCTTAAGGGAAGATCCTGCCAAACAGTATGTTATTATTATGGGTTGAACCTCGTTTTTATGTTTCTTCCACGTTTTTTCTCATTGATTCGGTGATCAATTCCTTGTAAACTTCTTTTATTATAACATTGATAATTGATAAGCGTTTTTCCCCGCTATGTGTTTACAGGCAGATTTTCGCATGACTTTCGAAAAGATACATGTTGAATGTTACAGCGGGTATAAGGCAAATGAACGTCCCGTGGCCTTTACATTTCAGGGTCGGCGGTGGAAAGTGGTGGAAATAGTTGATCGCTGGTACGAAGGTAATCGTGAAGCGGGCCGTTCGGCATTAGATTACTTCAGAGTTCGGACATGTGAGGGGGAGACCTTTCTCCTTCGTTGTAATGCGCTTGTTAATGTATGGGCTATAGCCGTTCCGGGTAACATAACAAAATCAAAAGAGTGAAGAAAAAAGAAATCAGGAGATTATGTAATGATTCCCTTTGTGAAAAAATTTTTCGGAAAAATGACAAACAATACTTCTGACGTGAGTGAAGAGCTCCCTCACGACATCCGTATTGCAACATGTGCCCTGCTGCTTGAGATGTCTCAGATAGACGGTGAGTTCAGCGAATCCGAGAGGGAAAGTATACTTTCGACCATTACGAAGGATTATCACCTGGACAATAAATATGCTACGGCAATTCTTGAGGCCGCGGATGAAGAGCTGAAGGAAAACCTGGATCTGTGGCAGTTTACCAATCTTATCAATCGCAATTATACGCACGAAGAAAAGATCAAGATAATCGAAATGGTCTGGCGTATTGCCTATACGGACGGCAGGCTTGACAAGCATGAGGATTCTCTTGTCCATAAACTGGCCGATCTGCTCCACCTGACTCACCAACAGCTCATTGATACCAAAATGAGGGTACGTGAAATTATGGGAATTACCAGCGGAAACCGTTGAAGACTTGATTCCTAATTGTAAAATAGATTAACAATTTTATTATCGTTCCAAAATTGCCGCCGGAAGATTGCCTTCACCGCAGTAAAAAAAGGGGAGTTTTTATCAGATGAATTATGCCGAGATATTGCAGTCGAAATTCAGAGACTATTCAGCTAAACAGGCTATCATTTTTGAAGAAGAGATATTGACATACGACGAGCTTAACACAGCCGTAAATCGAGTTTCAGAATTTCTAAAACGTAAAGGGATTAAAAAAGGAGATCGTGTTGCGATTCAGCTTTCTAAGTGCCTGGAAATAATCTATTTTCATCTTGCCTGTCTGGCATCAGGAGCTATAGCATTACACTTGAATGATACTTACACGTCTGCTGAGGCAGAGTACTTTATAAGGGATTCCGGTAGTTCCCTGTTCGTGACCGACTCGGAGAACTACCTTAAATCGGAAGAGATGCTTCATGGCGTACCTGAATTAAAAATTGTGACATTGAACGAGAAATTTCCCGGAGCTTTATTTTATCCCGAGGAGATGGGAGAGATTAAATCATGTCCGGAACCATCATACCCCGGCAGGAATGGTGATACAGCCATGATATTATATACTTCTGGAACAACAGGTAAATCCAAGGGAGCCATGATCAGCCACAGGTCTCTTATCGAAAACATGGCAGATTTGCACGAGATTTGGGAATTATCTGATCATGACATATCACTTCATACTCTGCCCCTGGTCCATGGTCACGGTCTTGTATTAGCTATCATGGGGGCTTTGTATGCGGGTATGACCACTATGATGCATAGAAAGTTTGACCCGAAGCAAGTGTGGGATACTATCGAGAAAAAGCATTGCACCCTTTTTATGGGGGTTCCGACTATGTACCAGAGGATGTTGAATGTGTGGGAACAGTTGCCTCAAAAACCTGATATTAGCTCCATGAGACTTTTTACCTGTGGTTCAGCGCCACTGTCAGGGGACCTCTTTGACCGGTTCAGCAATACTATCGGACATACAATTCTTGAAAGGTATGGGCTTACAGAAACTCTTGTTATTGCTTCAAATCCCTATAAAGGAGGAGTAAGAAAAGCAAAAAGTGTCGGCTACCCGCTTTCACATGTTTCTGTTCGTATCGTTGGGCAAGATGGCATTGACGTAATTCCCGGGGAAGTTGGAGAGTTCTGGGTTAAAAGTAGCGGTGTGTTTAATGGCTATTGGCGAGATCCGGAGGGGACTGAAGAATCTTTTTGTGGAGAGTGGTTTAAGACCGGAGATCTTGGATATCAGGATCCTCGTGATAATCTCAGGCTTTATCTTGTTGGTCGTTCAAAAGAGATGATTATCAGTGGGGGATATAACGTGTATCCAAAAGAGGTTGAGAACCGGCTTGAACAGCACAAAGCGGTGAAAGAAGCGGCTATTGTTGCATTGTCCGACCCTGATTTTGGAGAAAAGGTTACAGCGGCTGTTGTGTTTGAGGATCATACTCATGCAGGCGAAGCTGAACTGCTGGACTTTTGTAAGAGTGGTTTGGCTGGCTACAAGTGCCCAAAGAAAATATATTTTGTAAATGAGTTGCCTCGAAATGCCATGGGTAAGATATTAAAGGATGAGATCAAAAAAATGCTATAACTACTAAGTTACTTGGTTGGTTAGTTTCTATCTATATTGTTCAACGATTTCAATTATCTCATGCTCATTACCAGAGTATTTCTGATTCCACTGCCCTGATTTGTATAGTTCGCAGAGGCCGTCGAATGTTAGGGTTAATAGAAGTTGATTTGTATGGTTTATGATTATTAAGAGGAGTGTCCTTACCATGATAAAAGGCAACGCCGGAGAATTGAAGAAAAAGGTAATTCCTGTTGAAGAAAATTTATTTACGATGCCTTCAATGACAGAGGGGGAAACACGCTTAATCGGCAGTAAGTGTAATTTTTGTGGAGCAGTGTTTTTCCCCAAAAGAGCTATTTGTGGAAAATGCTACCGGGATGGGATGGAAGAAGTAACCCTCAGCCGCACTGGTAAAGTAACAACCTGGACAGTCATAAGAATGAAGTCACAGGGTTATAAGGGTGAAATGCCCTATGTAATGGGAGAGGTGGAATTACCTGAAGGTGTAGTTGTACGCACTCAGTTTCGAGGTATTGACCCCGATAATCCGGCGATCAAAATAGGTGATAGCGTAGAGGTTATGCTTGAGAAAATCTATGAGGATAACGAGGGTAATGATGTAGTCTGCTATCAATTCAAACCTGTTTAATTCGGAAATTTCTCAGATTACACTGGTGAGTCTGATTATTTGAGAGACAATGTGAAACCAGCACCCGGAGGCTTACCGAGGGGGCGTTATCGTAAAGAGGTGATAGTGATGAGAGAAGTTGCTGTAATTGGTGTTGGGATGCATCCCTTTGGGCGCTTTACTGATAAATCCATAGCGGATATGTCACGCGAAGCCACTGTTCGGGCACTTGAAGATGCCGATGTCCGGTGGAAAGACATTCAGGCTGCATATGTTGGCCATCTCTATCAGGGATTGGTATTTGGCCAGAGAATGTTGTCTGAAATTGGTTATTCCGGGATTCCGATTGTCAATGTTGAGGGCGCGTGCGCATCAGGTTCCATTGCCTTTAGAGAATGCTATTATGGTGTGGCACTGGGAAGATGGGACGTGTGCCTGGCCTTAGGCGCAGAAAAAATGGCACATGGCTTAATACCTGTGACTGGTATGCGTCCCCTGGAATCGGCTATGGGATATCAGGTGTTCCCGGCGTCTTATGCCATGATATTCAGACGATATCATGAGCTTTATGGATTGACCATTGAGCAACTGGCTAAGATATCCGTAATCAATCATAACAATGGCTGTCTCAATCCCAACTCGAAGTATAAACTACGCCTTACGATAGAAGACGTTCAAAACTCACGCGTAATCGCGGATCCTCTGACTATGTATCACTGTTGTCCGAATACGGACGGAGCCGCTTGCGTTATTCTATGCGCTAAAGAAAAAGCTTCTGAATATGTTACAGGACCGTTAGTTACTATAGCGGCCTCGCAATTGGTATCTAACAGTTATGAAACTGCATCTGTATTGGAAAATTGTGTTACTAAAAGAGCATGTGACCTGGCATATGAACAGTCTGGCATCGGCCCCGAAGATCTCGATCTAATCGAACTCCATGATTGTTTTACTATGGCGGAGGCGTGGCATCTGGGAAATATGGGTGTGTGCGAAATCGGTGAAGAGGGTAGTCTTATTGATAG
>DFBI01000024.1:1068-20413 GCA_002367335.1 Syntrophaceae bacterium UBA3084 | reverse complement strand
CTTGACAATGGGGAGTACCTTATTCTACAAGTCCGTAGGAAGCAATGGTAGTATCACCGCCATTGAAATAGAAAAGATCAGCGTCGATATGATAAAAGAAAAAATTAAGAAAAACCTGTTCGTGATTTCCCAGAAGACAGATAACGTTTTTCAGTTTTTTTTTAAGATCCAGGACAAAATCGACCACCCCTCTGGGGTCAGGTCCCCTGTCTATATAATCTCCGACAAATACCAAGGTATCCTCTTCCTCATCAATCCTGAGGCGTTTCATCATCGTATGGAGTTTATCAAGGCAGCCATGGATGTCACCTATGGCGAATATCCTTCCCATAAACAGTTCCCATGAATGATTCCGTTGATTTATGAGGATTTATTCAAAAAGGGCATTTACAAATTCTTCGCTTTTGAATACTCTCAGGTCATCCAACCCCTCGCCGATTCCTATATATCGGATGGGAATGCTCATTTCCCTGGCAATTCTGATAAGAATGCCCCCTTTTGCCGTTCCATCTAACTTGGTAATGACTATTCCCGTAACACCGATTTCCTCATGGAACATCTTTGCCTGTGAAATGGCATTCTGGCCTGTTGTGGCGTCTAATACAAGAAGTGTCTCGTGGGGGGCGCCTTCCAGTTCTCTTCCCATGATGCGACTGGTTTTTTTAAGTTCTTCCATGAGATTAACCTTGGTGTGAAGTCTCCCCGCAGTATCAATGATTAATACATCCGATTTCTTTGACTGAGCTGCATGGATGGCGTCGAAAACGACGGCGGAAGGGTCTGCGCCCATTTTTTGTTTGATCAGTGGAGCATTTACTCTCTGGCTCCATATCTCAAGCTGTTCTATGGCTGCCGCCCTGAAGGTATCGGCGGCAACGAGCATGACAGACATTCCGGCTTTACTGAAATGAGAGGCCATTTTTCCTATGGTAGTGGTTTTACCCGTTCCGTTGGCTCCAAGTACCATGATAGTGTAAGGCCCGTTATGGGGGATACAAAGGGGCTTTTCACTTTCTTTCAGAATGTTGATCATATAATTTTTTAAAAGTTGCTTGAGGGCGCCCGGATTTTGAAGTTCATTTCTCTTTGCGCATTCTTTCATTTCTTCGATAAGATCATATGTAAATGCCGGGCCCATATCGGCCATGATAAGGATTTCTTCCAGATCATTAAAGAGGTCTCTCGATATAACTTTTTCTCCAAAGACCATTTCATCGACATTTTTAACAAAACCTTTCCTTGTCCTGGATAAGCCCTGTTTAAGTCTTTTTAAAAAGTTTTCTTTATTATTGTTGTCTTCCATTTTCAATATTCCATATTTCGTTGATAGTTCTATTACAATTTGTGTCTGGAGATGTAAAGGGAGAGGGATGAAATATCAGTTTAGACTGACTGCAACAGTTGAGGTTATTCCATGTTTTTCCATGGTAATGCCAAAGAGATTGTCTGCTGATTCCATGGCATTTTTATTATGCGTTACAAAAATGATCTGGGAATTCCGGGAAATTTCGTCCAGCAGTTTTTTGAACAGAGATACATTAGAGTCATCCAGAGCTGCATCCACCTCATCGAGGATAAGAAATGGTGATGGCCTGTACATAAGGATGGCGAAGATCAGAGCTACGGCAGAAAGGGCTTTTTCCCCGCCTGATAACAGGGAGATGCTCTGGCGCTTCTTGCCCGGGATTTGAACGTCTATATCAACACCTGTCTCCAGCATATCAGACTCGTCGGTAAGCTTGAGTTCCCCTTTGCCACCTGGAAAAAGTTTCGGGAATACCTGGCCAAAGCACTGGTTTATTGCTCCAAATGTTTCCGAGAATCTCTTTTTTGAAATCCTGTTCATTCTCGTAATGGTTTTTTGTAAAGTGTCCAATGAAGTGTTTAAATCTTCTATCTGCACCGCGAAAAATTCATATCTTTCTTTTAATTCTTCATGTTCTGTAAGGGCTAGAAGATTTACTTCACCGAAGTCTTCTATCATCTTTCTGTTCCGATCAAGCACATTTCTTGATTTTTCGACGTCCTCTTCATTAAGTTTGTTAAATTCTGGCAGCAATACTTCCAGATCGACATGAAATTTCTCATGGACGCCTCGTTTCAGATTATCAACATGAACGGTTAACTCCTGTATTTCCATATCAAGTTTATTCAGATCTTTTGTCAGATTATCAAGATCTCTTTTTACCTCGCGGGCCTCCGCCTCTTTTTCTCGTAATACACCTTTCTGTACGCTGCGCAACTCTCTCAATTTTGCAAGCTCGAGTTCAATAGCATCATGGTTTTTGTAAAGGTGTTTAAGATTTTCCTGTTCTTCATTTATGCTGTTCATAACATTGACGACTTCTGTTTCGGATGTCTCAGTGTCCAGAATGTTTGATTCTATTTCATTTATTAAATCGGATATTGCATTATTCAGCCTTTGCAATGCCACGATGTTTGAATTTTTCCTTTCTTCAAAAGAGGTCATAAGAATCTTTTCTTCTGTCAGGATTCTTTCCCTTTCTTCTAAATCAGCTTTGACTTTCTGCCAATTTTCCTGCAGTGAGGAAATCAACATCGCCGCGTTTTTTTCTTTGCTCTCATACGATACAATATCTTTTTCAGCCTGCTCCTTATTTTTTCTTGCTTCCCTTTCTTCAGATTCCAGACTTTCTTTATTAAATCTCAAGACGTTGGTTCTTTGTTCGATCCATTGGATTTCTCCTTCTAATCGTTCGATATCCTTTTTCTTACTGTTCACATCAAGTTCTGATTGGTGGATATCCGATCTTAACTCGTCGAGTTCATTACTTGTTTGATAAGCAATGGAGCTTGTTTTCTTCTTCGCTTCTGTTTCATTTGCCAGGAGACTGGACAGTTGATTAATATCCTGTTCCAGCCGGGCAATTTCTCTTTTATTGCGGAGAAGGCTACTTTTCCCGTTCATTCCGCTTCCGCCGGTTAAGACCCCGTCAGGGCTTATTAAATCCCCTTCCGGTGTTACAAAGGTTCCAATAAAACCATTTTGCTTCCAAAGAGCAACGCCTGTATGAAGATCGGGAATTAACAGGACATCTCCCAGGAGAGATTCAATTATTTCCCTGACATCTTCTTTTGACTGAACAAAGTCACCAAGTTTTACGACACCTTTGAGATGATCTAACGACTGAGAATTACTGAAATTATTTCTTACTTCCAGAGGAACGAAATTCCCTCGTCCCGATGAATGACTTTTCAGGTAATCGATGGCCTTAATGCCGTCTTCCTGGCTTTTTACAACAATGTATTGGAGTTTTTCACCCAGAACCGCCTCTACGGCAACTTCGTATTCTTTTGGAACGTTGATATGGTCGGCTACCAATCCATAAATTTCCCCGTCCGGCAGTGTGCCCCTTTTCTTTGCCTTCAGTACGGATTTAGTCCCTTCATTACATCCTTCATAGTCCTCTTGAAATTCCCTCAGGGATGTTAGCCGTGATGTATTTGCACCGGTTTGCTCCTTGATATGTGTGATTTTCTTATCAATCATTTCCAGGGCGTTTCTTGATTCTTCAGCATTCCTTTGTGTGATGTTTTCCTTTTCTTTAAGAGTTGCAATGGATACAATATTTGATTGCAGGTCGGATTCCAAAATGGAGAGTGTATCTCTTAGAGATTTTAGCTTCCCCGTGTTTTCGTCTAAGTCCCCTGCTTCCCTCACGGCTTTCCTCTTCAGATCATCAATTCCTCTTGTAAGTGATGTGTGTACATTGGTGAGCCTTGCATGTTCCGTTGCGATGTGGAAATGTGCGGCTTTTTCTCGTTCAAGATCTCCCGCCAGTTTTGCTTCCATGTCTTTCAGTTGATACACTTGCTCCTGGTTTGTAGCGATGGATTTTTCCACACCTGTTATTTTATCATCCAGTTCAATCATCGATGTTTGAAGAGTGGCTACCTCCTTTCCCATCGTTTCTTTTCGGTTACGGGATGTTTCTATTTCTAAAAGGTTCGTTTCCTTTCGCGCCTTGATATCCGCGATTTTTCCTTTAAGAAATGTGATTTTCTGCTCGTTAATATTTATTTCGTTCTTTTCATTGTAAAATTCCTCTTGAAATTTTGCCAGGGATCCCTCGTTTGTGATGAGTTCTGATTTTGTGTCTTCTGCTGCGGCTTCTAATAACTGTAGATTTGTTGCAACCTGTATTGAATTTTCATTCAATAAATCGTAAGAACTTTTAAGCGTTTTTATTTTTGAGGTCAATTCAAGGTATGCCTGTAACGATAATGTTAACTCGGTTTCCTTTATGCTTTTCCTCAGGGTTTTGTACCTTTCGGCCCTCTTCGCCTGCCGTGACGTGGAATTCATCTGGTTTTTTACTTCGTTCATAATGTCTTTCAGGCGGGCAATGTTGAGTCTTGTTAATTCCATCTTCCGAGTTGCAGATTCTTTTCTGCTCTTATATTTCTTTATCCCGGCTGCATCTTCAATAAATTCCCGTATATCTTCAGGTTTAGCTTCAATGAGTTTGGAGATGCTTTCCTGTTCGACGATGGAATATGTCCTGGCGCCAATACCCATATCCATAAAGAATTCCCTGATGTCCAGTAACCGGCAGGGCACTTTGTTTATGTAATATTCGCTTTCACCTTCACGGAATATTCTTCTTGAAACCATAACCTCGGAGCAGTCACCATACTTTTCCGTGAAACTCCGCCCATTTTTTTCAAGGATTATTGAAACCTCGGCCATACCTACAGGGGATACTCCTTCACTTCCGTTAAATATGACATCCTCCATTTTCTTTCCGCGGAGCGTTTTTATCCTCTGTTCACCCATAACCCACCGGATCGCATCGACAACATTACTCTTCCCGCATCCATTGGGACCAACAATGGCGCTAATTCCATCGGAAAAATTAAAAACAGTCTTATCCTTGAAAGATTTAAATCCGAGTATTTCAAGACTTTTCAGTTTCATCTAAGAAATTCCTCTTTTTTAGTCAGGGTTCTTCCGGGTGAATATAATAAAAGAAAAGGCATTTGTAAAGAAAAAAGCACAACAAAATGTGTTTCTGAAAGTTAGAACACAATATGTAGTGTTTTTTATTTACAATATTCCATCCATCGGTGTTCCGCATCGGGGGCATTTGGATTCTTCCAGGTTTATCTTGTTGATATTAAATCCGTGTCTGTCTATCAGGAGATTTCCACATTTGGGGCAATAAGTGTTTTCCTTTTTATCTCCGGGCACATTGCCCGTATAGACATATTTCAGCCCGGCTTCTTCACCAATTTTTGCCGCTCTGTGCAGGGTTGCCACGGGTGTTGGTGGCAGACCGTCCATTTCATACTGGGGATAAAAGCGACTGATGTGCCAGGGTATCTCAGGTCCAAGTGAATAGATGAATTGAGCAATGTCTTTAAGTTCTTCATCGCTGTCATTAAGGGTGGGGATGATAAGGGTGGTCACCTCAACCCAGATGCCGAGCTCCTTCATCTTTTTCAAACTGTTCAGAACGGGCTGAAGCCGTGCTCCGCAGTATTTCTTATAAAAATCATCTCTGAATGCCTTGAGATCAACATTTGCAGCATCAAGACAGGGTGAAATTTTTTCCAGGGCTTCTTCTGTCATATAGCCGTTGGTGATAAAGACATTTTTTATTCCCTTTTCGTGGGCAATTTTTCCAACATCGCGGGCAAACTCATAAAAGATTGTAGGTTCAGTATAAGTATATGCAATGGTCCTCGACTTTGTGTTGACAGCCTGTTGAACAATCTCTTCAGGCGTAGCCTCACGACCCATTATTTTTCCCGATTCGCGGGGCATCTGAGAAATGTCATAGTTTTGACAGAAGGTGCAGTGAAAATTGCAGCCGACGGTGGCTATGGAAAAGGATCTGGATCCCGGGTAAACGTGAAACAGGGGTTTTTTCTCAATGGGATCCACGTTTTCCGCAATGATCGTTCCATAAACCAGCGTATAGAGGGTTCCCTCCCTGTTTTCCCTTACTCCACAAATCCCACGTTTTGAGGGTGAGATTTCGCACCTGTGAGCGCAAAGATAACACCTTACATTATCATCATCCAGCTTTTCATATAACATTGCTTCTTTTATCATTTTTCTATTTCCTTTGCGGTTCCGGGCATACGCTGTTCACCCGCGGCGCCGGCCTTCAGGGCTTCCTTTAACGGATCCTGGATGGTCATGTGAGAATAGATGACAGGAAATGTCAATCCGATAAAAGAACCGAAGGGATTTTTCGTGACGGGGACACATTTCTCAAGACCGGAGGCAAGGGGATACCAGCCTAAAGGAAAAAAAATGACACTTCCCCACTTGATTGAGGTATGGGAGAGGTTACTCTTAATCATATCAATTATCTCCCATACACCGAAGTTCTGCAAAGATGAGTGAAAAATTCCCTTCACCTTTCTCTGGGGTGTAGTTAAAGAATATTTATTCAAAAACCCTACAAAAACCCTTTCACGGGATACTCTGATTGCTTCTTCTATTGTCTTTTGGGGGTTTTCGACGAATTCGAGGCAGTAGATCAGCGTAACGATGTCAAATTCATTATCGGAGAAGGGGAGATCTTCAGGGGTTCCTGAATGGAAATCAACCCTGTTACCCAATTTTTTCCGAGCTATATCAAGCATATATGGAGAGGAATCGATGCCCGTTACATCGCACCCCGCCCTCCTTAAAGAAAAGAGATGGTTCCCGGTTTTGCAGCCGACATCAAGTAACCTTTCACCTTCTTTCGGGGCCAGGAGGTCAAGTATGAGTTTTTTCTCCCTCGAATCAACATAATATCCGGTGGGTGATTTAAGCCAGTCTTCGTAAGAGCGTACCGCTTTCTCATCAAATATCATTTTCCTACCCCCCGATTGAGGACATGTTTCTTACACACTTTTTTCTTTGATGTTCATAACAGTGAATATCAGCTCTTTTCGGTTTATCAAAAATAGCTTTTTTTATTAAGTTCTCCAGTTCAGAATCACGGCATCCCGCTCTCATGGGGCTTTTGAGATCCACCTCGTCGTCTGACACAAGACATACTCTCAGGTGGCCGTCTGCTGTTAGGCGAAGCCTGTTACAAGATTCACAGAATTCATGACTCATAGCGCTGATAAGGCCGATTTCGCCCATGGCGCTTCTCATTTTGTACACCCGGGCGGGACCATCTGTTTTTTCTCTATTTCCATTAACAGGTTCAAGAGGAATAAAACTGCTGATTTTTCCCCTGATTGTATCATTGGAGAGATATATCTGTTGATTGTTATCAGCTGTATCCCCAATCGGCATAAGTTCGATAAATCTTATCTGATACGGCTTGCTCATGGATAGCTTTGCAAAATCCAGGATTTCGTCATCATTAAATCCTTTTATTGCAACAACATTAATCTTTATGGGAGAAAACCCGACGCTATCCGCTTTTTCGATCCCGCGAAGCACCTTATGTAAATCACCACCTCTGGTAATATCCCTATATTTACCGGGATTAAGCGAGTCAAGACTGATGTTGATTCGATTTATGCCCGCCTGAAAAAGCCTTTCGGCAAAATGCTCTAAAAGTATTCCATTTGTTGTAAGGGTTATCTCTTGCAGGCTCTCTATTTTTCTAAGGGAAGCGATAAAATCGATGAGACCCCGCCTTACCAGGGGTTCTCCTCCTGTTAATCGAACCTTTACAATACCCGTTTTTACAGCGACATTAACGATCCTTAATATTTCCTCGTAGCTTAAGATGTCTTTGTGCCCTAAGAGTGATAGTCCTTCTTTCGGCATGCAATAGACACAGCGCAGGTTGCATCTGTCTGTAACAGAGACTCTCAGGTAATTGATTTCCCTGTTGTGATTATCCAGCATTAAACCCAACTTATTATATCAGTATTTTTTGAGTTACAGGAGATTTTCTAACACAGTTCGGAAAACAAGACAAGGAATCGTGGTGATCATCATTTCCGGATGGACACTACTCTATATTCCTGCAGGGTGTTCCCCTCGATATCCAGATCAAAAACAATATTATCATGGCTAAAACAACAATTAAGCCACCGATAAAAAAATAGACTGTTCCCAGATTCCAGGTCTCTTTTATCCATCCGGCCAGATAGACAGATAATGATCCTACACCAAAGACCAGGATGAATTTTATCCCGTAACCCGTGCTTCTCCACTTACTCGGAGTGAATTTTGCTACCAGACTATTCTCTATGGGCTGCATTCCCAGTGCGAAAAAGATGTAGATAGCGGCGGAGACAACCAGAAGCTGTTCGCTGAAGATTCCCATAAGAATAACAAAGGGAAGGCTCAAACTGTGAAAGGTAAAATACATCCACCGAAGATCATATTTGTCAGCCAACCTGCCTCCCGCAAGTTGTCCCAGTATGCCCACAGTGTAAATGGTCGAAGCAAGAAGCGTAGCCGCCATGGTTTTCGCTCCCTCAAGGTCAGCAAAATAAATGTTTTTAAAAAAGTTCCACAGGAACCCGGCCTTGAATTCAAGATAAGCCGGCAGGACAATATTGTTTGCCCTGTAAGCAAGGCCGGAAAGTGTCATGACCACACACAGTATCAAAAAATATTTGATATAATTATTATTGCCGGAAACAGAACCGGAACTTGTCACATCTTTGTGTATTGGTGTTTCATCTATATTTGCGAACAGCATAATGATTCCCCATAAGATACTGAAAATTCCTGCGAGCAAATAGGTCATTTCCCATCCGGCCAGCCAGTTCAAAAAACCTGCTGCGAAAGGCGCGCTTACCATGCCCAGGTTCCCGGCGACCCCGTTGATTCCCAGAGCCATTCCCCTGTTTTTGATTCCCAGTGATATTAATCCCATTCCGGCGGGGTGGTAAATGCTGGCAAAAAAACCTACAACAGCAAGGGACAGCATAATCGATGTTCCCGAATTTGAAAAAGCCGTCATCAGCGCTCCTATCCCGCTTCCGAAGAAAAAGATGATCAGGCTTTTGCGATTACCGTACCTGTCGGAAATAATACCCGAGGGAAGGGCGCCGAGTCCGAAAAGGAGATACATAAAAAAACTTAATTTCAACACTTCCGCCAGCGGCATTTTTAATGAAATCATCAGCGGTATGGCTAAGGCCGGGAAGATAAGCTCATAGAAATGGGTGAGAAAATGTCCCGCACAGGTAAAAACTACAATCTTCTTTTCGTTATCCATAAATTCACACAGGTTTACTTTGCTAAATTGTACTGAAATTTTGCTATAATGTGCAGTTTCGAAAGGTTAAATTTTTTAGGGAGAGGGTTAAAGGGACCGGCCGCCTGAACAACACGAAGAGCTTCACTGTCAAGAATATCATGACCTGATGACGAAATGATAAGTGAATCAACTAGAATTCCCTCTTCAGCTATAGAAAATTTGACAACAGCGGTTCCCGTTTCTTGACGGGCATAGGCCTCCTTTGGATATGACCATTTGTTCGCTATCCTTTTTTTCAATTGTTTTAAATAAGAAAAGTACTTCGTATTTTTGCTGCCAAGTTCAACTGTATCCTCTGTACCATCTGTACTCTTGATTTTGTTTCCCGCAGTTTTGTGGGTTGGTTCAGGTACAGCTATGATATTATTCAGTTTCTCCTTTTTTTCAAGAGGTTTCGATTGTTCTTTAAGGTGAACAGTAAAAGACGTGTCCGTATAGGAGTTTCTGCCAATTTCCAATACGCCTGATACTGCCAGGATGGCCATGTGGATGATCACTGAAATTACAATGGCTATAATAAATAGTTTCTTAGAAATCATATAAGCACCATTTTCGCCATCATATTCTAATGATGTAAAATAAATCAATAATTAATTTCACTTATCATTACCGGGTTGATCTTCCCTATTTCGTTATTGATTGTATGCGAAAATTGTTTTATCTGATTGTTAAGTGAAAAAATGAATCGTGATGAGAAATTTATCAGAATAGCCCTTGCAGAAGCAGAATTAGCGCTTGAAGAAGACGAGGTCCCCGTAGGTGCTGTAATTGTTGCAGGTGGCGAGATACTGTCAAAGGCTCATAATAAATCCATTTCAATGAATGACCCTTCGGCGCATGCAGAGATTTTAGCTATCAGGAAGGCCGCAGATCGGGTTAACAATTATCGCCTTGCAGGAATGACAATTTATGTTACCCTTGAACCTTGCGTTATGTGTGCCGGAGCAATTATACAGGCAAGAATATCGAGACTTGTATTCGGTGCCCATGACCCCAAAAGTGGAGGGGTGTTTTCTCTTTACAATATACTCAACGATGGGAAATTAAATCATTCTGTTGATGTAACGGGCAGTGTGTTGGAGAATGAGTGCAGTGAAATTTTAAGTAGATTTTTTCGAAAAAAGAGGTTATGAACCTAGGCTATTTTATTGTAAGATAACTTGTTATGGAGAGGTACCGAAGTGGTCGTAACGGGGTCGACTCGAAATCGACTTGGGGGTCAAAAGCTCCCACGTGGGTTCGAATCCCACCCTCTCCGCCACTAATTGCTGTTTCTGGAGAGATGTCCGAGCTGGCTTAAGGAGCACGACTGGAAATCGTGTGTATGCCCAAAAAGGTGTACCGGGGGTTCGAATCCCCCTCTCTCCGCCATTATAGTATTTGTGGATCATCTCCCGACTAGTTGTAGTTAGTTAAGGCAAAGTAAGTGCGCTATCTATAATTGATGGCTTCGTAAAAAGTCGTCACTCCGGTGAAAACCGGAGTCCAGAGCCCTCGTAAGTGCTTGAAAAGACTGGATTCCCGTTTTCACGGGAATCCAGTCTTTTCAAGCACTTATAGACTCCCGCCTGCGCGGGAGTGACAAGATTTGGACTTTTTACGAATGTATCATATTTACGAACTTTTTGATAGCCGGGTCCCGTGCAACGGAGGGTTGTGAACCCCGTCAGGTCCGGAAGGAAGCAGCGGCAGCAATTACCTTCGTGTGCTGCGGGGAAGCCTGGCTATCTTTTTTATTACAGAATCAGATCCAGAAATACGAAAGATTCTCATTCCAGGAGTATTTTACATGGAGTATCTCGTTCTGGCCCGAAAATGCAGACCACAAATCTTTGAGGATGTCATAGGACAGGACCATGTCGTAAGAACCCTGAAAAATTCTATCAAGTATGACAGAATTGCACATGCTTTTATATTCAGTGGTCCCAGAGGGGTGGGGAAAACTTCTGTAGCCCGTATCCTGGCCAAAGCAGTTAATTGCGTGCAGGGGCCGACTGAAATTCCCTGTAATAAATGTGTCCACTGTAAAGAAATCACGGCTGGAATATCTCTGGATGTTCGGGAAATCGATGGAGCTTCCAACAGGGGGATCGATGAGATAAGGGAACTGAGGGAAAATATCAAATTTTCACCCGTATCTGCACGATACAAAGTGTATATCATTGACGAAGTTCACATGCTGACCAATCCGGCATTTAACGCACTTCTCAAAACTCTTGAAGAACCTCCACCCCATGTAATCTTTATATTTGCAACGACAGAAATTCACAAGGTTCCACTAACTATTCTTTCCAGATGCCAGCATTTTGACTTCAAGAGGGTATCGATAAAGCAAATTTCAGATAATTTAAAAAAGATTGCCGGAGAAGAGAGAATCAATATCAGTGATAACGGGTTGATGTGGATTGCCCAGAGCGGAGAGGGGAGTATAAGGGACGCCCAGAGCATCTTTGATCAGTTAATATCCTATGCCGGCACTGATATCAAAGACAATGACGTAGAAGAACTCCTCGGCTTAAAAGACAGGCATTTTCTTTTTGACATTTCAAAGGCACTCCTTGAAAGAAATGCCGGTATCTGCCTGAAGATTATAGATGAGAGTTATTATTCGGGTACAGATATGAAGCAGTTCTATCAATTGCTTCTCCATCACTTCATGAACATGCTGATAATAAAGATAACGGGGAGTAGTCACGCCATTGTTGATCTTCCCGATGATGAACTTGCGGAACTTGAAAAACAGGCGGAAAAGGTTTCAAGGGAAACACTCCAGCGTTTACTGGACATTCTGATGGCGGAAGAGGAGGAGATAAAAAAGAGCATTGATCCCAGATTAAACCTTGAATTTGTTATTGTGCAGATGGCTTATCTTGAACCGGTGATACCGGTGGATGAAATTGTATCAAGAATGGAAAATCTTGAGAGGAGGCTTTCTTCAAAGGGTGAGACAGAACGAAGAAGTGCGCCGCCATATCACGATCTGCCGGAAACCCGTGAGAAAAACATGGACGAACAGATATCCGGGGATAATCTCTGGGCAAATTACAAGAATTTTTTAAAAAAGAAAAATCCTCTTCTGTGGTCCAAAATTGAGCCCGGTAATTTTCTTGGATATGAAAACAGATGTATAAAAATCGGTTTTCAGAAAGGATATATTTTCCTGGACGATATCATCGAAAAGTCTCAAATGGATTATCTGACTGATATATCAAAGGATTTTTTTCGGGATGATGTGACCATAGAGATAGAATCGCTGGCCCCGGGATCTGGAGATGATAACACCTCGATTGACAATGGTATAAATAAAAATATAAATAATATTAAAAATGAGGCACTGAACCACCCCCTTGTACAGAAAGTTATGGATGTATTCGAAGGTGCCGAACTGCAAGAGGTTATTTCAAGAGTCAAAGATTGAAAAGATTGGGGAGTAATTATAATTAATTATTGATTTCAAACAGGAGGTATAAAAAATTGGCCAATTTTCAAAAACTTATGAAGCAGGCCCAGCAAATGCAGGAAAAAATGATGCGCGCTCAGGAAGGTCTGGCATCGCAAACAGTGGAGGCCACTTCCGGGGGAGGAATGGTAACCGCTGTAGTAAACGGAAAATTTGAACTTGTGTCCTTAAAAATCGAAAAAGAAGTCGTTGACCCAAAAGATATCGAGATGCTTCAGGATTTGATTGTGGCAGCAGTAAGCGAGGGAATCCGTAAAGCTCAGGAGATGTCGGCGGAGGAAATGTCAAAGATTACGGGTGGGCTCAATCTCAATATTCCCGGATTAACGTAGAGGTCTCCCCGATATGACAACAGGTTACGCACTTCCGATTCGATGTCTTATTAAAGAGCTGAGCAATTTCCCCGGAGTTGGAGAAAAGACGGCAACAAGATTGGCGTTATTTATTCTGACCTCTCCTGAGAAAGATGCAATCAGACTTGCTGAAAGCATTGTTGAAGTTAAAAAGAAAATTCGTTTGTGTCCCGTATGTTTTAATCTGGCAGATCGGGAACTCTGTGATATTTGTAGAGATACTACAAGGAACAAGGAGATTATTTGTGTCGTTTCTGACCCGGATTCATTGGCGGCTGTGGAAGAGAGCGAGAGTTTCAAAGGTACCTACCATGTGCTTCATGGATTGCTTTCACCTATTGACGGAATAGGCCCGGATAAACTGAGGCTGCAGGAATTATTAGACAGAGTTTCAAAAGACAGTGTTAAAGAGGTTATCTTAGCAACCAATCCAAGCGTGAAGGGCGAATCAACCGCTTTACTTATTGCAAAACTTTTGAAAGGGAAAGATGTAAAAATTACGAGGATTGCTCTCGGAGTTCCCGTCGGGGGTGATCTCAGATACACGGATAAAATGACCATGGCAAAGGCCATTGAGTTCCGCCGGGGGGTGTAGAATAATATCCATCCCACTCGTTGAAGAATTTTTCTCAAAAAAATATTGACAGTAAATATCAGATATATTAAATAGCAGAGCTATTGTTCTCAAATAACGCAGTTTAAGGGAGAATTACCGGATGATCGAAATAAGGTGGCATGGAAGAGGAGGTCAGGGTGCGGTAACATCAATAGAGATGCTTGCGCTGGCCGCCATTAAAGAAGGAAAGTATGCCCAGGGTTTCCCCAGCTTTGGTCCTGAAAGAAGAGGAGCTCCTGTGGCGGCGTTTAACCGGATTGACGATAAGCGAATAAAGGTAAGGTCAGCTATCTATGATCCTGATGTGGTTGTTGTTCTTGATCCAAGCCTTGTAGGCCTGGTTAATGTCCTGGAAGGGTTGAAACCGGATGGCATACTCATTGTCAATACCCAGAAATCACCTGAAGAGGTAGGAAAAGAACTGAATTTTAAGGGAGCCGTTGCTACGGTGGATGCGTCGAAAATAGCCTGGCAGGAACTGGGCGTTCCCATAACGAATACGACGATGCTTGGAGCCCTTGTTAAGGTAGTAGATTTAATAAAGGCAAAATCACTGGAAGCCCCCCTGGAAGAAAGATTTGGAAGGTTAGCGCCGAAAAACATAAATGCCTTTAAAAGGGCTTATAAAGAAGTGAAAATATCTAAATCAGCTAATTAATTTTGAGGTTTACCTATGAAAAAGAAAAAATGGCCTGAAACCTGGCAGGAGATAAATCCCGGTTGTATGGTGTTCGAACCTGCAAGTGCAAGGAGTTACCATACGGGGAGCTGGAAAGCACAACGTCCTGTGTGGGATGATTCAAAGTGTATCAAGTGTGGCGTCTGCTATATTTTCTGCCCGGAGGGATGTGTCTCTCAGGATGACGAGGGGTTCTTCAGGGCGGATCTTGATTATTGCAAGGGGTGTGGAATCTGTGCACTCGAATGCTGGCCGGGCGCCATAAAAATGGTTGAGGAGGGATAAGAATGGCTAAACAAGTTGGTATGGAAGTAGGAATTGCTGCGGCAGAGGCGGTGGGGCTGTGTAATATCGACATGGCAGCCGTCTATCCGATTACTCCTCAATCTCATATTGCGGAACACCTGTCTGATATTGTTGCTGACGGGAGGATTGATGCGGAGTTTGTCACGGTCGAATCTGAGCATACATCGATCAGTTGTGTGTCCGGCGCTTCGGCAACAGGAGCAAGGGTCTATACGGCCACCAGTTCCCAGGGCCTGATGTACATGCATGAAATATTGCCTATAGTTTCTGCCATGAGGCTTCCCGTCGTTATGGCAAATGCCAACAGGGCAATATCAGGACCCATCAATATATGGAATGATCACTCAGACATTATGCCCCAGAGAGACGCGGGATGGATCGTTTTTTTCGCGGAGAACGGCCAGGAAGTGGTAGACATGACGATCCAATCCTTCAAAATTGCCGAAGACGATGATGTCATGCTTCCCATTTGCCTGAATATGGATGGTTTCCAACTGACACACACGGTTGAACTTATTGAATTCCCGGATCAGAAAGAGGTAAATAAATTTCTCCCGGTGCGCAAGCCTTTTGCGACACTTCATCCCGATCATCCGATTTCCATGGGAACCCTTGGTATGCCGGAAATTTATGCGGAGTCCAGGAAGTCCCAGGACGAGGCCTTGATAAATTCAAAGAAAACTATATTTAAGGTATGGGACGAGTGGGAGAAGATGTTTGGCCGTCGTTATAAGCCGGTTGAAACTTATCTGGCGGAAGATGCGGAAATTTTATTGTTGACCATGGGGTCCATGGGTGAAACAGCTGAGATAGCAATAGATGAGCTGCGCAAGAAGGGAATGCGTGTTGGCCTGGTTAAATTAAGACTCTGGAGACCTTTCCCCTTTGAGGAACTGAAAGCGGTAGTGAAGAAGGCGAAATCGCTGATCGTTACGGATCGTGCGGTTTCCTTTGGCGGACCCGGCGGCCCGGTCTTTGCGGAAGTAAAATCGGCGCTGTACAATGAAAAAGAACGTCCACTGGTTTATAATTCCATTATAGGCCTTGGTGGAAGAGATGTTACGGTAAAAGATTTTATGAAACTCATCGAAGATGCCGCAAAGGCAGGCAAAAAAGGAATTATTAAAGATTATGAATATTATGGAGTGAGGGGATAATGAGCATTATAGAGAACTTTGATTTATTTGCCCCGAGACTGATAGACAAGAAAGAGTATTTCTGTCCAGGGCACAGGGCATGTCAGGGATGTGGCGAGGCACTGGCAATTCGTTTAATGTGCAAGGCGCTTGGGCCCGATACGGTTATTGCCAACGCAACGGGTTGTATGGAAGTTATTGCAAGTTTTTACCCCACGACTGCGTGGGAGTTGCCATGGATACATCTCGCGTTTGAGAATGCCGCGGCGGTAGGTTCCGGTGTTGAGGCCGGATTAAAAGCATTGAGAAGAAAGGGAAGGATTCCGGACCGGGATGTAAAAACGGTGGCAATCGCCGGTGACGGTGGTACCATGGATATCGGTATGCAGGCCCTCTCGGGAGCTATGGAGAGAGGGCACGATATGCTCTTTGTCTGTTTTGATAATGAGGCTTACATGAACACGGGTATTCAGCGTTCCAGTGGAACTCCCATGGGAGCAGCCACAACGACTTCACCTGCGGGCAAGGTAATTCAGGGTCAACAGACATGGAAGAAGAATGTTGCCGAAATCATGGTTGCCCACAACGTGCCTTATGTTGCTACGGCAAGTCCCAGTTATCCTTTTGATTTCATGAATAAAGTTAAAAAGGCCAGGAAAGTTAAAGGACCTTCGTATATCCACTGTCTCTCGGTTTGTCCGACAGGATGGAGAAGCGCTTCCGAGGAGACAATCAAACTGGGACGTCTGGCAGTCGAAACCGGTATGTTTCCTCTTTATGAGGTGGAAGATGGTAAATATAAGATAACTATTGAAGTGGACGAGTTAAGGCCTATTGAAGATTATCTTAAGCGCCAGGGTCGTTTCCGTCATCTTACACCGGAACAGACAGAGAAAATCCAGGCCAGGGTCTCACAGGAATATAACAAATTGCTGGATAAAGTGCATGGTTTACACTCCTGGTCAGATTTGGAATTTGAGTGGGGATTGTTTGAATAAATCCCTCCCCGCATATAAAACACATAATAAGGTGGCTTAACAATGGATAGAGTTGCATTTAGCAGTTGGAATGGCAAGATTGTGGATAACAGGAAGGGTAACGTTTCCAAGACCTCCAAATCCGCTGATATTAAATTTCCTGAAATGTCAGGCGGAGAAAAAGCAACGGCCCTTATGGGTTGGAATGGTCTGGTAGCAATGAATAAAAAGGCGGATATCCTGTCCCTGACCCTGAATTATTTGAAAGAGATAAGAAAAATATCATGCGGTGAATGCTCCGTTTGCATGATTGGCATTGACAAGCTCATGGATATGTTTGAGTTAATGATTGAAGGGTTTGGAGATAAGGAAATCCTTGATGAAATGGAAAAAATTGTCAGGGAAGTATCTGCAAACGCAAAGTGTGCTTTCGGTCAATCCGCCCTTTTCCCCATTCTGGATGCCATTAAACACTACAAATCTGATTTTATCTCTCTCATGAAGGGGGAAAAGAAGATTGAGGACAGGGAATATTCAACTGTCGTAACGGCTCCCTGCATTGAGGCATGTCCGGCCGGTCTTGATATCCCCGGTTATATAGAATTGATCAGGAATAATAAATTCGGCGATTCCCTCAACCTGATTCGTGAGGATTGCATCCTGCCCGGTGTTGTAGGACGTGTCTGCACGCATCCCTGTGAAGAGGCTTGTGTACGCAAAGATATTGATGAGCCGCTGGCCATTAGACTTCTAAAAAAAGCTGCCGCAGATTTTGATCTTCAGAATGGAGCCAGTTCTCTTGGTACTCCCGCAAGCGAAAAAGAAGAAAATGTCGCCATCATAGGAGCAGGCCCGGCAGGGCTTGCGGCTGCCTATAACCTTCGTTCAATAGGCTATGGCGTAACAATTTTTGAGTCTTTGCCCAGGGCCGGAGGGATGGCCGCCGCAGGAATCCCCGAATATCGTCTCCCCTCAGACATCCTTAATCATGAGATTAATTTAATCAAGAGGATGGGGGTGGAGATCAAATTAAATGTTCAAGTTGACGAACTCGACTTTGGGAAACTGCAGAAACAGGGTTACAAAGCTGTCTTTGTTGCTGTGGGCGCCCATCAGGGGAAAAATATGGGGGTCAAAGGAGAAGATCAGGAATGTGAAGGTTTTGTCGACGGCGTTGAGTTTCTGAGAGATTTGAACCTTGGGAAAAAGATCGAATCCAGGAAGAAGGTCATAATCATCGGTGGTGGTGATGTTGCCATTGATTGTGCCCGCAGTTGCGTAAGGCTCGGATTTAAAGACGTGGAGATCGTTTACAGAAGATCCCGTACTGAAATGCCCGCGAGAGAAGAAGAGATAGAAGGATCTGAAGAAGAAGGCGTAACCATTAAATATCTTACAGCACCTGTAGAGATCCTGGTAAAAGACGGGAAATTCAAATCTGCAAGATGTGTAAGGATGAAACTTGGTAAGCCTGACGAAAGCGGAAGGAAAAGGCCCGTTCCTGTCAAAGGTTCAGAGTTCACAATCGATGCGGATATGATAATAGCTGCGATAGGTCAAAGCCCGGCACTGCCCGTTGTAAAGAATAAGAAAAAGCTTGGCTCTACAGCATGGGGAACCATAAAGGCTGATCCTGAGACTTACATGACAAATATAAAGGGTATCTTTGCCGGCGGTGATTGTGTTACCGGCCCCGCAACTTTAATAGAGGCTCTTAATGCAGGTAATGAAGTTGCCAAAAGTATCGATTGTTATATTCAGGGGAATCATTTTGACGGCAGGGTTTCTTTCACAGATGTGGATTTAACAAAACATCGTGGACAGGCCTTCATTAGTAAAAGCGCGGTAAACAATGTCAGTTTTCTGGATAAAAGAAAAAGAACCGGCGATTTTGCCGAGATCGAAGGTGGATTCGATAAGTCACAAGCGATGAATGAAGCACAGCGCTGTCTCAGGTGTTACAGGGTTGTAGTCTGGCAGAAAGCCGTTTGATCATCATATTTAAAATTATACACAACAAGTAAGGGGAATGTAATGGTTAATATAGTTATAGATGGGCGAAAGGTTAAGGCAAAGGATGGTTCTACTATACTGGAAAATGCCCGGGATTTGAAACTGGATATTCCGACTCTATGTCACCATGATGATCTCAGCCCATTCGGCGCCTGCCGTCTCTGTACGGTTGAAGTAAAAACAAATGGAAAATGGCAGCTTGCAACCTCCTGCAATACAGCGGTTGAAAACGGGATGGAGATTAAGACAAATTCAAGCAAAGCACTTGAAAGCCGTAAGATGGCTGCAGAGTTGCTCTATTATAAATACCCCGAAACTGAAGCCGTAAGAGAAATTGCAGAGAAGGTGGGAGTGGATGTCTTTGAAGAAAAGGGGGAAGAACACGACTGCATCCTTTGCGGGCTATGTGTCAGAGCATGCAGGGAAATCGTCGGTGTCAGCGCCCTTACATTTCAGGACAGGGGACCGGGTCGTGATCTGGAAGATCCTCAAATTGAATTCGATCCAAATTCCTGCATCGGCTGTGGTGCATGTGCTTATGTATGCCCAACGGGTTATGTTAAGATGGAAGCTGAAGATGATAAGAGAATCATCTGGAATAAGGT
>DFBI01000024.1:775-1020 GCA_002367335.1 Syntrophaceae bacterium UBA3084 | reverse complement strand
CAGTTAAGATATATAAGCAAGACAACGGGAGTACCCTTCAATAATCTGACGACCTGTATGAGTTGCAGATAAACAAAAAATTATTGCAAATTCATTTAGTCTCTGGTAGAAATCCACCTCCGAATTTTATATTCCTCAGTAGCTCAGTTGGTAGAGCAGATGGCTGTTAACCATCGGGTCCGTGGTTCGAGTCCGCGCTGGGGAGCCAAAAAGATAAGGCCCAATTTGTAAAAATTGGGCCTTAT
>DFBI01000024.1:353-669 GCA_002367335.1 Syntrophaceae bacterium UBA3084 | reverse complement strand
GCGTATAAATCATGGTGGTGCTGACATCCTTATGACCAAGCAGGTCCTGCACCGTCCGGATATCATACCCCGCCTGAAGCAGGTGGGTGGCAAAGGAGTGGCGAAGCGTGTGAACGCTTGCGGCCTTGTTGATCTCCGCTTTCCGGAGCGCGGTTTTCATGGCCCGTTGCAGCGTCTGCTGGCCGATATGATGACGCCGGACAACACCGCTTCTCGGGTCCACCGCCAGGTTGCCTGAAGGAAACACATACTGCCAGGCCCATTCCCTGCTTGCATTTGGATATTTCCGCTCAAGGGCTTCCGGCAGATAAACAGC
>DFBI01000024.1:0-321 GCA_002367335.1 Syntrophaceae bacterium UBA3084 | reverse complement strand
AGGGCCGTGAAGAAATTCGGGAAGCAGGGTCACCCTGTCCTTGTCCCCCTTACCGGAACGGACAATAAGTGATTGATTGCCGAAATCAAGGTCCTTGACCCGCAACCTGACACACTCGGTCACCCGCATGCCGCTGGCGTAAATCAGCTTCAACATGAGTTCATGCTTACCCGACAGGTGGATGAATATCTGTTTTATCTCATCTTTGGTCAGCACCACAGGAATGCGCGTACTCTGCTTTGCCCGTATCGTGTTTCGAAAATCGCCAAACTCCTGCCCCAGAACCTCCCGATAAAGAAAAAGCAGCGCGTTAAAAGCCTG
>DFBI01000031.1 GCA_002367335.1 Syntrophaceae bacterium UBA3084 | reverse complement strand
GGCTGAATTAGCTTGGTTATATGATTTTTTTATCATTCTCCGCTTTTTTATTTGGCCTAACCAGCGGTATAAGAAAAACTATACAGGAAATTAAGAAGATGACACCACCTATGAATGTCAAAATATCATGATTTTTCAAGCCTGATGCGGTGAAGAAAATGGCACATATTATAAAAAGTATCCAACCCGCTATCTGATACTTAATTTCCTGTCCAATTTGATTTTGTTGGTTTTCTTTCATTTCGTTTGTAGTTTGTTTCTCACTTTTTAATTAAGACCATATAACGCCGAGTTGACGGGCAAATTTTAGCGGCATAATGGACGCGGAGCGTCTGGTTATGCAGGAAGATTTGCCGGTCGAACGACTGGTTCGCAAGGCGCTTTGCGCCGGAGAACCATTCGTTCGGCCGGGTATCCGGCAACTCGGCATTCCTCAAGGCGCGAAGCGCCTTGAGGAACCATTGATTGACAGGCCAATTTGCCTTGATATAATGATATTGAATACATTTTCGGGCAGATTTGCCTTATTCTATTATTTTCAATTTTGTTACTATTTTTTACCAATGAGAATATCATATGTCAACGTGTGAAAACACCTCTAAAAACAGGAAGCTGCTGGATGAAGTGCGGGATGTAGTAGACGAGAACGAGTATCTGAACATAGAGGGTGGATTACTTACTTGTTGATGGACGTCCCTCGTCTCCCCCCCCGGAATTTCGCTCCAATAATTTAGTATTGTGTCCCCGGAATTTACCCGGAATTTACCCTCCAGCAATTTGTTCAACCTACCGATATCTCATGACAAATACTGCATAAGAAACGACTTAATTCCTGCGACCATGCTTTCAACTTGTATCTTATTAAATTCTTCAAACTCCCCATGTGCTGCACTGTTTCTGATGCTTGCCCAAGTACGTAATTGTTTTGCGACTATTTCATTAAAAATGCCTCTTTTCTTCAGGCTGGCAATAAGAGCATTTAGCATTAACGGCTTTCCGTTATCGTTTTTTGTTGGCTCTGGAGGTGTGAGTTTGGCGCATAGTGTTTTTAGTGCTTTTTCTAATACAGCTCCAGCGAGTACAGCAGCTGGTACATGATCATGCTTACCTGTTGCGCCTTCTTTTAATAGTGACTCAGCTTGACCCATATAGTCACTGGATAATTCTACCTCAATTTTGAGAGATAAGTCGTCTAAAAAACCACTTTCCAAATCTTCTCGTATGGATTTTAAAAATGAAATTCCGAACTCCAGTTTGTCCTTATTGTTTCCTAATGTTTGGAATCCGTCCACAGTTGCCCTGTGTATGCTATTAGCTGGTATGATATTATCTAATAATGTTGTGCAGTTGGTTCTCCACTCAACAAATTTTGGCCAATCAACCCTGTCAACTTGTTTGTAGGATTTTTCACCAGTTACGAAATTGGCGAGGCGACCTACAGATTCAGTTCTGACTGGCACGTCTTTGCCCTTTGCGATCAGTTCATTCAGGCGATTAATATACTTTTGATTAGTCTTTGGAGGTATCATATTATTTAGTTATAACCTGCATCACCAGTGGCACCAATAAACTTGCCGCGTCAGCGCCGCAGTTCTTCTCGCCGTCTGGTGTATGCAATGGTTGGGTAATCTCATAGCTTTGTAACGAAATCTATTGCCGTATCTATTTCTGTCTTATGCGCTTCGAGTGAAAGCTTACTTTTTAGTAACTCCAGTAATTCTGTGGCCCTTGATTTCGGTTTACTCTGAAATAACTCATCCCGAACCCGGTCGTTGTTAATGAACATTTGCCCGATCGTACGAATTTGATCAACTGTAAGCGCATTTATAAAAAGAGTGAGTGTATTGTGTGCTCCTGAACGACCCCAGTAATTACCGCACCATACTGCTAAAATCTCCTGATAGACTTCCTCAAATGTAATACTCGGAACGTAAGGCCCAAATTGGGCAAGACTACGTGCTGCGGCATCTTCATTTGCCCATCCATAGCTCGTGTTTTTTGCTGATGCAAGCTGTTGCGCTGCTCTTCTATAAATTGCGGCACGCGCCCCATCAGGAATAAACTTGATACCATTAACGTGTGTAAGAATATAAAGGATTCTGTCACGTGCTTTCTTGTCTTCACTCTCATCAGACTCTGGATTCACGGTAAAAGAGTAATATCTTAACCCAGCAGTCTTTCGCATTTCTCCTGATGCTCTTTCCCAGAGCGTTGGAAAAAGTAATGTAACATTCAAATATGCTGGTTCAACACCTGCGCAAATTAAATCTAGCATGAATCCAAATGCGACTCTCACATCTGGGTTGCGAAGCCCATTAATTTGATCTTTGAGCAGGCTCACTGATTCCTCTGTTAAGGGTGATGACCTTACAGGCTCAAAAAGAGAAGATGCTGAGTGTCCTGGGTCAGGGAGTGGATCTTCAAAAAGATTTTTTTGTAGCAACAGTGCAAGTGCTATAACATCTTCTTGTTCCACAGAGTGCTCTGATTCATGTGCAGGAGAAGCATGGTTTCTCATCCAATTGATCATCTCAAGAGACTTACCGGCCTTCTTATTTAGAAGCCCGAGGCGAGTAGCACCAACAATTAGAACAAGATCATCGACACCAGCCCAGCACTCGGCAAGGCTATCTCCATCAGAGGTATATTTTTTTCGACCAGGTTCATCTTTAATTGTGGAAAGAAAAATATCTACCCCATAAGATTCAACTCTTCGACGTAGATTATTGACGGCGGCATTCCAAATGTCTAAAAGCGCATGATCATAAAAACCGCCGTCAAAAAGTTTCCTGGCTTGTACAAGTAAGTCTGTTTCTCTCTTTACAAGAACAGGAAAAACCTCAGCAGTTGCAGTATCAAGAAGAGCCGGTAAGTGTGTGCTCATCAATATTCTCCTTTGCCCAACGTATAGATTGTCAGGCCAATTTGCCTTGATATAATGATATTGAGGGTATTTTCGGGCAAATTTGCGTTACCCCATTATCTTCAATATTGTCAGTATTTTTATCAAACAAAAGCATCACATGTCAACGCCTGAAAATATCTCTAAAAAAAGGGAACTGCGGATCGGTATTTAGCAGAAATGCCAGTACTGGCATTTCTGCTAAATGGGGTACTTGCCTCCCCTGTGATTTATGACTCTTCCACGATCTTGATTTCGTCTTCTGTCAATTCGTACAATTCATAAACCAGTCGGTCAATTTGCCTGTCCGTGGTTTCAATTTGACGCTGGAGGACGGTTTTTGTCTGGGGTACTTTGGCTTCGGCCAGTTGTTTGTTGAGATCAAGCATCTGTTCGACAAGGCTGACAATTTGGTTATGCCGTGCAACGTCAGTGGGATCGTCGAAGTTGATTGTACGGATTGGAACTTGTTGAATATAAGATATTTTCAGCCGGTAAAAACCGCCTTGAACTTTATCGCAGATATGTGAGAGAAGAAATCTCATGTTTTTAGAATTGAGAACACCAAGTAGATACTTATCGCTGCTTACAATAATCTGGTTATTGTCGTTGCCAAAATAACCTGATCTATCAAGAGCAAAGGAGGCGACTTCTGCACTTATACCAGGCCATAAAATTTTATGCTTTTCAAATTCGGCGTAATAATCGACTGCATCTTGAATCTCGTACCATTGATAAGAACCAGGCTTTCTGCCCTTCCATTTTTTGCCTTTCCAGTCTTTCGGACGCGGCATAAGCCTTTCCTTAAACTGCGCTAGATAACTCCTGATGGCGGCATATTTTTCAATTTGGACACCGCGTCTTGTGAATATTACATATTTTTTGCTGGTGACGGGTTGATACCGTTTGATATCTTTCCCGGCTAGAAAGGGCTTTATTATTTCCGAACTTTTGGGATCATCGGCAATCAGCTTTTTTCGGGTCGCCTCATCGATGACGAACGCTTTATTAAAACCAGTTAAAACGCCGCGATAAATTTTCCCGCCAACATACTCTTCCAGGGGCACACCGGTTTTGCGGAGTTTGTCCAGCACATCCTGAGTTCTTTGATTAACCAGAGACCAGCCAGAGTCTTCGAGTGCATCTTGCCGCACATCATAGCAATGTTTAATGACATATTCTTGCAAATCGCCATAATCCGGCGTTTTCATTGTGACGGCCCGGAATGTCTGTCCAGGGCCTTTTTTCTGAACAACGATGATACAAGGATAGGTCGTTGCTTGCTTGAATACCGGCAAGTCGCAGAAATCTATGATTTTAACAATATGTTGTTGTTTCATCCATTGCCGCAGGGATTTGCCGTAATTTGCCCGAAGCCATTTATTGCCGGCGATATATGAAAAGAAGCCTTCTTGCTTCAAAAGCGAAACGCCCTTTTCTATAAAATAGACGTATAGGTCTGCTACGCCGTTGTAAACGGAAAATCGCTTTTCAAAATAGGGTTTTAAATATATCAAACTCTCCTGCCGAACATACGGCGGATTTCCAATCACCGCATCGAATCCCCCTGCCCCCATAATTTCGGAAAATTCTGCGTTCCAGTCAAAGACATTGACGCGATACATTTCTTCTTCATCAAGAAAACTCGTCTGTTGTCCCTCGTAAAAGTCGGGGCCGATGAGGGAGTTGCCGCATTTGATATTGCTTCCCAGATCGGGAAGTGCCCGTTCGTGGAACAGTTCGAGTGTTTTTCCGATTGTTTCAGCGCTTTCGTTTTCCAGCACCTTGAGAAGGAGAGAAAGTTTGGTCACTTCCACGGCCTGAGCGTCAATGTCCACGCCATAGATATTGTTGAGGAGAATACGCTTTCGCTCGTCGGTAGTTAACCGCCAGTCACCGCCGGGTCCCTGATAAAGGCAGGGTTTGCGCCCTTTGGCCCATTTCTCCGGACTATCGGTAATGTATTGATCACGGTGCCAGTCGAGAAGATATTGATAAGCGCC
>DFBI01000059.1 GCA_002367335.1 Syntrophaceae bacterium UBA3084 | reverse complement strand
GCTCTTGCTGATGGGAGGATTTTTAGCGGCAGGCAGGCCCTTAACTTAGGATTAGTTGATTACATAGGCAATATGGAATACACAATCGATCTCGCAGCTCGACTTTCAGGTATAAAGGGAAAGCCTGCGGTAGTTTACCCAAAGGAAAAACGCACGGGTCTGCTTCGATATCTTGTAAAAGAAATTGTTTCTACTGTTTCAGGGGAATTCCGGGGGGAGGAAACAGGAATCCAGTATATTTACACAAATTGAAGCGGCAAGCCCGCAAGGGCGAATTTATTTTCACGGATAAAGAATCTAAGGATAATATAAGGAAATTATGACCAGGAAAGATTTAATTGATAATTTACAAGAAAAACTGAAAGATTATTCAAAAAAAGATCTGGAGTATGCGATAAGGATAATATTTGATAGTATCAAAAGTGCAATGGCGAAAGGCAATAGAGTAGAAATCAGGGGATTTGGAAATTTTACAGTAAGGACAAGAAATTCCCGAATGGGT
This sequence comes from Syntrophaceae bacterium UBA3084, assembly GCA_002367335.1. Taxonomy (GTDB): domain Bacteria; phylum Desulfobacterota; class Syntrophia; order Syntrophales; family UBA6807; genus UBA3084. The sequence continues at coordinate 2,450 of DFBI01000059.1, read as the reverse complement.
AGAAATCCCGGAACGGGCGAGTCGGTTTATATTGTTAAGAAGAAAGTTTCCTTCTTCAAGGCAGGCAAGGAACTAAAAAAGATGGTGGATTATACATCATAACGAGGATCATAATACCGTTCTAATGGACTATAATACTCTTAAAATAACGACAGAAGATGGTTACATAATTGTCACGTTAAATTGTCCCGAAGAGATGAATGCCCTTTCAAAAGACATGAGGGAAGATCTGGAGGATTGTTTTTATCGATTTGAAAATGATGTTTCTGTGAGGGTTGTAATACTGACAGGCGGTGATTATGTATTTTCTGCCGGTATGGATATCAACGAAATGGCCGCACTTCCCGATGGTGAAATAGACGATTATTTTGCGTCCGTGACAAAACTTCTGCAACGCGTATATACATTCAAGAAGCCCGTTATTGCGGCTGTTAGCGGTGTAGCGCTGGGAGGCGGCTTTAACCTGGCTACGGTGTGTGATATTATTGTAGCATCTGAAACCGCTATATTCGGTCATCCGGAATTGAAATTTGGTTTAAACCCTCTTTTTGATCCCTTAAGACGGATTGTTGGCATGGCAAAGGCAAAAGAGATTGCTATGCTGGGGGAGCCTATGGGAGCGCAAGAGGCGTTACGAATCGGTCTTGTTAATAAAGTTGCGCCACCGGAGAGATTTTTGGAAGAGGCAAAAATTATCGCCGAAGAACTTGCTAAAAGATCGGCGAAAGCCATTGAAGCTGTCAAGAGAATATCCGATATTGTTCCCCGCCTTGACAAAAATACTGCCCTTGAACATGAGTTTGAAATATGTGCTCTGCTTTTTTCGAGAGCCGAAAGAAAAGAGCATATGAAAACGTTTCTCAATGGATTAAAAAAACGGAAGGAAAAATAACCCAGGCTTCCACTTTTTACGCTATATACCATTATCTTTTCATATTTAGAACCCTTTGCAGATTATGCAAGGTCTTATATTTACTCTTCACCGTAAGTTGCTTTCGCAAAATCCTTCAATTGATCCCTTCTCTTTTTATGTTGCAGTTTCTTCAGAGCCTTCGCTTCAATTTGTCTTATTCTTTCCCTGGTTACACCCATCATCTCACCCACCTCTTCAAGGGTGAAGGGACCGTAATTACACGCTACCCAGGTGCAATTACAAAATATTTCATTGTTTAACCACCATTCACAATCACTGTCATTGCATGGTTCTGTAATATATGTATTTGTCTTTTTGCATTTATACAAATCAGCCAACGGGCATTACCTCCATCCTTTGTTTAGTAACATCATTCACTTTGAGTTATCTTAAGTTCTGAATTCAAATTGTCAACTCATAATAGTTGTTCTTTTGAAATAATCGTAAAGTATTTCTCTATGATCAAACATGAGTGGCTCGGGAAGGTTGTCTTCTGTAAATACGCCAATTTCTGCGGCATCATCCGCAGCTTCAGGCGTTCCTTTTCCCCTGGCAATAAAAACAGTGGAGATAGTATGCTGACGGGGATCCCTGTCCGGCCTGGAATACGTGTGCATTTGTTTAATGAGTGTCACATCCAGTGATGTTTCTTCTTTTGCCTCTCTGACTGCCGCTTTTTCAAGAGACTCTCCATAATCAACGAAACCCCCGGGAATAGCCCATCCGACGGGATCGTTTTTACGTTTTATCAGGATAATTTTCCCTTTATCTATTTCTATAATAATGTCAACAGTTGGTATTGGATTATGGTAAAATTCGATCTCTGCATTACAGTTTGGGCACCTTCTCTTAATTTTTGCAGTCATGATCAAGTCCTGTAATTCCTACTATAACAAGATGCTTCATTTAATTTAAAGAACAGGGATATGTCAAGGAAGAATATGTTTAAATTCATTTTAAGTTCTTGACAATTGAAGACCATTTCATTAGCCTGCTTGGCTAGATAGTGTCCATCCAGAAATGAATTCCTCAAAAAAATGGACACTAATAAGTTTCCTGTTCAGAAATGAGCAATTTTTCGTAAGGTCAAGGAAATCAAGGGATTGTGCGGAGGTGTACTAATGTACACCGCACAAACAATCCCGCAGATTGNNTTTCTGGATGGAAACCAGATAACAACATTATTGGGGTGAAGTATGATTGGCGTATTGATTATAACACATGGTAACCTGGGAAATGAATTGATAAAAGTTACTAAGTCAATAAGGGGAGATATGGAAGGTGCCCTTGCTATCTCTGTGGATGAGACAAAAGGGGTAGGGAGCTTAAAAAATGATATTACTGCGGCTATAAAAAAGTTGGATTCCGGCAAGGGGGTCCTGATTTTAACAGATCTGTTTGGGGGCACACCTTCAAATATTTCGCTATCCTTTTTGAAAAAAGGGAAAATCGAAGTTGTCACCGGAGTAAATCTTCCGATGATGCTGAAGGTTTCTGAAATGAAGGATGAAAGAGGCTTAAGCGAATTTGCTGATTT
>DFBI01000029.1:2050-3636 GCA_002367335.1 Syntrophaceae bacterium UBA3084 | reverse complement strand
ATTTCATTTGGCATATAGCCGGTAGATATTGGATGAAAAGGAGAGAACATTGTCGTGAACAAAAAAAAGAAAATTAATATGAAAAAACTATTATTAGCTGTAATAATAATTGTTTCCTCTTTTTATGCAGCTTATTCTCAGGATGAGATACCGAATCTGGACAATGTGCGGATTGTAACAACCCATGTAGCCGGGAATATTTACCTGCTTGAAGCTACCGGGGATGTCGCTGGCAATATTGCGGTCTCAGCGGGACCAGATGGAATCTTGCTCGTTGACACTCAATTTGCACCACTTGCCGATCAAATTCGGGCAGCGCTGAGAAAAATCACAAATGGTGAGATTAAATATATCATCAACACTCACCACCACGCAGATCACACCTACGGAAACTCAGCCCTGAGAAAAACGGCCATAATTATTGCTCATACAAATGCGCGCAAACGCATGTTGAAGGAAAATCAACCGGATATCACTTTTGATAAACAAATTTCGATTTTTTTCAATGGTGAAGAGATAAGGGCTGTGCATTACCCACCTGGACATACTGATAATGATGTAGTGGTTTTCTTTACTAAATCCAATGTGGTTCATTTGGGCGATCTCTGGAATTCCGGCATATCATGTTTTCCAACTGTCGATCTTGATGCAGGCGGAAGTGTTAAAGGGATGTTGAAAAACGTAGAAAACCTCATTCAAGTTATTCCGCAAGATGCAAAAATCATTCCGGGACATTATTCGCTTTCCAATCTACAAGATTTAAAATCCACAAGAGATATGCTTGCTGAAACTATCAGTATGGTCGAGAGAAAAAAATCAGTTGGAGAAAGCCTGGAACAAATAAAAAAAGAGGGACTCCCTGCCAAATACGATTCTTGGGGCACTGCGTTTACGAATGCCGAGACCTGGATTGAAAATATCTATTTGGGTCTGGTAAAAGAGGGCGCCACTTCCGGGAATACCACCGGGGGAAGTCATAACGAATGTCCCAAATTTGCAATATCGTTTTCCTCATCTGTTAGGGATATGGCCGCATCTGGCAGGTTACTGCTATTATTGTCACGAACTGAGAAATTCATTACCGATGTGAATGCCAATGGAACGCCGGTGTTTGGTATAAATGTTGACGATCTGGAACTGGGTGAGCAGGCAATCATTGATAAAACTGCACTTGGTAATCCTGTTAGAAGCTTAAAACACATTCCTGCCGGTGATTACAATGTCAAGGCCTATTTAAATGTGTACACGACATTTCACCGTTCCGACGGGCACATCGTCAAATTACACATGGACCAGGGTGAGGGTCAGCAGTGGCGTTATTCACCGGGAAATTTGTTAAGCAAAACCTACAAAATACATTTCAATCCTGATAAAGACACAACTATATCAATAATACTGGATCAAAAGATTCCACCTATACCGGAGCCTAAAGACACGGAATGGGTCAAGAATATTAAGGTGAAGAGCAAATTGGTTTCCAAATTCTGGGGACATCCGATGTATATTGGCGCGAGGATACTCCTTCCAAAAGGATTCCATGAACATCCTGAGGCGCGATACCCTGTGGTATATGAGCATGATCATTT
>DFBI01000029.1:0-2021 GCA_002367335.1 Syntrophaceae bacterium UBA3084 | reverse complement strand
GGAGACAAGAAGGGCAATGCGTTTTATGAAGCCTGGACTTCGGATGATTTTCCCCGAATGTTATTGGTGACTTTTCAACATGCCACTCCGTATTACGATGATTCCTATGCGATCAACTCGGAAAATGTAGGACCGTATGGCGATGCATTTGTTCAGAAAGTCATCCCAGCACTTGAAAAAAAATTCCGCGCCATCGGCAAACCGTATTCCCGTGTGCTTACCGGCGGCTCAACAGGTGGCTGGGAATCGCTTGCTCAAATGGTTTGGTATCCCGATTTTTATGGCGGCACCTGGACGTTTTTTCCTGATCAGATTGATTTTCATTATTACGAGTTGGTCAATCTCTATAAACCGAAAAACGCTTATTATATTGAACATGAATGGACGAAAGTGGCCATACCGGCGAGCCGTCAAACCGATGGTATGCCTCGTTTCAGGATGGACCAGGAAAATTTGAAAGAAGAGGTTGAAGGGACACGATATCGAAGCGGCGGACAATGGGCGGTATGGAATGCTGTTTTTGCGCCGGTTGCCGAAGATGGCTATCCGAAACCTATCTGGGATCCCTGGACCGGCGTCATTGACCCTGAAGTGGCTCAATGGGCCATAGAACATTATGATATTACCTATTATCTGAAAAAAAACTGGGAAACCGTCGGACCGAAATTAGTCGGAAAAATTAATATATTCTGCGGCAGGATGGATAACTGGTGGATCGAGCAAGCCGTCTATCTCTTTGAAAAGTTTCTTGCCTCTACCAAAAATCCGCATTATCCGGGTAGATTTGAATATGGCGTTGTCGGCGGTCATGGATGGGACCCATGGTATGAAAAAGGCGACATCGGCGGCATGTATAGAGAAATGGCAGAACATATCAGAAGAAATGCTCCACCCGGAGAGAATACATCATTATGGGATTATTAATCCAAATATATCAAAAATAATTTATGTTTATGGTTTAAAAGATTTAATTGTTAATGAAAATGCTTGAGGAGGATTTATTGAATGTCAATTAAATATAGTTTACACAACATCGATTTTAAAAAAGAAACCATAGCTGCGGAAGATAGAATAAAAACGGTTGTAAGAGAAACTCCTCTCGAATATTCTCCCGCTCTCAGTAAACTTGGCGAGTGTCGGGTCTATTTGAAACTTGAAAATTTACAGAAAACGGGATCATTTAAACTTCGCGGAGCGGCTAATTTCGTTCTTAATCTCTCTAAAAAAGATCTGGATAAAGGTGTGGTTACTGTTTCCAGTGGCAATCACGCAGCGGCATTGACCTATTTAAGTAACCAATTTAATTTTAAAGGAACGATCTATTTGCCTGAAAATGCTTCTACAGCAAAGGTTGACACCTTACTAGACTATGGAGCTGATCTAAAATTCTATGGAACAGATGTTGGCGATACAGAATTTTATGCCAAGGAGATAGCACAAAAAAACCATCAGACATTTGTCCCCCCGTACAACCACATAAAAATTATTGCCGGACAGGCAACTGTGGCTATGGAATTGAAAAACCAGCTAAAGGAAGTTGATGTGGTATTCGCACCGATTGGCGGAGGCGGGTTAGCATCCGGGATTGCCGGTTATTTAAAATCAGTTGATGAGAATATTGAGGTTATCGGATGTCTTCCGAAAAATTCCCCTGTCATGTATGAATCCGTGAAAGCGGGTAGAATCGTCGAAATGGAATCCAAACCTACGCTTTCAGACGGAACTGCCGGCGGGATCGAAAAAGATGCCATTACATTTGAAATTTGCAAGAAATATGTGGATGATTATATCCTTATTTCTGAAGATGAGATTAAAAAAGCGATTATACTCATCTTAGAAAAACACTATATGCTTATCGAAGGAGCAGCAGCGCTTTCTGTCGCTTCATTTATTAAACGAAAGGAAAAGTTTAAAAATAAAAATGTTGTATTAGTCATAAGCGGAAAGAAAATAAGCTTAGATCGGTTAAAAGGCATTTTATGTAAGTAAGGTGCTATATGGTCAGTAATCATATTTCCAAA
>DFBI01000184.1:8144-39389 GCA_002367335.1 Syntrophaceae bacterium UBA3084 | reverse complement strand
GCGGAGCTTTTTACGAGACTGTTAAAGCTGCATAAACCAAATAAACTATGACGGAAATAACTATATGCCCAAAATTAAATCCTTTGAAAGACATACGAATCAGTATGAAAATTGGTTCGAAAACAATCGATTTGCCTACGAATCAGAACTTCAGGCGGTAAAGGCGTTAATACCAGAAAATGGAACAGGTATTGAAATCGGCGTGGGAACAGGAAGATTTGCCGAACCGCTGGGTATTAAAACAGGAATTGAACCCTCCAGGGCAATGGGGAAAATCGCACGGCAAAGAGGTATAGAAGTTTTCAATGGTGTGGCTGAAGCCCTTCCCTTTGATGACGATCAGTTTGATTTCGCGCTTATGGTCACTACAATCTGTTTTCTGGATGATATTGAATTATCTTTTAAGGAAGCCCACAGGGTGTTAAAGACAGGAGGCGCGTTTGTTGTAGGATTTGTTGACCGAAACAGCTCCATCGGAATAATATATGAAAAGCATAAAAACGAGAATGTCTTTTATAAGAATGCGACCTTCTTTTCCATTGATGAAATCATTTCTTATCTGGAAAAAGCAGGGTTTAAAAATCTTTCTTTTACACAAACAATTTTTAGGAATTTAGATGAAACAAGTGACGTTGAACCGGTAAGGAAAGGGTATGGTGAAGGTTCTTTTGTTGTAGTTCGTGGTTTCTCTACAGTTTCTCTGGAAAGATAATGAAAGTATTCAGAGAGTATGAACTTGGTCAAGGTAATCAGTGTAATCTGTAAAATCTGATGGTTGAATAAAAGTATGAGGAAAAATCTATGACTCAAAATCTGATCCCTGATTATTCACTGGAACATATCAAAATCAATGAAGAAATCGCAAAGAAGTTCTTCGATATTGAAGTAAGCATCCTTTCCACCAGCAATTTCAAAGATTTTTTTGAAAAGTTGCTTCTGTTAATTGAGGAAAAATTTGGAATTCCTCACGTATGGATTTCCATCATTAACGGCAGTGAAGTTTCCCGCATTATTGAAGCAATGGAATCATCAGATTTGCTAAAAAAACGATTAAATCTTGTTGGACGAAACACATTTTTAAAACTCATAAAAGATGAAAAGAACCCTGTTTTAGTCAATGATATGTTGAAGCCATATTACAAACTGCTTCCCGTGAGACGAAAGTATCTTGTTAAGTCTCTCGCCATTGCTCCTCTTATCCTTGAAGAAAAAGTGATCGGCAGTTTAAACCTTGGGGACTATTCCAAGTCTCGTTTTCAACCTGATATGGACATTTTCTTCCTTTCTCAAATCGCAGTTAAGATCTCCATTTGTCTTTCCAACATTACTGCACGAGAAAAACTGAAGCAACTCGCTACAAGGGATTCTCTTACAGGTCTTTTCAATCAACGGGGAATGGAGGATCTTTTGGAAAGAGAATTCAGTCGGGCCATGCGCTATGATACTCCATTAGCCTTATTGTTCATCGACTGTGACAATTTTAAAATGGTGAATGATTCTTATGATTATAACTGTGGTGACAACTTACTGCAGCATATAGCATATCAAATGATGGAAATAACACGAAAAGAAGATGTGGTTTCCAGGTTTGGTGGAGATAAGTTTGTCATTATTTTACCAAATCAGACTTCGGAAAAAGCTCTGATAGTCCTGGAACGACTTCAAATCTTATTAAAGAAATTCCCGATGAAGTTTGGGAACAGCACCATTCCTGTTTCCATCAGCTTTGGCATAGCATCGGCGGAAGATCCTAACGTCAAGAATCCTGCTTCTCTTTTAAAAAAAGCCGATAAACGGCTTTGTGAAGCAAAAAAAACAAAAATGTCTTGAAGGTTTAATAAAGGAACACTCATGAAAATTGGACTTATCGGTTTGTCAAATTCAGGCAAAACCACGATTTTTAATGCTCTGACAAAATTTGAAGTGCCAGTCTCGACATACACCAATGCAAAGGCCAAACCGAATCTGGCGGTTGTGCCCGTGGTTGATGAAAGGATATCATATCTCTCAAAAATGTATAAACCGAAAAAGACAACGTATGCGACGGTAGAAATCACTGATTTTGGAGGTATTACAGAAGATTCAGCCAGAAATGGCGTTTTTTCGAGTAGTTCTATGGGATTAATCAAAAACACTGAAGCATTGGCCCTCGTGGTGCGTAATTTTCACGACGATTTAATGGGAGCGCCAACGCCTCTGCAGGATCTGGAACAAATAGACGTTGAGTTACTGCTCTCCGATCTGGTTATTACCGAAAAACGGTTGGAGCGCATCAAATGGTGTTATAAACGCGGTCAGGAAACGAACACACTTTTATTGGAAGAAAAAACGCTGCAAAAAATCACAGAACAATTAAATAATAATCAACCGGCTCGCGACCTGAAATTGGCCGAAGATGAAGAAAAATCGATTCGAGGGTTTCAATTCCTCACCAGAAAACCTCTTATGGTTATTTTAAATTCAGACGAAACAAATTTCGGGAAAAATCAGGATTTATTATCAGAAATTACAAGTAAATATAAGGCAATTGAATTTGTCGGAAATTTTGAAATGGAATTATCCCGTCTTAACGATAAAGAGGTGGAAATTTTTATGAAAGATATGGGAATTCAGGAATCGGCCCGTGACCGATTGACTCGACTGGCTTATGAGATTCTTGGATATTTAAGCTTCTTTACCGTGGGATCAGATGAAGTTCGCGCATGGAATATCTATAAAGGAATGACTGCCGTGGAAGCTGCCGGGACTATTCATACGGACCTGGCCCACGGATTCATTCGCGCCGAATGCTTTTCATACGATGATCTAATGGAATGTGAGTCCGAAAGAAAGATCCGAGATAAAGGGCGTTTTCGCCTGGAGGGGAAAGACTATATCGTTAGTGATGGCGATATCCTGGCCATCAGGTTTAATGTGTAACGGAATTTCCCGACTTACATATTTTCAGTAAACCTTCCAGATATTCACAAAGTATTATCCATTATCTTTTCTATCGCGGCACGGCTGGTAATTAAACCCTGCATATTTTGTATCATCCTTTAAATGATTAGGGTAATCCGTGTAATCTGCGAAATCTGTGGATTAATCTGCCTGTTTTCTCAAAAAAGTTGGAATCTCATAATCTGTATTTTCATTATCATCAATCATTCCCATCTTTATAACTACGGGTTTCTCCGCGCTTTTTTCTTTCCTGATAAACGCAGGCGTTGAAAGATCCTCCCGCTTATGGCTGACAAAATTCGAAATTGTCGGAATGCTTTGTTTGTTTCTTTCTTTCGTATCGAATCCGGTGGCTATAACCGTGATACGCATTTCATCACTCATGCTGTCATCGATAACTGTTCCGAAGATAATGTTCGCATCATCATGGGCTTCCATCTGTACAAGAGTTGATGCTTCATTAACCTCAAAAAGAGTCATGTCAGGCCCCCCGGTAACATTAAGAAGAACACCTCGAGCACCCTGAATGGTATTGTCCTCCAGCAAAGGAGAAGATATAGCCTTTTGTGCCGCCTCAACAGCCCTGTTTTCACCATTCGCAATCCCCGTTCCCATTAAAGCCAGTCCCATTTCCGACATAACATTTTTCACGTCGGCGAAATCAAGATTAATCAAACCGGGAACCATGATCAGGTCGGAAATTCCTTTCACCGCATAGTAAAGAATATCATCCGCCTTCTTGAAGGCATCCAGAAGAGACATATTCCGTCCCCCTACACTTAAAAGTCTCTGATTGGGTATGACAATAAGAGTGTCAACGGTTTTTTTCAATTCGGCAATTCCTTCTTCTGCCTGGGTCTCTCTTTTTTTTCCTTCAAACTGAAATGGTTTTGTTACAACAGCAACAGTGAGTATCCCTAACTCTTTAGCGATTTCCGCCACAACAGGCGCGCCCCCTGTTCCGGTACCTCCCCCGAGTCCTGCTGTAACAAAGACCATATCGGCTCCGCTCAGATTATCCCTCAACATATCTTTAGATTCAAGGGCCGACTTTTTCCCCACATCGGGAGCTGATCCTGCGCCAAGACCTTTTGTAATTTCAGCACCGAGTTGAATCTTTATTGGTGACCGGGATGCGGCCAGAGCCTGGGCATCTGTGTTTGCCGCCACGAAATCAACACCATTCAGATCATAAGATATCATTGCGTTAACAGCGTTACCGCCACCTCCGCCTACACCAACAACTTTGATCTTTGCAGAATTCTCCCCCCCACTTTCTATTAGCTCAAACATATACAACCCTCCCTTCTAAAAAAATTCAACAAACAACTTTTTAATATTGCGGGATAATTTCTTAAACATATTCCCTTCAATTTTTTTAAACACACGTTCCGATCTGTTTTTATTTCCATAAACAACCAGACCTACTCCTGTGGCATATAAAGGACTGTTGACAACATCAGTAAGTCCTCCTATGCCCACGGGACGTCCACGCCGAACCGGCATATTGAATATCTGTTCACCCAGTTCGGTTATTCCCTCAAGGATTGCCGTTCCTCCGGTCAGAACAATACCAGCGGCAAGCAGATCCTCGTAACCCGATTTAACAATCTCCTTGCGAGCCAGACGAAGAATCTCCTCTACTCTGGGTTCAATAATCTCTCCCAGGATCTGCCGGGAGACCTTTCTCGGTGGCCTTCCACCTACACTGGGAACCTCTATACTATCGTCAGGAGATATCAGGGAGGTATAGGCACACCCGTATTTTATCTTTATTTTTTCGGCTTCATCCACAGGTGTCCGCAAACCTACGGCTATATCATTGGTAAGATAACTACCCCCAACAGATAAAACGGCGGTATGTTTAATACTACCCTCAGCAAATACCGCGATATCCGTCGTCCCACCTCCAATATCTATAAGAGCTACGCCCAGTTCTTTTTCATCCTTACTTAGAACGGCCTCGCTGGATGCCATCTGTTCTAAAACAATGCCGTTTACATCCAACCCTACACGGTTAACAGATTTAACAATATTTTGAATAGATGTTACCGCACCTGTAACAATATGAACCTTAGCCTCAAGCCTGACTCCCGACATGCCTATGGGATTTTTCACCCCATCCTGATCGTCGACTACAAAATATTGTGGAAACGTATGAAGTATTTCCCTGTCAAGGGGAATAGCAATGGCCTTCGCCGCTTCAATGGCCCTTCGAACACTATCTTCATCAACCTCACGACTTTTAACCGCCACGATACCATGACCATTAAAACCCCTGATATGACTCCCTGCGATACCGGTATATACAGATCCAATCTCTGACCCGGACATTAATTCAGCCTCCTCAACCGCCCTTTTTATGGAATCGACAGTGCTATCGATATTAACCACTACTCCCTTTCTTAACCCCTTTGACGGGTGAGACCCTATCCCGATAATATCAACCCCTGTATCAGTAGTTTCACCAATAATGGCACAGGTTTTGGTAGTTCCTATATCCAGTCCCACAATCATGTTTCCATGTTTTGCCATGTATCTATCCACCTTTCCCAGGTTAGGAAGAGAACCTTGCAACTCTCTTTCATTTATGCGTTGAAGGCCCCCGCCGGACTTTTCGGATTGACAACACTTTTTCCCTTAACAATAACTTTAGTAAGATCACTAAGGTCAACAACTAAATGCACCTTGTCCAGATTTTTCCGGGCAAGATCTATCAGGACAGGCTTTAGCTTCTTTAATTTACGATTGTAGTTTCCAAAACCAAGTTGCAGGCACAAACCGCTCTTTGTAAAAATGGAAAACCCGTAAACATCATCTCCATATATTTCAGAGATATGTTGTATTTTGGTGAAATCCCTGTTAGAAGAAAGTAACTTCAGAAACACCATAGCTTCCTCCATGAGATTCTTATTTATAATCCCGTTTTTATAAACACCATTAAGTACCGGCAGATGGATATCATCGCTGTTTTCAAATCTTTTGAACAGTTCTTCATTCCAATCCATGATATAAAGACTTTTATCAACAAGTATGAGGGCTGCCGGTTTCCTTTCACGAACTTCTATAACCAGACTGTCGGGAAGTTCTCTTCCTATGGAAACATCTTTCACCCAGGGAGCTGCTTCTATTTTTCTTGAAATCTCCTTAAGGTTCAGTGTTAAAATATTACTATGAGATTTGATCCCGGCTAAGTTTAAAATTTCTTTCTCGGAAGTTTTTTCGATTCCCCTGACAGTAATATTCTTTAACTGAAAACAGGAAGTTGTAATAATAAAACTGTACGAGTAAACCATTATAAGAGCCAACATACCTACAGCACTGATAAGAAGAGTTGCTCTCACAATTTCCTGAAAGATCTTCCCCGACCGTCTTTTCAATCTGTTTTTCCTTGTTTCAACTATCGATTTAATGGATTTCCCCATTAATCTTCCCCTATTATCTTTATTTCAGGCTCCAAAGGGATCCTTCTTTCTTTCAGCACTGTTTTCTGAACTGTATCAATAAGCGTAAGAATGTCCCCGGCCTTTGCTTTACCCAGGTTTATTATAAAATTTCCGTGAATCTTCGATATCTCTGCGTCGCCAACATGGAATCCTTTGAGGCCAAGTTCCTCGATGATTTTTCCTGCCGGCATACTACGCGGGTTTTTAAAAACAGACCCGGCAGTGCGATAGTTTAAGGGATGCTTCTTTCTCCTTGTGCGTAAAATCTCCAGGACCTCTTCCTGAATTTTTTCTTTTGATCCTTTCCTGAGACCAAATGTAGCACTGACGACAATACTTCTTTCCGGCAGGTCCAGGTTCCTGTATTCAAACTGGAGATCGTCTCGAGGTATCTCCTTCACAATTCCATCACTATTTATCAGTGAAACTTTTTTTACAATATCTTTTAACTCTCTACCATAAGCACCGGCATTCATCTTAATACCCCCACCCACGCTACCTGGAATACCGGCACAAAATTCCATACCTGAAAGGGATTCCCGTATAGATAAATCAATCAACCGGGACAGGAACGTACCGGCTTCGGCACATATATAAACATTTTCACCCTGGACTTCTTCCAGTTCAATTTTCTCCAGACTTTTCAGAGAAATTATAGCTCCCCTATATCCCCCATCCCTTACGATAAGGTTTGTACAATTTCCCACTGGTAGAAAAGGAATATTGCATTCCGCAAGATAAGCAGTTATACTTTTTAGTTCCTCAACGGTGCCTGGTGATACGAGAATATCAGTTTTACCCCCAACCCCCATAGATGTGTGGAGATACATAGGCTCATCAAAGATCACTTGTCCCGAAGCGATTTTTCTGATCTTATCTCTTATTCCTTGATCCTTAATCATTACTAATTCCTGACCCGGATAAACTGGGAACAAACAACAAATATTTTTATCACGAAAACACGAAAGTACGAAAACACGAAAAAGATAAATTATTTTTTACTAAAAAATGATAAGATTCCTTAATTCAACATTAATAATTCAAAATTTAACATTTGATACGTTCGCTGCCGTATTACCTGCCCTTAACTCCGTGTATCGTCAGAGCATGAAGATCACAATGTCAGGAATCTCTCCCCGACCTTCCAGATATTCCCGGCGCCCATTGTAATGATTACATCACCCGGGCGGGCTATCGTTTGCAAGTGTGTAACGATCTCGTCAAAACTTGACAGGTATGTAACCCCCTTATGTCCGGAATCCTTGATCCCATGATACAGATTTATTGAATGAACACCCTCTATCTTTTTTTCGCTGGCCGCATAAATATCTGTAACAATAAGGACATCCGAATCATGAAACGCATGTAAAAACTCGTCAAACAGTGCCCTGGTACGGGTGTAGCGATGAGGTTGAAAAACCACAATAATTCTTTTTTCTTTCCATGCCTGTTTAACCGCCTTCAGAGTTGCTTTAATTTCCGTCGGATGATGGCCATAATCATCGACTACTGTGACACCATTCTTTTCTCCCTTCGTTTCCAGCCTGCGATTGACACCTGTAAAGGAACGAATCCCTTCAATGATTGCAGAAAATTCCATATTAAGCTCGCGCGCCACGGCAACTGCCGCTACAGCATTGCAGACATTAAAAGCACCCGGAACATTCAGGGAAATATTCCCCATAAAATCACCTTTATAATAAAGGGAAAAACGCGTCATTGAACTACTAAAAGATATATCCCTGGCCTGGTAGTCAGCTCCCTCGGAAAGACCGTAAGTAATAAATTTTCTCTTGATACCGGGCAAAACCTCTTTCACATTTTCGTCATCAAGAAAAAGTATCGTTGTACCGTAGAAAGGAACGAGATTTGCGAACTGTAAGAATGCTTCTTTAATTTCTTCAATTCCTGAAAAGTGATCGAGATGTTCACGATCGATATTTGTAATCACTGCAATGTAAGGACGCAGTTTGAGAAAAGAACCATCACTTTCATCGGCCTCGGCCACAATCACTTCTCCACTTCCCAACCTCGCGTTACTCCCTATGCTTGCCAGTTTCCCTCCTATAACCATAGTCGGATCAAGTCCGCCATGAGCAAGAATTGTTGAAATCATGGATGTTGTCGTCGTTTTTCCGTGAGAGCCTGACACAGCAACTGAAATTTTCATTTTCAGCAACTCGGCAAGCATTTCCGCCCGTGGAATAACAGGAATGTTCCTGTTATGTGCCTCTATTACTTCGGGATTATCTTCGCTGACAGCCGTCGAAGTAACTACGACATCAACATCACCAAGATTCGATGGGTCGTGCCGATAAAAAATCTTTGCTCTAAGAGACGATAACCGCTTTGTAATATCTGTTTTGCTGATATCAGAACCACTTATCTCATAACCGAGATTCAGCAGCACTTCCGCGATTCCACTCATTCCTATACCACCTATCCCCACGAAATAAATATGTTTTACCCTTCTATGCATTGAGTCTCTTCCTGTGTGGTTTTGATGATGTTAAGTATAAACATTCATCCACAATATTGGCAGCGGCTTTTATATTACCTAAAGTGCGAGACTTCTCCTCCATCCGTTTGATCCTTTCTCGATTATGGAAAAGTTGCCCGATAACATGAGCAAGTTTTTTACCGTCCATATCTTTTTCAAGCATCATCTCAGCTGCTCCCGCATTGACCAGTACCTGAGCATTTAATCTCTGATGATCACCTGCCGCAAATGGGAAAGGTACAAGAAGCGCCGCTTTCCCCTTTGCCGTTATTTCGGCTATCGTTGTTGCCCCCGCTCTGCATACAAGAAGGTCTGCCAAATCATAAACAGAAGCCATATCATAAATGAAGGAAAATACATCGGCATCTATACGATGATCCATATAAACCTTTGTTAGTTTGTCAACATTCCCTCTTCCTGTCTGATGAATGATCTTAATCTCATCCCTGATTTTTTCCAGATAAGTTAAGGCATCGGCAACAGCGCTGTTAATTGCGGAGGCACCCTGGCTTCCCCCGAATATAAGAAGAGTAAACTTACCCCCCGTTTTTCTTAATTTTGTTTCTTTCCTGGTAAATCCGGCCCGCACGGGATTTCCTGTTACAACAATATTCTTTTTTGAAAACCATTTTTCAGTTTCTAAAAAGGTTACAAAAACCCTGTCCACAAACTTTCCCAGAATCCTGTTTGTAAGACCGGGGACAGCATTTTGCTCGGCAATAACCGTTCTTTTCCCCATATAGTGGCCTGTCATGACAACCGGTCCCGATGCGTAGCCACCAACACCTATAATAAGATCGGGACAAAAATCATGGATAATAGAGTAGGATTGGACTATACTCATGGGAATTTTGATCAAACCTGTAAAAGTTTTGACGGGGCCTTTCCCCCTTACTCCCGCAACGTTGATTGTACGAAGTTGAAATCCCATATCCCCTAATATTTTTCTCTCCAGACCTTTCTCAGTTCCGATAAAAAGAACATTGTTCCTAGGGCTTCTCCCTATGAACTCTTCAGCGATTGCCACTCCTGGAAACAAATGCCCACCTGTGCCTCCGCCTGCTATAATTATATTCATATCCACTTTTTCTTTGTGCCTCTGCCCCTATTATAAACCTATGTGCCTTTGCCCCCATGTGCCTGCCTGATTTGATACCAGACCTGAATATCTCCTTCATGAACGCTTTCTAACTTTCCAGAATATCGCAGAAGGGTCCATTTTTTTAGAAACCTTACACATCGAAATGGTAAAAAGGACAACTATTCCCACCCCTATGATTATCAACCGGATCATATTAATCTTATTCGTCGGAACATTTACTAATTTTATATATGGATGGATTTTTGTTACTCATTGCCCTTATCCGCTCGCAAATATGACGATATATTTAGAAGAATCCCCACTGATGCCATGCTCACAATCAATGACGTTCCACCATAGCTTAAAAAAGGAAGCGCTAATCCCTTCGTTGGCAAAAGCCCCATAACACAACCCATGTTAATAAATGTCTCCACTGCAATAATAATAGTTAAACCCCCGGCCAAAAGAGTCCCAAACAAATCAGGACACCGAATAGACACCGTAAACCCCCCGATAATCAACAGAACAAATAAAATAATAACTATCGCAACCATAACAAAGCCACCTTCCTCGGCAATGACGGCAAGAATAAAATCAGTATGAAGTTCGGGAAGATAAAACAATTTTTGCACGCTATTTCCAAGGCCAACACCAAAGGTTCCTCCGGATCCAAAGGAAATGAATGACTGGATAATCTGAAATCCCGAATTACTCGGATCTTTCCATGGATCGAGGAATGAAAGCAATCTTTCCAGACGGTAATGCTTATAAATGATTAAAGCCACCCCAGCAGGAACAAAGACAGATGCGAGTCCCGTCATATAAACAATTCTGCAACCAGCAAGATAAAGCATGGACATCATTACGATTACTATGACTACGGAAGTGCCAAAGTCCGGCTGCAGTAATACAAGGCCTACAATAACGGAACCAATAGACAACGGTACGAGAAAAACCCGGGTGAATTCCTTAATATATTCTATTTTTTTCGTAAAAAAATGGGCTAAAAACAGAACTATCGCAACTTTCACCAGCTCAGTTACCTGAAACGTAAAACCACCTATTTTAAGCCATCGTGTAGCCCCACCAACTTTGACGCCAAACCCGGGGACAAAAAGCAAAGAAAGAAGGGCAATAGAAACAAAAATGCCAGGATATGCAATTTTTCTTAAATGATAATAAGGAAATTTAGACATCATAATCATCGTACCCAATCCCAGAAATACGAAAAACGCTTGTTTCCTCAGAAAATAGTACTCATCCTTGAACTTCTCCATAGCCATGATGGAGCTTGAGCTGTATATCATCACCGTACCTATCGTTACCAAAATCAGCGTAACGAGCAAAATAATGAGATCACACCTCTTCTCTTCCAACGCCCCGCTCCTTTGCCCTTAATTCAAAATTAAACATCCACGGACAAACAAGTTTGTCCATGCCATCCACCTTGGTCGTTAATTCAAAACTAAGAATTCAAAATTCAAAATTCAAAATTATATTTATCCTTGTCCCTTGATCCCCTTAACAAAATCCTTAAAAAAGTTCCCCCGGGCCTCATAACTGGTAAACTCATCAAAACTTGCGCACCCCGGCGAAAGTAGAACAACATCACCGGAGACAGAATCGTTCCATGCCATATTAACGGCTTCTTTAAGATTCTTTGTAATTTTTGTTGTTACAATTCCACCAACCAGTGAATTAATCTGTTTTCCTGCCTCGCCAAAGAAAATCAATTCCCTGACCTTTTCCAATATCAAACTGGACAGAACAGTAAAATCCCCACCCTTATCTCTTCCACCCAAAAGAAGAATGACCGGTCTGGAAAATATCTCAAGTGCTCTGGCTACTGCATCTACATTGGTTCCTTTTGAATCGTTATAAAATTCCACACCATTCTTTACTCCAACAAATTCCACTCTATGTGGAATTCCTTCGAAGTCCGCGAGAGCATCGATAATCTTGTTGCGGGGACATCCCACACTTCTCGAAACAAGGATTGCGGCCATAATATTTTCTAAATTGTGATTACCCGGCAATTTTATACCCTCAAGAGGATATTCCTCATTTCTCCCTTTCTGATCCCGATATCGCAGAACAGAACCGTCTATAAAAATCCCCTCTTCAAGTTTGAAGGAAGAACTAAAGCGTTTCACCTTTGCCACAATCTTCTCAGAAAGTGATTCAGTAACAGGATCATCTGCATTGAGAACTGCCACATCAGTTTCGCAATGATTTGTAAAAAGTCTTTCTTTTACTCTTCGATACTTATCAAAAGTGCCGTGATAGTCGAGATGATCAGGACTCACATTTAAAAGAACCGATATAACAGGGTGAAAGGAATCAACCCACTGGAGCTGAAAGCTACTCACTTCCACAACCAGATAATCTTCTCTCTGTTTCCCATCAACAAAAGCTATCAGGGGGTTTCCTATATTCCCCCCCTCAAAGATCTTTTTTCCCCATTGCAAAAGCATTTTTCCAACCAGCTTTGTTGTTGTTGTCTTACCGTTTGTTCCGGTAATGGCAATCATCGGTTTCTTTATAAATCCGGAAGCAAGTTCTATCTCGCTTATAATCGGAATTCCTCTCTCTAACGCTCCGGCAAGTAAATAGTTAAACGGTGGAACGCCGGGAGAAGGTACGACTAAATCAAATCGTGGCAGAATATCAGCATTATGTTTTCCCAATTGTAGATCTACGTTCAAACTTCCGAGTTCACGAATTGCGCTTTCCAACTCAGAAGCTGGTTTTTCATCTATTATTACGACTTCTGCTTCCCTCTTCACCAAAAACCTGGCTGTTGCCACCCCCGTTCTTCCCAGACCGACAACCAATACCCTGCGACCGGATAAATCCATACGACCATCCTATCTCAGCTTCAACGTACTTACAGCAACAAGGGCAAGGATAATGGTAATAATCCAGAATCGCACAATTACCTTGGGCTCAGCCCATCCTTTCAGCTCAAAATGGTGATGAATTGGAGCCATTCTGAATATGCGTCTCCCATTGGATACTTTGAACCACCCAACCTGAAATATGACAGAAATAGTCTCAATCACAAATATTCCGCCCACTATAGCCAAAAGAATTTCCTGCTTTGTCAAAACAGCTAAAGTTCCCAGGGCGCCTCCCAGTGAAAGTGACCCCACATCACCCATAAAGATCTGTGCCGGATACGTATTGTACCAGAGGAAACCGATACCAGCGCCCACCATAGCCCCGCAAAAGACAGCCAGTTCTCCGGTACCTGCTACATANNAAAACAAATTGTAGCAGGTCCTATGGCAAGACCGTCCAGCCCATCCGTAAGATTCACCGCATTAGCTGCACCAACAATGATAAATACAGAGAAAACAACGTACCCCCACCCAAGATCAGGCAAAATCTCCTTAAAGAAAGGTATGGCCACGTACGAACTGAAATCCAGCTTTACATACAAAAAGATACCGATAATAAGAGCCAGGGTTATTTCTACAAACAATCTGATAATTCCCGGAACTCCTTTGCTGCTTGCACTTTTGAGCTTTTGGTAATCATCTATAAAACCGATGAGACCATATCCCACCGTTATCATGAGAATGAACCACACATAATCCACATCAAGCTTCGCCCACAGAAGTGTAGATATAACAACAGAAAAAATAATCAGGATACCGCCCATGGTGGGAGTCCCGGCTTTCGACAAATGAGAATCAGGGCCATCTTCTCTGACAGGCTGACCTATTTGCAGCACTTGTAGTTTGTTTATGAGCCATGGACCAAGCACAAAACAGATAACAAGGGAAGTTATGGTCGCATAGATCGTCCGAAAGGTTATGTAACGGAAAACATTAAAATACGACCATGTATCGCTTAATGGATATAAGAGATGATAAATCACTTTCAGCCCCCTGTCCGTAACTCAAAATTCAAAATTGTTTTTTCTCGCTTTTTGTTCTCCGAACACTTTAATAATTGCCATGGCAATATCTTCCATCTTCATCTTTCTGGATCCTTTAACTAATACCCAGTCCCCCTTTTTCAGATATGATTTTAGACACACAGCCAGTTTTACAGGATTATCAATGAAAAATATCTGATCACTTTTAAATCCACTTTGTATTGCCCCTGCAGCAACCGAGTGGGATAATCTTCCCATAAGGAAGATTTTGCCTACACTCCTGTCCGCCAGGTGCATCCCGATATCTTCATGTATCTTTTCCTCCTGTCCCCCGAGTTCAAGCATGTCTCCTAAAACAACTGTGCTCTCGTAACTTCCTTTTAACTCCTTTAAAGAGCTGAGCGCTTCCATCACAGATGCGGGATTGGCATTGTACGTGTCATCAATCAGATAGGCTCCATTCTTTAACCTGTGAAGATCCATCCGCCCGCCAATCTGTTTAAAGGCCTCCAGGCCTTCGCATATCAAATTATAATCTATGCCTAAGGCACATGAGGATGCAGCCGCGGCAAGGGCATTATAAATATTGTGCTCACCCAGGGTTGACAAGGTGATCTTTCTTTTAAATTTACCAATCCTGAGGGTAAAATTTACTCCCATATCTCTTTTCTTAATTATATTTTCCGCATGGATAAAGGCATCGCTTCCTATACCGAAAGTGATGCTTTCCCCTCCCCAGCGTTCCGCCAATATTTTTATTTCCTTATCATCATTGTTGATTATGGCAACTCCGCGGTCTTTCATACGGGAAAAAAGATCTCCCTTTTCTTCTCTAACTCCTTCCAAGGATTTAAGCCCTTCCAGATGAGCCGGTCCGACATTGGTTATGACCCCAATGTCAGGTTTTGCAATTTCTGCAAGCCTGGCGATTTCCCCCCTCTTGTTTGTCCCCATTTCAATGACTATTGCTTCATGATCAGAATTTATTTTCAGAAGAGTCAACGGCAATCCTATAAAATTATTAAAATTACCATAGTTTCTCAACACATTCTTTGACAACCCCGCTATAGATGCTATCATTTCTTTAGTTGTTGTTTTTCCTGAACTCCCCGTTACGGCAATAACAGGTATATCAAACCGCTTCCTCCAGAAATGAGCAATGTCTCCCAAGGCTTTAACTGTGTCGTTTATAAGAACTACAGGAACATTTTCAGGAACATTTTTTAATTTTTCTTCCTTTCTCACTTGTACGAGTAAACCCGCGGCCCCATTTTTCAGAGCGCTTCCTGTGAAATCATGTCCATCAAATTTATCCCCCTCAATGGGGATGAAAAGGTTATCATTTGTCAGGTTCCTTGAATCTGTCGATATCCCCCTGAATATCCTCTCAGGTCTGCCCTGGATCAGCCTTCCTCCGGTCGCTTTCAAGATATCCTCTACAGAAAAAGTGGGAAGTCGCAAATCTTTCACAATTAAGCCCCCCTCATCCGACGTCTTGCGAGGGCTTCCCTGGCAATTATCGCATCATCAAAGGAAATCTTAGTCTCGCCTATGATCTGGTAGCCTTCATGCCCCTTCCCTGCAATAAGAATGATATCTGAATTATTGGCAATAGATACGGCAAGACCGATAGCCTCTCCTCGATCGGGCATAATGATGTATCCTTTTTCGAGAAAACCTCCGGTTAACTCATCGGGAACATATTTCCTTAGAAAATTTTCTTTTATTCCCACTTCTATCTCGCTTATGATTGTAAAAGGATCTTCAGTTCTTGGATTATCCGAAGTAACAATAGTCAAATCGCTTAGTTCTGCTGCGGCTTTCCCCATGAGTGGCCTTTTCCCGCGATCCCTGCCCCCCCCACAGCCAAAAACAGTGATGATTCTTTTTTCTTTAAAACCGGACAAATTCTCCAGAACTCTTTTCAATGCATCTTCCGTATGGGCATAGTCCACAAAGGTTCGAGGCTCACTCCCATTGCTTACTCTCTCAAGACGACCGGGGACCCCCTTTAATCCCTTTATACCTGATTGAATAAACTCCTTCGGAACATGGAGAGAAACAGCTGCTGCCGTAGCCGCAAGAATGTTATACAGATTAAATTTGCCGACCATGGGAGATGATACAGGAAAATTCCCATCCGGCGTTGTTGTGTTTGCATGTATTCCATGTATGGAAATGTCAAACTTGTTGACTGAGATGTCACATGAATTTTCAATACCAAATGTTATCGCCGGTCTTTTCATATCGAGAACCAATTTTCTCCCCCAGTGATCATCTCCGTTTACGATCATTATCTTCCCTTCTTTCAGGATTTCCTGGAAAAACCTTTTCTTTGCCAGGAAATAATTTTCCATTGTATGGTGATAATCAAGGTGATCCTGAGAAAGATTTGTAAATATTCCAATGTCATGTTCAGAATCATCCACTCTCCCGAGATCAAGAGCGTGTGAGGACACTTCTGTAATAACATGGGTCACTCCAGAGTCCGCCATGCTCCTGAAAATTCTCTGCAGATCAACAGACTCCGGTGTTGTATTGACCGATTCAAATACACGCTGATTATATCGATAATTGATTGTTCCCACGACACCTACACGAAACCCGGCTGCTTTCAGGATCGATTCTAAAAGGTAGGTGACTGTTGTTTTTCCATTTGTCCCCGTAACACCTGTTAAACAAAGTTCGGCTGTAGGATTGTGAAAGAAATTTTTCCCTGACTTACCCAGAGCACTCCGGCTGTTTTTCACTCTGATGAATACGACTCCCTGCTCCGGGGGAATATTCCGTTCGTGGATAACATATTTCGCACCCTTTTTTGTGGCATCAGATATAAAATCATGACCATCAAATTTCAGCCCGGGGATGGCTACGAAAAGAGAACCTTTCGCACACCGTCTGGAATCATAGCAGATATCAGAGACATCTCCTCCGGGTTCTCCGGAAATTTTCAGTACGTCTATTCCCTCCAGCAGTTGAAGTAGCTTCACAGGAACCTCTCTAAGGCGGCAAAGAGCTGAGCAATGAGGACTGAGCAACGAGTAATGAGTGCTAAAAGTTGTCCCTTGTCCCTTGTCCCCTAATTCAAAATTAAGAATTCAAAATTCAAAATTGCTTTTATTTCCTTGTGCCTTGTACCTTTAGCCTTTAGCCTTTAGCCTCTAATACCCTGGTCTGAATAAAACACTACAGCGCAACCGGCGCTCAATCGGTGATCCGGGGGCAGGTTTCTGGTTCACGGCCCACCCACTACCAATAATTTTGATATGCAAACCTTTCTCCCGGACAATTTTCAAAACATTTCCCATTGTCATGCCCGTGAAATCAGGCATAACCGATCCGTCAATTTCAGCATGGCTGTTATTTATTTCAGGGGTGGAAATATTTTGAATACCTATATTCCTTTCATCCGTGACAACTTCTCTTTCTGTTACATCACTATCGAAACACCTTAATATCTGCTCAGAAATATTTTTGAAGACCGGCGCTGCCGCCTGCCCTCCCCATCTTTTCGTTTTGGGTTCATCCAGTATAACAAAAATGACTATTTGGGGATCTTCGGCGGGGAAAAAGCCGACGAAAGAAGCCTGCACTTTTTTCGATGAATAACGACCTGTACCAAAATCAAACTTCTGAGATGTTCCTGTTTTTCCTGCAACGGTAACATCCCCTATACGAGCGTTTTTACCGGTACCGTCTTCTGCTTCAACAACATCAATCATCATAGAGGTAACCCTTTGGGCAGTAAGAGATGAAACAACCCTCCTCACAACGGTTGGTGTAAATTCCTTTACGACCCTTCCTCTGCTATCCACCAAACCACGAACAATGTGAGGCTTCATCAAAACCCCCTGATTTGCGATAGCAGCCATAGCAGTGATCGCCTGGATTGCCGTAACTGATACTCCCTGCCCAAAGGCTATTGTCGCAAAATCAAAGTCAGTCCAATTTTCAGATTTTCTCAGGATTCCCGAGGATTCACCGGGCAAATCAACAGCTGTTCTGGAACCAAATCCAAATGCCCGGATATATTGATAAAACTTTTCCTTTCCAAGCCTTTCCGCCACTTTGGCAGAGCCTATGTTACTGGAATATTTTAGAACATCCCTCAAGGAAAGTTTCTCGTATTTTTCTCCCTGCGCGTCATGTATGACTTTTCTTCCAATAAAATATCTTCCATTCTCACAATCAATATTGTCATTCTCCTTGACAACTCCCTCTTCCAGGGCAGCGGCGACTAAAAATGGCTTAAACGTCGAACCGGGATCAAAACAATCAGTAATCGCCTTGTTTCTCCTCAGCTCACTTGAATATCTCGAGAAAACATTGGGATTAAACACAGGTTCATTTGCCATAGCCAGGATTTCCCCGGTATGTGGATCCATAACAATAACAGTTCCCCCATCCGCACCGGTTCTTTCGGCAGCCTGTTTTAATTGTAATTCAACAATGTGTTGGATCCTGCTATCAATGGTCAGGATGAGGGTGCAATTTTCCTCTTCTTTTTTGCTATCGGCGGATGCTTTCACATAAAATCTATGGCCCCTTGCATCCTTACCCCATAAAACCTCCCTTGAAACCCTTTTCAGATATTTGTTATATTTGAGCTCCAGGCCGCTCAATCCATCCGAGTCCATTCCTACAAATCCGAGGACATGACCTGCCGACCCTCTATTAGCGTAAAAGCGTTTCGGCTCCTTGATAAGGTAAACACCATCAAAATTCAAAGCCTTGATAGCACTTGACTGACCCGGAGAAATTTTTCTCGCAATCCAACAAAAATTTTTATAGCGCGAAAGTTTTTTTAATATTTTTCTTTTATTCAAACCGAGGATAGACGAAAGCCTGACAGAAACTCTAGTACGATTTTTTATCCTTGACGGATCGGCATAAACCGAATCAACCATGAGACTTGCTGCAAGCACACTCCCATTTCTATCGAGTATCTGCCCTCTTTCTGTTTGCAGTTTCAGGACTCTCGTGTGCTGCCTGTCAGCTTTCGCTTTGAGCGACTCTCCAGAGAGAACTTGAAGTTGAAATGCCCTCGATATCAAAGCAACCGACAACACCAGAAAAAAAACTAATATCATTATGATCCTGAACTTCAGGAATTTTTTTGATCGACTAGTCATTTTAGATAAATAATTTGTCCCCTGTCAGGATATTGCATTTTTAATTTATCCCGGGCAATTGCCTCGATACGGCCCGGTGATTTTAAGTGCGCCATCTCTAATTTCAGTTTCTCATTTTCTTCAGAGAGATGATCCCCTGCCCTTATCTCACCCGCGATTTCATAGTTCAGTTCTGTGATATTAATGTGGCACCACACATAGACAAGAGTGATCGCCATAAACACCAGCATTGCAAAGATAAACGAGGAATGGCTCCAGATTGTTCCTTCTCTCCCGGATATTTTGATAGATCTTGAGACTGCCATTTATCAGATCCTCATTGCCGTTCTGAGTTTGGCGCTCCTTGCTCTTGGATTAGAATTTATTTCAACCTCACCGGACGTAACCGGCTTTCGGGTCAACACCTTCAACTTGCTTTTTCTGTTACAGACACAAATTGGAAAATCAGGGGGGCAAACACACCCTTTTTCCCAGGAACGAAACAAGTTCTTTGTGATTCTATCTTCAAGAGAATGAAATGATATTACAGAAAATCTACCCCCTTTATTCAATACATCTATGCCGTCATTTATTGCTTTATGGAGATTTGCGAGCTCATCATTTACCGCAATTCTAAGTGCCTGGAAGGTCCTCGTCGCTGGATGTATTCTTCCCCGTCTCAAGTGATACGGCAAGACACCGACAATGATCCTGGCAAGCTCCCCCGTTGTTCTTACGGGAGACACCTTTCTTTTTGCCAGAATTGCCCTTACAATCCTCCGGGCCCTTACTTCTTCTCCATAATCCCTTACGATTTTTACCAATTCTTTTTCTGAAAGATCGTTTACAAGATCACAGGCGCTTAAACCACCGATTTGGTCCATCCGCATATCAAGAGGAGCATCCGCCGAAAAACTGAAACCCCTGCCGGGAGTTTCAAGCTGGTGAGAAGACACACCTAAATCCAAAAGAATTCCATCAACTTTCTCAATTTGAAGATCGGTCAGTATCTTCTTTAAATTCGCAAAGTTACCTTTAACCAGCAACTTTCTATCACCAAATATTTTCAGTTTTTGATGAGTTTCATGAATAGCATCATCATCAAAGTCTATACCAACAAGGATCCCATCAGGAGCCGTCTTCGTCAATATTTCATAAGCGTGCCCTCCGCCTCCTACCGTTCCATCTAAAAACACACGCCCGGGCTTGCAATTAAGTGAATCGATTACCTCTTTAAGCATGACCGGTTTGTGAAAGGGAGATGTCACTATATACCTAATAAATCCGCAACATTATCAATAAAGTTATCAGTGTTTTGACCTGACACACTCAGATCTTCCTCAAAGCTCGTCCTGTTCCATATTTCTATCGTCTTGA
Source organism: Syntrophaceae bacterium UBA3084 (assembly GCA_002367335.1). Taxonomy (GTDB): domain Bacteria; phylum Desulfobacterota; class Syntrophia; order Syntrophales; family UBA6807; genus UBA3084. The sequence goes on along the minus strand of DFBI01000184.1, from coordinate 19,051 downwards.
CCATCCCTGCCAAGACGATATCTTTTTCAAGCCTTGCCCGCACCCGGAGTGGAGGAGGAATAAGAACCCTCCACTGTGGGTCGAGAGTGCAATCCACAGCTCCCGACATGAAATAACGCTGGAATGCACGAATTTCTTTTTTCAAGATCGAATGTTGTTTCGCTTTTTCTTCGATGATGCTCCACTCATCGTATGGAAGGACAAGAAGGTAATTATCCAGACTGGTAATAACCAGCCTTTTATCATTCTTTTCTTTAAACACTTCCCGGAGTTTGGCTGGTAAGACAATTCTACCCTTTTCATCAATGGTGTGATAGTATTGACCTCTAAAAACAGACAAGATAAAATTCCTCCACAATCATCCACTTTACTCCACTTAAAAATGACTATAGGGGGGCATTATTACTTTGTCAAGGAAAAATTATCATTTTTTTCTTTTAATTTGATACTTTACGACTGCCTTATTGTGGCTCACAAGATTGGATGAAAAATGGTGGGATCCGTCATTTTTTGACACAAAATAAAGGTAACTTACCTGTGCAGGGAACAGGGCTGCTGATATTGCATCGATACCCGGATTGCAAATCGGCCCGGGCGGCAACCTTTTTATACGGTACGTGTTATATGGTGTTCTTCTTATAAGATCTTTTTTTGTAATATTCCCATTGAAGTTTTCAATATCATAAATAACCGTGGGGTCACTCTGGAGTCTCATTCTTTTTTTTAGTCTATTGTGGAAAACAGCGGCTACTAAAGGTTTTTCTTCCTTCAAACCGCCCTCCTTTTCAATAATCGAAGCCAGGGTAATGATTTCTTCCATGGTAAAACCAAGATCCCCCGCCCTTTTTATCATTTCAGGCGTAACCTTCTGTCGAAACTGCCTGGCCATGCACTTTATAATTTCTTTCTCCCCCATAGATTTATTAAAAATATAAGTATCCGGGAAGAGATACCCTTCGGCACTATTTCCAGGTATATCAAGCGACCTCAGAAAGTCCCTGTCGGAGGCAAGTGTTATGAATTTATCCTCATTCACCAATCTCCACGCAGACAAACGGGCAGCAATCTGACGAACAGTAAATCCCTCCGGTATGGGTATATGGTACCCCTTGATTTTTCCTTTTAATAATTTTTCAAGAATCTCTTCTGGAGTCATAGAACTCCTTAACTCATACTCCCCTGCTCTGATATGCTCCGGTGCATCTTCCAAAACCGCCAGAAAATAAAAAAGCTTTTTCTGTTTAATCAGATCCAGTTCTTCCAGTATGCCGGATGCTATGGAAAAACTGGTTCCCTTAGGTATTTCTACTGTAAATTGCCTGTCTTGAAAATCTACGGGACTTCCCACATAATTAGAAAAAATACCCCATAAAACAAAAAAAGATATTACAAAGACGACTGTAACTATTTTGATTACTTTTTTTATATTCATTTTATCTGTTTTCCACACGATCCAAATATTCCCGGAGTATTATTACTGCGGCTACTTTATCGACAACTTTTTTTCTTTTTTTACGATTCATGTTTGCTTCTATGAGAACACCTTCCGCCTCTTTCGTGGAAAGAGTTTCATCCCACTTGATAACCGGTATTGAAAACCTCGACTCAAGGATACGGGCAAATCCGGATACTTTTTCACACTGTATTCCTTCCGTTCCATCGAGCCTTAGCGGAAATCCTATAACGATTTTTTCAACACTATACTCCTTGATGAATCTGCCTATTGCCTCCATGTCATGTTCACGATTCTTTCTCGTAATGGTGGTAAGGCCCTGGGCTGTAATCCCTAATTCATCACAAACTGAAAGTCCTATTCTCTTACTGCCATAGTCAATACCAAGTATCCTCATTCTAAAAACTCCTTTAAAGTCTGGGAAACTAACACACCATCACCGATATAATCAATACAATTTACAGCATCGGCCAATCATCACTCATCAAACTCCGGTTTTTTCTTATTGTGCAAACTCAAAGATTTTGTTATCAATCTTACAATAATCATGAAAACACAAAATAAAAAGGATCACCATACCATGAAGCACATTATTATTGGCACCGCCGGTCATGTTGATCATGGGAAAACCGCACTTGTCAAAGCCTTAACAGGAATTGATACGGACAGGCTAAAAGAAGAAAAGGAAAGAGGAATTACCATCGAGCTTGGTTTTGCTCAATTTACTCTCAATAACGGTCAGAAAATTGGAATTGTAGATGTTCCGGGCCATGAAAGGTTCGTCAAAAATATGGTGGCCGGCGCCGGAGGTATTGATTTGGTAACTATGATAATAGCAGCCGACGAAGGTGTCATGCCGCAAACGAGAGAGCATCTTGATATATGCCAGTTGCTCGGTATTAAAAAAGGTGTTGTAGCTCTCACAAAAATTGATCTTGTAAACGAAGAATGGCGCGACCTTGTTAAAGAAGATATACGGGATTTTTTGAAAGGAACATTCCTTGAGGAATCTCCCATTATCCCGCTTTCAGCAGTTACCGGCGAAGGTCTTACAGACTTTATTTCAGCCATGGAGAAAGTCATTTTTGAAACTGACGAACGTTCGGCTGCAGGCTTTTTCAGACTGCCTGCGGACAGGGTATTTTCCATAAAGGGATTTGGAACGGTAGTAACGGGATCTTTGATGTCGGGGAAGACAAAGATTGGTAAAACTGTTGAAATAATGCCATGTCAGATAAAAGCCAGGATCAGGGGGATTCAGATACATAATGAAACGGCAGAAGTGGCTGTAACAGGACAAAGGACTGCCATAAATCTGCAGGGTGTTGGTAAAGATACCATACAAAGAGGAAATGTTCTCACACCTCCTGACACCTTTGAACCTACTGTTCGAATGGATATATCTTTGAAATATCTTCCCGGCACCGGCAGAAAGCTGAAAAACAGAACTTCGGTGCGATTTCACACAGGAACAAGCGAAATAATTTCGAGGGTCATCCTTTTTGATAAAAGTGATATTAAACAGGGAGAAGAAAGATATGCCCAAATCCTTCTCGGATCTCCCACGATTGCCATAGCAGGAGACAGATTTGTCATCAGAAGTTATTCTCCCATCAATACAATCGGAGGGGGCGAAATCCTTGACCCTATGGCGAAAAAACACAGGGGAAACGCTGAAAATATCTTTGATGAATTAAAAATTCTACACAGGGGAAACGCTTTTGATAAAACAAAAATTATATTGGAGCGAGCTGGGCTTAGAGGCATTACCGATCGACACCTCTCGGTAAGAACGGGAATTTCCTTAAAACAGCAAAATAAAATCCTGGAGGAACTGTTTTCAAAAAAGGAAGCCCTTCTATTGGACAGAGATGATCTCAGGGTTGTATCTTTCCACATGTATAAAATCTTACAGGATAAAATCCTGGAGTATGCTAAAACATATCATGAAAAATTTCCCCTGAAGGAGGGATATTCCAAGGAAGAACTCCGGATTAATGTGGGAACGTTTATCGATGCCAAACTCTTCAATATGGCCATAAGAAACCTTGAGAATGACGGAAAGATCATTGTAGAAAAAGAAAATATTCGCCTGGCTGGACATAGTGTGAACCTGAAAGGAGAATTGATGAATCTGCGGGAGAATATTACCAGTATATATCGTGAATCGAAACTGACCCCCCCCGCAACCAAAGAAATTACCGAAAGATTCTCCAATAAAAAAGCAGAGGCGATAAAAGTTCTCGATGTCATGCTCAACGAGGAACTAATTATAAAGGTCAATGAAAACATGTATTTTTATAAGAAATCCATAGATAAATTAAGAAGTGATTACAGAAAGCTTCTTTTAAAAGATGGTAAATCCACACCCGCTACTTTCAGAGATCTGACAGGTCTCTCGCGAAAATTCGTAATTCCACTTATGGAATATTTTGACAAAACCAAATTAACCATTCGTGTTGGTGACCATCGGATTCTCAGAGAAAGAAAAGAAAATGAAATCTGAAAATACAGGAACACCAATAGAGGAGTATGATGTTGAATTTTATGACGGCAAGAAACCTTCCCTGATCACAGATCGCATAATAAGAGAAGTCCCTGTAAAAATCTATCTTAATAGCCACAATATAATAACAATTGCCTGCGCAGGCATTCACCTTAAGGAATTGGCAACAGGTTTTCTCAAATCGGAAGGCATTATTGAAGTATCAGAAGATATAGAAAAGATATATGTATCCGATGAGGATTACAGCGTACATGTTTTTTTGAAAAGCCGTGACACTCTGTCTAACGAAAAATATATCCTGTCCAGCGGTGTGAGAGAAAGCAACCCGGAAGCAACCGGAGAGATTATAACATCAGATATACATATTTCAGCTGAGAGCGCCTTGAAACTTATGGAAGATCATCTTTATTCAACAAAGATTCACATGGCAACCCACGGAACTCACTGCTCATCACTTGCAGATACAACCGGCCGTATAATAATTTCAAGAGAAGACATTGGAAGGCATAACACTATTGATATGCTGGGGGGGTACTCCCTTTTTCATAAAATCGATTGTTCCGACAAGATTGTTTCAACAACCGGAAGGGTTTCTTCGGAAATTGTATCAAAGATTTGGAAGTCAGGCATACCTATTATCCTTTCTCGTGCGGTTCCCACATCGAGAGCTATAGCATTATCACTTGAAGCGGGAATAACAGTCATAGGATATATGAGGGATGGAAAGATGAATATATATTCCAATAAAGAAAGGGTGGTGTTTTGATTATGAAAAATATTTATGTCAAAGATATAGAGACCGGCAACAAGATAAACGATATATTTCTTGTAACAGAAAAAAATATGGCCGTTTCTCAGAAAGGTTCCCCCTATTTGAATCTTCGCCTTAGAGATAAAACCGGCGAAATAGAAGGAAGGGTCTGGGAAAATGCAGCACAGCTAAACAGAATATTTCAAAAGGGAGATGTCATTGACATACGGTCCCGGGCAGTCAATTACAGGAATGTCACACAACTTTCCATCTCGCAGATTGCAAAAATGGAGGATTCTGACACTAACCCCGCTGACTATTCCCCTGCGTCCAAATCGGATATTGATGAAATGTTCCGGGAGTTGATGCTATTTGTAGAAAAAATTACGACTCCCCCTTTAAAAGAATTACTAACCGCCATTTTCAGTGACGATGAAATCCTGTATGCATTCAAAAGAGCCCCGGCAGCCAAGGGGCTTCACCATTTCTACATCGGCGGTCTTCTGGAACACACACTTTCGGTCACCCGGCTTCTTGATCTTGCGGCAAATCACTATAAACATATAAACAAAGACCTGCTCATCACCGGTGGCATACTTCACGATATAGGGAAGATTCATGAACTTTCATATAAAAAAATCATAGATTATACTGATGTTGGACGACTGATCGGGCATATCGTCATCGGTTTGGAACTGATAGATGAAAAGATTGCCTCTATCGAAGATTTCCCTGAACAATTAGCCCTGGAACTCAAGCACATTGTGCTAAGCCATCACGGTGCCCTGGAATACGGATCACCAAAACGGCCCAAAACCCTGGAGGCATTGATTGTTAATATGATCGACGATCTGGACGCCAAGGTAAACGCTTTTCAGGAATTCATAGATGGTGCGAGTGACGACGAATCAGACTGGACACCCTTTCACAGGTTGTTTGAAAGATTCATTTATAAGGGGAAATAGGATTATGTGTTGTATCTTTTGAGGACACAGGGCTCGGTTTCCCCGAACGGGTTAAATATAAAAACATCAGGATGTATCCTTCGACTGGCTCAGGATGTATCTGTGGAACGGCTTCACCGTGAGCCTGTCGAACGGCTACAAATTTTATGTTAGAAAAGTAGAAATCTTTATATACTTTATTTTTCTTTTTGCCGGGAAACCTGCTTTCCTGAGGGTTGTTTTGATTTTCTTCACACTTGTTTTTTCATCGTTAAAAAACAACTCCGCAGTATGGGCCTTATAGTTTGTCCTCACTTTTATCACTCCGCCGATACTTTTCAGAATAGAGCCTGCCTCGCTTGCCGTCTCAAGTGAAACAATTGCCGGAACCGTCAGCCTAGCGGCCAGGCACCCAGCGATAGCATTTTGATAGGAGACAGCGACAAGAAAGAGACTCAGCAAAAAAATAACAGTAAACAATTTTATATTTTTCATAACATCCCCCTTTTACTTTTTCGATTTTGATTTACTTAGGCCTCGACCTTAAAATCTTATCGTAACAAACCGGTTTCTTTTGGAAAATATTTCATATCTTTTTGAATACTTGCTAAATTTGATGAACTCGTAAAAAATCGTCACTCCGGTGAAAACCGGAGTCTAGAGCCTTCGTAAGTAGCTGAATAGACTGGATTCCGGCTTTCGCCGGAATGACGAAAAATGGTACTTTTCGACTTTTTACGAATGTGTCGAATTTAATATCACAGAATTAGGGTAAGAATAAATGGGAAATTTCATACATATATTGTGAAAACCTTCACATAGGGGATTGCCGCAATTCAGAAAATCGTACGATGCAGGACCCGTTCCCCAAACATGCCACATATCAACAGATTATAAAAGTATCACCCCGCAAACTTATAGATTCAGTATGTCCTTTCTCCAAAAATAGCTCTTCCCACTCTGACAATGGTTGCCCCCTCTTCCACGGCCACAGTGAAATCACCTGACATTCCCATTGAAAGCTCGGCCATTTCAACACCTTCAATGTTTTCATCAACTATCTTGTCTCTCAGTTCTCTCAAGGCAACAAAGTAAGGTCTCGCATCTTCAGGGTCATCAAACCACGGCGGCATAGTCATCAGACCCTGTATTGACAGATTTTCGAGACTTGCAATCTCCTTAACAAGATCAACGGCTTTATCCTTCGGGACACCGTTTTTTGTTTCTTCTCCGCTAACATTAACTTCAATAAGTATCTTAGTGATACAACCAGCTTCCCTGGATTTTTTATCCAGTTCACGTGCCAGTTTCATTCTATCGACGGAATGAATCATGTCAAAAAGACTGACAACATATTTGGCCTTATTGGTCTGTAAATGCCCGATCATGTGCCATTCAAGAGTTTTTCCCATCTTTTCAATCTTTCGTTTTCCCTCCTGGACATAATTCTCACCGATAATATCAATGCCACAATCAATAGCTTCCATGATTTTGCTATCATCAACCGTTTTGGTTACACCCATCAATCTTATATCAGATGGATCTCGACCGGACCTCAAGGCTGCCTCGGCAATGTTTTCTCTTATTCTCTCTATGTTTTCTCTTATTGTCGACATCAATTTTCCTTCTGAGACGGCAAAGCCGCAGTTCTTGTGAATAAAGAATCTAAGACCTTTGCAAAATGTTTAATTTCGTTCAAGTTCAAGGAAGACGAAAAATTTAACCACAGGAATACATTGAGTATTTCGAGGATTAAATTTTGAGTCTGACGCAGAAATTGGGCGAAAGGGGCGTTTTGCAAAGGTCTCAATCTAAAAGACCAGCGCACCAACTCTCCTTAACGCCATTACAACTTCCGTAAGGGGAAGACCAATTACATTCGTATATGAACCGTGAATTTCGCTGACAAAAAATGCAGCCATTCCCTGCACGGCATATCCTCCCGCTTTATCGTATGGCTCTTCTGTCTTCACATACCAATTCATCTCATCCTCAAGTATTTCTTTAAATAGAACTGACGATTCAACAGCATCACTTATTATTACATCCGTACTCTTATTCACAATGGTAAAACCGGTTATTACCCTGTGTTCCCTGCCGCTCAGCTTTTTCAGCATTATCCTTGCTTCTTTCTGTGTCCCGGGTTTGCCCAGGACTTCCCCGTCAATTATAACGACTGTATCCGCACCCAACACCCACGCATCCGGGTTATTTTGTGATACAGCAAAACTTTTTTTCTTAGAGAGCCTCAATACATGGCCCCTCGGGGTTTCCCCATCCAGAGCGTCTTCATTGGCACCACTCGGAATCACATCAAATTTGATTCCTATCCCTTTAAGGAGCTCCTGTCTCCGGGGAGAGACAGATGCTAAAATAATGGAAGCCGGCAGCATAATTCTCTATACTTATCCCCTTCTTCGTTCTAAAACAGATACGATCTCCCCCGTAAAGAGGGTAATAGAAACAAGGTAAAATACCCAGATGACCACATATACCAGAGCGTGCAGTGAACCATAAACAAAACTCGCGGGGTTTCCTCCGAGAGAAAGATAAAAGTTAAATAACTGTTTCGCAACTTCCAGGAAAAGCGTGCATATTATGCCACCTGTCAGAGCATGGTAAAAATAAACTTTTTTATTGGGAATAACTTTATATATAATGGTAAAAAACAATACAGTAACTGAAAGAGGTATAACGTATCGTATGAGAGCGCTGTTGATTAAAAAATAACCTATCTTCCATTTTTCCAGGAACTGTGCCCCTGTATTTACCACTATGGAAAAAAGGATTGCCGTAAGCCCTACAGGTATCACGGAAACACCTACAAAGAATGATCTGAATGGATGTCTCTTATTTTTTACATTAAATATCTTCGTAAAAGCCGTTTCCAGAGAAGTTACAAACATGGTAGAAATCCACAGGAGAAAAAGGAAAGCTAACCAGCCAGCGAAACCACTGACATCTGACAACTGTTTAACCTCAAAAATTAACTTCTCCTCCACATAAGGATGCAGGTCTTTTATAAACTCAATAACAGCGACGTACGCGCTTTCCGAAGACCCTAACACCAAACCGCTTATGTAAAAAATGAGGTAAATGATCGGAATAACCGATATCATGGTATAAAAGGATACGGCGGCTGATAGATTGAAACAGTCATCATCAAAAAACGATCGGATAGCATCTGCAAGAATATCCAGCGGCAATTTACAGCAATGTAGAATTTTACTCATGTTTCACCAGATGCGGCAAAGCCGCAAAGTTATTAGTTATCAGAGGTCAGAAATCAGTAAAAGATTAATATTTTAAGGAAATCCTTTTGTTACTTTGTAAATTTTTAGACCTGACTGACAGGACCTTTGCAAAACTTCTAACTCTTTATAATTCTTAAGTATTTAACTTGGCCACTTATCCTCCTACCAACTCTTTTGGAGATGATCCAAAAGTTTTTACTCCGTTGGCACAAGTTTAACATATACCTTTCTTGTCCTCGGACCATCGAATTCGCAGAAAAAAAGAGACTGCCATGTACCGAGGACAATATCCCCATTTTCAATAAAGACCATCTCTGATGTGCCAATGAGAGACGATTTGATATGAGCGGCAGAGTTTCCTTCCATATGACTGTAATTATCATGAAGCGGAATCACTTTATCCAGTTCCATGATAATATCCCTCGGCACATCAGGATCAGCATTTTCATTGATCGTAACTGCCGCAGTCGTATGAGGTACAAACACATAACACACCCCGTTTTTCACATTACTTTCACACACCACAGACTTTACCTGATTCGTTATATCTTTCATCTCGAACCGCGAATTCGTTTTAACAATAAATTGTTTCATAAGACACCTTTAATTAACATATTTGGGTCTTCTCCAATTTAGTTGGAGAAGAGGGTTCAAGGATTTATAATTTTTAGCATTTCACTCGACCCCTGGAACCCTCTGGGATCATACCTGATTAATTGAAGCGTTTGCATAACTACGCTTTTGGTCATTGCGAGGAGCAAGGCGACGCGGCAATCTATTATGATTACAAGGAGTTATAGATTGCTTCGCTTCGCTCGCAATGACAATATGGCTACTGTGCAAAGCTTTCTAATTATAGATAACACACTTATTTTGCCTTAAGGGACTGGAAATGATCCACATATTTTTTGACTTCTTTTTTAGTATCAGCTATATTTGCCGATATAATAATTTATAATGATTTGTTTTTCAACAAAATGCTGAAAAATAAATCCTTTTGCCCCGCAAGAAAATATCCGATTGAAATGTTTGCATTATGAAACCTGAAAAATTATTTCTAAAAAGAGTCCACTTGTTTCAATCCCTCAGTGATGAAGACATTGAGCGCCTTGCCGCCTCATTAAGATACCGCCCCCTGAAGAAAGGGGAGACTCTTTTCCGTAAGGGAGACGAGGGGAACTCCCTTTATATCGTAAGATCGGGAAGCATCAGAATCGTACTCCCCTCTGAAAGTGGTGAAGAGGTTTCACCGGCAATTCTTTCCGAAGGGGATTTCTTCGGCGAAATGGCCCTTCTCGATGGAATGTCACGTTCGGCTGATGCTGTGGCGCTTGAAGCATCCGAGGTATTTGCCCTGAATCGAAGAGATTTCCTCTCATTCCTGTTGAATAATGAAAATGCAATACAATCTATCTTTTCCTTCCTGTCCATGCGCCTGCGCAAGACAGATGATCTTCTGGAAGATGTGTGCTTTTTTAACATCTCTACCAGGCTTGCCAGAAGACTTGTTGAGCTGGCAGCAAACTATGGGCGCCAAAAAGAAGGGGAAGACATTATACGAATTGATTTGCGCCTGACCCAGAAGGATCTTGCAAGCATGGTTGGTGTTACCAGAGAAAGCATCAATAAGGAAATGAAGGTCTTACGCGAAAGAAACTTAATCAGCACCAGGGAAAACATGATTCAGATACTCAATTTGACACGTCTTAAGAGACGTGCCCGTTTATAAAACTATGTGACCTGTTTCACTATAAAAGTATGAACTCTTTCATTGCGTTGTAACCTAAACACATAGTATATGACCTTCAAACCCTTTTTTCCGTTTAATAAAGTAATAAAGATTAATGTGTTTGTAAAAAGTCAGATTCCCCTCCCCTGGTGGGAGGGGATAAAGGGGAGGGGGACATAACTACTTGAAATAGCGGTGTCCTCAGCCCTACCCTCTCCCATCAAGCGAGAGGGAGTTCTTGGACTTTTTACGAATGTATCAAATTTAAGG
>DFBI01000184.1:1554-8129 GCA_002367335.1 Syntrophaceae bacterium UBA3084 | reverse complement strand
GGAGCCATAGTGGGGAGTTTTCTTAATGTTTGCATCTTTCGGATCCCAGATGGTAAATCCATTGTGTTTCCGGGTTCTCACTGTGTTAACTGTAACCACCCCATAAAGCCTTACGACAATATACCGATTATAAGTTACCTGGTTTTAAGAGGGAGGTGCCGAAACTGTAAAACAAAGATATCACCCATATATCCGGTTGTTGAATCGCTGACGGCAGTAATGTCGCTGCTTCTTTTTCTCAGATATGGTCTATCGCTGCAATATCTTGTTACGTTTATATTTACCTGTACACTTATCATTATAACATTCATCGACATTGACCATCAGATTATTCCTGACGTTATTACACTTCCCGGAATTCCCATTTTTTTTCTGTCGGCCATATTTGTCATGAACATCCGGCCTCTTGATTCTCTGCTGGGCATTTTAATTGGGGGCGGATGTCTTTACCTCATAGCTGCCGGATATGAGCTTTTAAGAAAAACCGAGGGAATGGGCGGGGGTGATATCAAACTATTAGCCATGTTGGGAGGATTTTTTGGCTGGCAATCTCTATGGTTTATTCTTCTTGCCGGTTCTCTCATCGGCGCTGTTGTGGGCATCTCCATCATGATCTTTAAAGGAAAAGATATGAAATATGCGGTTCCGTTTGGCCCCTTTCTATCGATGGCTGCCGTTGCCTACATATTTTTTGGTAAGTATATGACAGGACTTCTATTCGTAAGGTATTAAGGCTCCAAAAAATGCAGGGTTTGTTCCCCAACAGTTTTAATATGGAGTTGCAAATTAAAATCTGTTTTGGGAAAAACAAGTAAATAAAGGTTGTTAATTCTATAATTGAATAATTACTTAAAAAAAGCCAGAATATGGCACGTTAGTTGCTTTAACTATTCTTACATAAAATAGATAAATTAATCTTTGAGGATTGAATAATTGGCACTAAAATACCCTTACAAGTTACTGAAATCGGACAGGACACAAATTTAAATGATAAAATACCAAAAGGGTTTCTCATTAATCGAGCTTATAATTGTAATAGGAATAATTGCTATTCTGGCGACCTTCGCAGTGCCTGCCTTTTTAAAGTACACTGCAAATGCAAATCTGAAATCGGCTACAAGGGAAATTACGTCGGATATTCTCAATCAAAAAGAAAAAGCAATATCTGAAAACCTGAAACAAAGGATCATCTTCACCGTAGTTGCTGGGTCTAATGATTCGTACGAGTTAAAAAAAGAAAGCGGGGGGGGTTACGTAACTACACAGACCAAAACCCTTGCTTCCTTTGGCAGCAACATTGATATCACCGCTGGCTACACCATGACATTTCAAACACGAGGAACGGCAAATCTCGGAACTATAACGCTCAATAATAACAGAGGCTCCACGGCAACCATAAAAGTCAACATGACGGGAAGGACGTATGTTACATTTTCCATGCAATAACAGGGGTATCGGCATGATAGAGGTGCTTATTGCCGTTGTGATAACAGCTTTCGGCATTCTCGCAGTCATGTCCATGCAGCCCCTGTCATGGCATACCGCAAAAAGAGCCGATTTACTGGGCAGGGCTGCCAGCATATTGCATAGAGAGCTGCAGGATGCTGAGATTACCATAATGAACCCGAACAATCCAATCCCTGTAAACAGCAATACCACATGTTATGCCAGTGGCCCATCATCCCAGGGTTTTGGCGATGCGACATACACGGTTCAAAAAACCATTACGAACAATGGTGGATCATGGACCGTGAGAATATATGTTACAGATCCGGATAACAAAATTATTTCGGAGAGCATCATTGTTACAAGGCAGGAAGGTTTCAGATATTAGAGTTTTTATCCTCAACAACTGCGTTTTTTGCGCAGCTGCTGGTATCAATGATCAAGGTACAAGGTGCAAGGATAAAACGGATTATGGGGATAATCCTCTCCGGGTCTTTAGTCCTCATTGCTCGTTGCTCGGTCCTTGCGGCTTTGCCACAGTAGGATATAAACAATATCAAAGCAGGAGAGAAAGTCTTGCAGGTAATGAATAGTAGAGGTTTTTCGCTTATAGAGCTTATCGTTGCCATGGCCACCGGCCTGGTTATCCTGGGCGCCATTTACGCTGTGACGGAAATGGGACAGAGAACATCTGTCGCCGTCGAAAGAAAGGTCGTTGCCCAGCAGAACGCAAGGGCCGCCCTCGATATTATGGCCCTGGAAATTGGCATGGCATCGTTCAATCCAACATTTGCCAGCAATATCTGGGTCGATGGACCATCTACCGGTACATGTGGTAATATTGCAATTAATCAAACATACAGGGGAATCCAGGAAGCGACGGCAAATTCGATCACCGTGGAGATGGACATAGGCCAAAGTTCTGCCATTAAAGATGATTCAAATGAGATAATACGCTACAATTATGATACGGGAAATAAGTACATCACCCGCAGTATCAACTGCGGCGGGGCGTATGCCTTTTTAGGAGCTCAATCAGGAAATCCAAGAGAAGTTCGGGTCGTCAACAACACGGCCAGTGTTTCACTGTTCAGATACTATGACGGGACCGGGGCAGAGCTTGTTCCGGGAACAGATCTCCCCGCAAGCATCCCTGATATCCGGAGAATTAAGATCACCCTCGTCGTTGATACGGAAGCCATGGACCGGAGTTTAAACAGAAGGAGAAGAACGATTTCTTCAACAAGTATTATACCGAGGAATCATGCAATCAATTAAACATAATTGCCATAAAAGAGAATGGTCAGGAAAGGACCTGCTAAACTCTGATCGGGGATTCGTCCTTGTCCTAGCGGTTCTGGGCATAGCGCTCATTCTCGCGATAGGAGTCCTTGCCCTGACCATGTCAGGCAGAGATGTCCGGATCAGTTCCAGGGTTGTCGGCGAGCAGAAGGCATTTTCCGCCTGTGAATCGGGAGTTCATTACGTAACGACGATTCTTGATCCTTCAAACTTTTTCACTTCTCCTGTTACAGGCCAGGTTGACTCCACCAATGATCCGGCCTCTATTTACTCAATCGACCCGCCGGTCCCGCCTACCAGCGGTCCGGGAATGCTGCCGCTCGCAGGTTATTCCATCGGCGGGGGTCAAGTATGGGGTCAAACAAGATATGATGTAACCGTAAAGGGAGAAAACACAAACTATAAAAGTCAGGTACAGGTTAGTGTGGGACTCGGCTACGGACCTATAGAAACGACCACAATTTCAAGATAATTCAGCGGCTAAGAGCGAAGGAACATTAGCCTTTAGTCTTTAGCCTATAAACAACAGGAGAAGCGCTATGAAGAAAAAATTTATTTTCAAAAAATATTGTATTTTACTGGCAATTGTTATCTGCTTCTTTATGTATACTCCCGGCCTTTACGCGGATGAATCGGCACTCTTTACAGAGGTGGCACCTGATGCTTTGCTTGTCCTCGATTTATCGGGAAGTATGAAATGGGCGCCGGCCGGTGAATATATGTGGACTTCAAGCCTGAACCAATGCGGATCGGACAGCAAATACTATGCGGAGTTAGGTCTGAGCCATGAGAAGCAATGCGAGATAAACGCCTATGAAACTGTTCCGAAATACAGTAACGGATCCTGTTCCGGTCCCTTCTATATAAATAATTCACATACAGGCTACACCACTGACTGCAGCCGCGTCGCCATTGCCAAGAGAGCGATTTTCGATATTCTGGATGATAACAACGACAATACTGTTGATGATCAGGATGAAAACATCCTTAATGTGAGAATCGGTTACATGAGATTTCATGACGGCAATGATACGGGAGGAGATTATTCAAGCGGAAACAACGAGCTGATAGAACCCATCGGCACGGTTTACAGCACCGTATGGTCAAGCGTAAACAGCGATTACGCGAACAGCGGCACAGCCCTGGTCTCTTCCCTCAATGAAGCAAAGGCCTATCTTGACTATCAAAAATCCAAGGACAATGCCAAGGAATGCCGCCAGAAATTCGTGATACTCATCACCGATGGTGAGGACACATACTCCTGCAGTGGAATCGGATCTTCAGGTCAAGACGACCAGTACAAAAGGAGGAGAGAATTCGTTGACAAGGTAAAGGCTCTCGCCGATGCCGGGTACAGGGTTTTCGTCATCGGTTTCGGAGCGGATATGCCCTATGCCCTTAAAAATTCGCTGAACTGGGCAGCCTACTACGGCAATACGGACAACCCCGCAGAGGCCAATTCAGGTGACACAAGCACAAACGCCTATGATCCCTCTGCTATTACCAGCTGTCAGGAATCCACAACTTTGTTGGGCGGTTTCGCGAGTTCTAATGATCCAGGGAATGCCAGTCTTACCGGATATGCCTTTCTCGCATCTTCCTCGGATGAACTTACGGATGCTTTGAAACAGGCAATCAATATTATCAGGGAGGCAACTTATTCATTTTCCATGTCATCTATCCAGACATCGAGAACAACGGATGAAAATTACCTTTATGAAGCATCATTTGAACCGGTCAACAATGATCCCTTCTGGATTGGCCATCTAAAGAAATATGCTATAAACGTAGACGGAAGCGTGGGAAGCGAAATATGGGATGGCGGAGAAGTTCTGAAATCGCAAGACCCATCCAGCAGAACGATTTACACCTATACATCCGGTTCTCTGAAATCTTTTACAACATCCAACATTACCCCGCAAGATCTTGGCCTGGAATCGACTGAAACAGCTCAAAGAAATGCAATTGTCGGATACATCCGCGGTGAGGCTGCCTACAATCCGGATAACTGGAAGCTCGGTGACATATTCCGTTCCGCCCCGGTGACAATCGCGACACCTTCTTTCTTTTATAATGATACGAGAGACTCCGGCAATGCCTTTGCCACATTCAGGACAAACAACGAAAGGACATCTGCCAACGGAAAGCGGACGATTGTTGTTGGCGCAAATGACGGCCAGATTCACGCGTTCCTGACAGGCACGGGGGAAGAGAAATGGAGTTTTATCCCGCCGAACATGCTGTCCAAGTTGAAAAATATCGCCCATTCTTCTCATCCAACAGGACTTACCCACCAGTATTTCGCGGATGGCCCCGTGATGGTTGCCGATGTGTGGCTTGACCCGCTGGAGGGCGATGGCACAAGCAAATTAGTTGCGGACTGGAAAACTCTGATGATATTCGCAGAGGGAAGAGGCGGACTATCAAGACTGTGGAGCTCGTCATCATCGTGTGATTCCGGTTTCAGTGAAAATTATTCCGCCACTTATCCCTATTACGGTGGTTACTACTGCTTCGACGTTACCGATCCGATGAATCCCGCATATAAATGGCGTATCAACCCCTCAGCTTCAGAGTCGCCTTATCTGGGCGATCCATGGGTCAAGGTTTTCCCGGGAAAAGTAAAGATCAGCGGTAAGGAAAAATGGGTTGGCTTCATGGGAGGAGGATACAACGCTCAAGACTGCTCTAATATAAACAAATGCGATGAGCGGGGAAAGGGATTCTTCGTTATTGACCTTAGCAACGGAGACACTTTATGGAGCGTTACACTGGCAGACAACTCAGACATGATATACAGCATTCCCGCGACTGCATCTATTGTTGATACGGATAACGACGGCTTTATTGACACGGCATATGTCGGCGATTTAGGCGGCAATATGTGGAGATTCAAATTCTGTGGAGCAGCTGACTTACCTGCGTGTGCAACCACCGATTGGAGCGCGTCATTGCTCTTAGCGTCATCATCGGGAGAGATAAGACCAATCTATACAGCTCCCGTCGTATCCAAAGATTCACAGGGCAATCTGTGGGTTTACTGGGGAACGGGAGACAAGGAGGATCCCACAGCGGCAAACGCGCAGGAAAAATTCTATGCTGTAAAAGATAACGATCGCTCAACTACCTGGGGACTTTCTAATCTGGAAAACATTACTTCGGGTACATACGATCCATCCTCAACCAACTCGGGATGGTATATTAACTTTGCCGGACAAGGGGAAAAGGTATTGGGTGATCCTCTGGTTTTTGGCGGGGTTGTATATTTTACGACGTTTACCCCGGACCAGTCTGGCGATCCCTGCTCGTATGGTGGCGATGCAAACTTATACGGAGTAGATTATATCACCGGTGCAGGAAAGCTGTCAGATGGTGACAGAAGCATGAACATTGGGACGGGAATCCCGACGGCGCCTGTTATTTCATTGAAACCCGGAGCGGCATTGTCCCCGGACATCTATGTTACTGTCAGTGGTGGCGGTGGCGGTGGAACCTCAAGCACACAAAGGGTAAGTTTCGATCCACCGACTCTTTCGAATCGAACCAACATGCTCTTCTGGTTTGATAAACGTTTGCAGTAAACAATATCAGATCTTTAGCAGGGCCCGTTCCCCGGAACGGGCCAATTTCCACCGTGAGTCCTTCGACCTGGCCTGTCCTGAGTATAATCGAAGGACTCAGGATGTACCCTTCGACTTGGCTTGTCCTGAGTGTAATCGACGGGCTCAGGATGTATCCTTCGACGGGCTCAGGATGTACCTGTCGAACGGCTTCACCGTGAGCCTGTCGAACGGCGGGCCGATGAGGGCATCGGCCCCTACAAGATG
>DFBI01000184.1:412-1537 GCA_002367335.1 Syntrophaceae bacterium UBA3084 | reverse complement strand
TTCACTCGTTTGGCTTTGTCCTTGATTTAATTCAAAATTATTTTGCCCCCTGCCCCTTGTTCCTTGATCCTTGTTTCTTGTTCCTTCGTCCTTAATTCAAAATTAAGAATTCAAAATTCAAAATTGTTTTTATACCCTTGCCCCTTGATCCTTGAACCTTGAACCTTGTTCCTCAATTCAAAATTTAAAATTATTTCACCTTATTTCTTGACTTCAAAATCAGATAAATATAAAAAACCTCTGACTTTGTGTGCCAGGGAAATTAATGAAAGCCCGTTTAATCAAACTATTAGAAAAATCGCTGGGAACCTGTTTTGAAAAGGGAATCCTGACAGAAAAAGATATTCCATCCATAGAAGTCGAGTCCACGAAAGAAAACTCACATGGAGACTATGCCACGAACCTGGCTATGATCCTTGCTTCAAGCATGAAAACGAATCCCCGCAAAATAGCCGATGCGGTTGTGGAAAACATTCAGGACGAAGACAATATACTTGAGAAATGGGAAATCGCCGGTCCCGGTTTTATCAACTTCTTCATGAAAGGTAACGCATGGGTTACACTTCTAAAAGAGGTGGATGAGAAGAAAGATCATTATGGAGAATCGGGCCTTGGCAAAGACAAACGTGTACAGGTAGAATTCGTAAGCGCCAACCCCACAGGCCCCCTCCATATCGGACACGCAAGGGGCGCCGTCATCGGTGATGTCATCGCCAGTATTCTGGAGGCTTCAGGATTTTCTGTTTTCAGGGAATACTACATTAATGATGCCGGCAACCAGATGAANNTATCGTGAATTGTCAGGCGAAAAAATTGATTACCCCACTGACTGTTACCAGGGACAGTACATTAAAAATCTGGCAGGTGAAATCCTTAAAAAATATGGTGACAGGTATCGCACGAGAAATGAAAAAGACATTCTTGAATTTTTTACAGACTATGCCGCTGATTCCATCCTCGAAGGTATAAAAAAAGATCTCAACGTCTTCGGTGTCGTTTTTGACCGTTACTTCAGTGAAAAAAAACTTTATAAGAATGACGGTGTCCGGAAGCTGCTGCAGGAACTCCAGAAAAAAGGTTTTGTCTACAAAGATGGTGACACCCTGTGGTTCAATACTAAAGATT
>DFBI01000184.1:0-372 GCA_002367335.1 Syntrophaceae bacterium UBA3084 | reverse complement strand
GCGGCGGATATCGCCTATCATCAGAACAAATATTCGAGAAATTTCGATACAGTTATAGATGTGTGGGGAGCGGATCATCACGGATATGTCCCCAGAATGTACGCGGGGATTCAAGCCCTTGGCAAGAAAAAAGGAGCCCTGGAAGTTGTTCTTGTTCAACTTGTAAACCTTTTAAGAGATGGAAAGCCTGTAGCCATGTCCACAAGGGCGGGTGAGTTCGTAACACTCGGAGATGTAGTTGCCGAAGTGGGAAAAGACGCATCGCGATACAACTTTCTTATGAGGCGATCAAACAGTCATCTTGATTTTGACCTCGAACTCGCGAAGAAACAATCAAATGAAAATCCAGTTTACTATGTTCAATATGCCCAT
>DFBI01000084.1 GCA_002367335.1 Syntrophaceae bacterium UBA3084 | reverse complement strand
AACTGACTTTGTTTATTCGACAATCGAATGGCATCCTTTAAAAGCCTGGACAGTTTTTTACGAAAGGCCCTCCATTCGGGCGACGAGTTGTGTTTATCCACTTTAACGAGTTCCGTAAACAGATGATAGAAACACCTCTGCTTGGCCAGAGCGCTTATCTTGTTATATGCGCCCCAGAAATCACAGATCAAGATGCCCTTGAATATTGTGCCTAAAACCTCTTCCACAACAGGAGAGCCACGGCTTTTGGTTATGACATAGTAACAGAGCTTTTTCGTAGCAAAGCACCATAACCAGTGGGTTGTTCCGTTAAATCGCCACCCTGTTTCATCCGCGTTAAGAACGGCGCTATTGGCAGCCTTGCAACCAATTTCGCTATACAACGACTCCAGGGTGAATGCCAGGTTTTTCCATGCCTGTGTTAACCCCCCGGCGCTTATCTTAATGGTGGAAACGACAGATAACATCTTCACCAGATTACTGACACTGACCCCGACCAGATAATGAAGCCAGGCCGTAAAAACAACAAGCCTCAATCCTATCATGGAATTCGGAAGTGCATCCGAGATTTTGGGGAAGATAATCTTCCTGCATTGAGGACACCAGTAACCACAAACCGTGTGTTCTGTGACCACCGGTTCAATTTGCGGGATATCCTCTATATAACGCCGATAGCTCTTCACCGATTTATTCAAAGGCGCGTGACAGTCTGGACAATAATCTAAGGTATGCTCTTTGTAATCACTCACCTTGTCAGGACTTATTCGGGAAACACCAGGATGCCCGGGTTTTCTTCCTGGCTGCTTTTTGCGCTTATCATGACTCGGCTTTAAATATACAGGAGTCATTCCAGAGGGGGTTGTGGGACTGACATCACCGCACATCCGGTCATACTTTTCGGCTTTCTCTGCTAATCCTACTATGATCTCAATGGCCTTATCCCGATTCATATCCAGAATGGCTGTGGCTTCATCCCTGGTCATCTTTGAGAAACCTCCTGAAATGGCGATGCAAGGGGTAAAGATATATAGCCTTGGACTGACCGTGGTAGTGATAGGAGTTGCCTTTTTTGGCACTGCCCTTGGTATGACCCACATACTTCCAGTTGGCTGCCTTATAGCATGTGCCCTCAAAACGGGCATTATCGACAAAGGTCTCGGCAAGGTATACCGGATGACCATATGTTTCCTGCCAATCACTGCCCAGCTGCCGCAGACTCAAGGATAATGCCTTGGAGGCAAGATGCTTTATCCGAATCCAGGGCGGTATCAGGAAACGGACATTGTTGGCAACCAGGTGGAGGTTCTTGCGTTTGGTGTGTTCATTCCAGCCGACGAACAGATCACGGTCCTTTATCTTCCAGGCGGCAGATGCCCATCCCAGGCATGCCACGACTTGATCACCGATAAGAACCTCATGCCTTATATGTTCACCAACCAGCCGGGGCAGGCCAAGGTAATGATAATGGTAGAGAAGATAATCCCACAGATAACACCCTTGAGAATCTCTTACCAATCGTACCTTCGGTTCTTTATAATCCTTGATCAATCCGGAAAGTTCTTGATTGACAAAGAACAATGGTATCTGATCAAATGTCTTTGTCCGATTGTTCTTCTGGGGTTTTATGCGGGGAGGAAGTTTGACAAGACCTCGTTCTTCCAGTCGAAGCAGAATATCCCTCGTGGCGCATTCTTTGAGCTTGCCATTGGGTTGTTTCCATGCCCATGCCTCGCATAGTATCCGGGAGATATGGCTTCTCCCCATATTGTAATGCCTGGCTATCGTTTCTTTGACAAAGGCAATGTCGTTTGCATCAAGCTGCCGTGACCGATATCGAAAAAGTATTGATTCCATGTAGCTCTCCTGATATTGAAAAACTACATACCAGATTATCGAACGTGTCGCCAGCGGTTTCTTGATCTTTTTTTCAAAGAGCTAAAGTGTTACCCTGATTAGAGTGTTAATCAGTGGCACCTACATAAACTAGCAGCCGATCAGGATAAGCAAGGTTCTTAAACATTGCTTTTGGAGCGTACAAGCTATATCTTTGCCCTTCATATTTCACTTCATATCTAACTGAGTTTACCTTTTCTTTTAAAAAGTCATATTCCCAGAAATCATTTTCAGTTCGAGGAGAAATGATTTTTCCCAGAAAACCTATTTCCTTCTTTTGAAGGTCGGTCTTCATTATCGTCACCTTGATTTTGCCTGGGCACTTATCGTTTGCCTGCGACCCTAAGACCGATTTCGGAACGTAGTAGTCAAAGTACTGGTTCTCGTAACTGCACCGATACCGGATAGTTTTTACATGCTTTTCGAAAAGATCTAGCTCAAACTGAATTGGCCCCTTCCATTCGTCGGACATAACTTTTTCCTCTCTTATTTTCTGAGCTCTATTGCCGAGCTGAGCAGCGGAATTGCCAGTCTGCGTTCACCTGCTTATTATCTGTTAAGGTCATTTTGATTTGAAAATTGTTTGAGAACACTTAACATGCCTCGATACTTCAAATTGTAAGTGTCATTATATTTGTTGTTGAAGTTTTCAATCTTATGCTCATCAGAAACCATCCAATAGAAATACAAATGCTTTGCATCGCTCTGTTTTTTGATAACCATGTTAAATGGTTTCTCAGTTGAGTTTTGAATATTTTCCCAAAACACATTTAGTTGATTAATAAACTACCCCGCCGCAAGC
>DFBI01000234.1 GCA_002367335.1 Syntrophaceae bacterium UBA3084 | reverse complement strand
TCTTGGTTCCGGCTTGTTCGGGTTGGGGATATAGAAAGGTTCAATGAACATTTGTAATATTGCAAGGAACATATTGGAAAGGGCAAATGAACGCTGATTGCTTACATTAAGAAAATTACCAATATTTTTTATGTTGAACTTGACAGCATAGAATTGATGTTTATTTTAATTCTGGTTGTGGCGAGTTGTAAGAAATGTGAATTTAGAAAACAATTTGATATGAAAGGAGAGGTTATAGAATGAAAATTAGACCGTTACATGACAGAATTCTTGTGAAGCGTGTTGAGGAAGAAACAAAGACAAAGGGAGGAATTATTATCCCTGATAGCGCGAAGGAAAAACCCTTTGAAGGTAAAGTCGTTGCTGTGGGTAAGGGAAAGAAAACAGAAGACGGCAAAGTGATTGCCCTTGATGTGAAGACCGGCGACAGGATTCTCTTCAGCAAGTACGCGGGTTCTGATATCAAAATTGATGATATTGAATACCTGATTATGAGAGAAGAGGATGTTTTGGGAGTCATAGACAAATAACAATTTGATTATCAGAAGGAGGAATTTTTAATGTCAGCAAAAGAATTGCGATATGATGAAGAGGCGAGAAAATCTATCCTTATGGGTGTGAATACGCTTGCCGATGCGGTCAAGGTTACTCTTGGGCCGAAGGGAAGGAACGTTATACTGGACAAATCTTTTGGTTCCCCAACGGTGACAAAGGATGGTGTCACCGTGGCCAAAGAGATTGAGCTGGAAGACAAATTTGAAAATATGGGTGCCCAGATGGTAAAGGAAGTTGCCAGCAGGACGAGCGATGTGGCAGGTGACGGAACCACAACTGCAACTATTCTTGCCCAGGCCATCTACAGAGAGGGTGTCAAGGCGGTTGCCGCAGGGAGTAATCCCATGGATGTAAAAAGGGGCATTGATAGCGCCGTCGAAGTAGTAGTTGATGAATTGAAAGAAATGAGCAAACCCACGAAAGATCAGAAAGAGATCGCTCAGGTCGGAACGATTTCTGCAAACAATGATGATACCATTGGCAATATCATCGCCGAGGCTATGGGCAAGGTTGGCAAAGAAGGTGTAATCACCGTTGAAGAAGCAAAAGGATTGGCAACAGAGCTGGAAGTAGTGGAAGGCATGCAGTTTGACAGAGGATACCTTTCACCCTACTTTGTGACCAATGCCGATAAAATGGAAGTAAACATCGAAGACGCTTATATCCTCCTCTTTGACAAGAAGATTGCCGTTATGAAAGATCTCCTCGGCGTTCTTGAGCAGATTGCCAAGATGGGCAAACCCCTCCTGATTATTTGTGAGGATGTTGAAGGAGAAGCGCTTGCTACATTGGTTGTAAATAAAATCCGCGGTACATTGCAGGTGGCAGCCGTTAAAGCCCCTGGATTTGGCGAGAGAAGGAAAGCAATGCTTGAAGATATCGCCATTCTTACCGGTGGAAAACTGATTTCAGAAGAAATCGGTTCCAAACTTGAGAATGCAAAGGTGGAGGATCTGGGCCGTGCCAAGAGAATCATAATCGACAAGGACAATACCACGATTATCGATGGCGCCGGCGACAGAAAGGCTCTCGAAGGACGAGTTAAACAGATGAGAGTTCAAATGGAAGAGACTACTTCCGACTACGATAAGGAGAAAATTCAGGAAAGACTGGCAAAGCTTGTAGGTGGTGTTGCCCTCATTAAGGTCGGTGCCGCTACGGAGACCGAAATGAAGGAAAAGAAAGCAAGAGTTGAAGATGCCCTGAATGCTACCCGCGCAGCCGTTGAAGAAGGTATAGTTGCCGGTGGTGGAGTGGCGTTCATAAGAACCATTCCTTCTCTCAATAAACTCAAATTGAAGGGTGACCAGCTGGTCGGCCTGAATATCGTCAAAAAGGCGATAGAGGAACCGGTGAGAATGATTGCTAATAATGCAGGATTTGAGGGTTCTATCGTTGTGGAAAAGGTTAAAAACCAGAAAGGCGATTATGGCTTCAACGCTTTGACGGACAAGTATGAAAATATGATAGCGGCGGGGGTTATTGACCCTACAAAGGTGACAAGGTTCGCTTTGCAAAATGCAGCCAGTGTCGCTGCGCTGATGCTGACAACTCAGTGTATGATTGCTGAAAAACCTAGTGAAGAAACACCGATGCCTGCAATGCCTCCAGGAGGAATGGGAGGAATGGGCGGAATGATGTAAGTCATTTGATCGCTTGAAATGTTGGTAATCAAAAGCCCCTTGCCGGAAGACAGGGGGCTTTTTTTTAAACAAAAATAATTGCTAATATTCCATAAATTATGCTAATCTATTTTGATAACATAATTTTGGGGGATGTACGTGAATTATAAAGATACCTTGAATCTACCGAAAACCAGTTTTTCCATGAAAGCGAATCTTTCCAAAAAAGAGCCGGAGATGCTTAAAAAATGGGAAGAGATGCACATCTATGACAGGATAAGAAAAGTATCAAAGGGACGTAAGACGTACATACTCCACGACGGCCCTCCCTATGCTAACGGAGATATACATCTCGGCACGGCTTTGAATAAAATTATCAAGGATATAGTAATCAAATCAAAAAATATGATGGGTTTTGACACTATTTATGTTCCGGGGTGGGATTGTCATGGACTTCCCATTGAACATCAGGTTGATAAAGAACTGGGCGAAAAACAGTACAGTTTGTCACAGGTAGAGAAAAGAAGACTCTGCCGTAAATACGCTAAAGAATATCTTGATATTCAGAGAAAGCAGTTTAAACGGTTGGGGGTGTTTGGTGAGTGGGGTAATCCTTACATCACTATGGATTATGATTATGAGGCGACGACAGTTAAAGAACTCGGGAAGCTTTTGTTGAGCGGTGATGTATACAAGGGGAAAAAACCGGTTTACTGGTGTGCCTCATGTAAAACCGCCCTGGCCGAGGCTGAGGTAGAATATGCTGATCATACCACACCTTCCATATATGTTAAATTCCCCATGATATCCGATATATCTTCCGTTCTTCCCGCACTTGCCGGGGAAAAAGTCAGTGTGGTTATATGGACAACGACCCCCTGGACCATTCCTGCCAATCTTGCCATCGCCCTGCATGAAGATTTTGGTTATATTGCCGTAAAGGTTAAAGGTGAAGTTCTAATCATTGCGGAAGAATTGCTTGATTATTGTATGGATGCCTTCGGTTACAGGGATGAAAAATATGAAGTTCTGGGTGATTTCAATGGAAAGGTTGTAGAGGGACTCAAATGTAAACACCCCTTTATTGACCGGGAAAGTGTACTGATACTGGC
>DFBI01000021.1 GCA_002367335.1 Syntrophaceae bacterium UBA3084 | reverse complement strand
TTTTGGAGATGGAACGTATACGATTACAGCGCAGTATGAAAACGGAAGTGATCAAGTTGACCTGTGGTATGGTGAGCCCGGCTCTGATGATCCTTTGCCATTTCCGAAAAACAATGGCTTTACTAATCCGGACGTTAGTCAACCAATGACCAGTCCGGTTACCTTTACCTGGGATTCAGATCCTATCGCACAAAATATTAGCGTTTTCTTTGCCAGTGAAGGCAAAGAAAGGGATGATAGTTTTCCAGCGACCACAACATCTTTCGGACCATTTGATTATTCGCCAGGGATTTGGGAACTCGAATTGGCTATTTTTGTAGAGCGTAAAGGCATAGTAGATGGGGTGAGTTTTACAATTTCCAAAGGAACAGTTTACAGCACCGAAGGAGTGATCAAGTAAGAAACATGGATGCTGGCGATTCCGGCCAAAATTGTTATTAGAGAGGGGATCTACTACAAGATATTACTCGTCCTAGGTGGAGAGTAAAAGGAGGAAAAATTTGAGTAAAATAAAAGTTTTACTGGTATTATTTGTTACATTTATACTTGTCCAGGAATTAGATGCACAGACTCAGAAAAAGGACAATCTGAAGGAATTGATGAATCAAATTCGTCGGGACAAGTTTGATCTTATCCTGCCTCAAGTCATGCGAGAAAACAATATCGACATGTGGATTCAAGTAATGAGAGAAGGAAATACTGACCCCTTTTCATCTAACTTGGGAAGTAATTCCGGGGTTTTTATATTTACTGATCGCGGTGGGGACAGGATAGAACGGGCAGTTTTCGGTCACAGTTCGGATTTGGTTCGAGAATGCGGTGCCTATGACATAATTGCTAAACCGGAAATCAAGATTCCTTTAACAGGCTATCCAGAATGCCGGATTCCCTTAACGGAATTATATAAAGCGGGAGGGACCGAATGGCCGGGAGGTCCGAATACGGAATTAGACTACAGATTTAAGGGAGTCGGAGAATTTGTTGCCGAACGCGATCCCAAGCGTATTGCTATAAATTACTTGGAAGAGCTGGGATCTCCCATATTTTATGAGTTTCCCAGGTTAAGATCTGATGGCATTTCGTATACTGACTACAAACTATTAGTCAAAGCTATTGGTGATAAATATGCAAAAAGAATAGTCTCTGCTGAACATCTTATAACAAATTACTTATCAACACCTGTAAAGAGTGAGTTTGTCTTATTTAAGAAAATGCGTAAGATTATTGCAGAATCTTTCGAGAGACAGTTTGGTCAAATCGTGCCGGGTGTAACCAAATTCAGCGATCTTGAAGGGAGTCGTAATGTTGTGGATAAGAACGGAAATAGAGGGAGAGATGACTATGTGCTCCAGAGAGGCGACTTGATTTGTCTACAAGGTGGTTGCCAAAGCGGCTGTTATCTGGATCCTGAATGGAAGTTTGGGAACTTATATGAGGTCGCGTTTGAATACGGCTATGTGCTTCGCGAAGGAGAGACAGAACTGCCTCCAAAGATCAAAAAAGCCTGGGCAGATGCCCTGAAAGTCCGCAAGATTATAGAAGATAACGTCAAGGCAGGGCGTACTGCTGGAGAAACGTTTGAGATCCTAAAACGAAAAATTGAAGAAGATGGGTTTATGTATGTAAATAGACAAATATATAACAAAGATCTGGATCCTGAAAAGACCCAGGTTCCTCTCGACATGCATGCTGCAGGCGCAGGAATTTATGCTCCCAGAATCGGTCCTTTAGGTCCGGATTGGCAACGGGATATGATTCTTCCCCTTAATCACCACTTCTATTTTGAATACTGGGTCTATGTGCCTATGCCTGAATGGGGGGAAGGAAAATATTTATCTTTACAATTTCATGATGGTGCGATGGCTACCAAAAGTGGAGTTAAGTATTTTTACCCACCGCCCCTGGAGATTCATATAATTAAATAAAGATTCGCAAAAAAACAAGGAGGAATAAAAATGTTTAAACGGATCAAGCTTTGGATGGTATTTTTGATCTTTTTTTCTTTCTTTATTGTGCCGCAAAATTCTGCAATTAAAGTAAACCAAAAAGATGTGCCTGAAGCTAGATATAAGGTGCGGTTGGAAGAAAGTCGTATGGTTCCCATGAGAGATGGAGTAAGACTATCGACAGATCTATATTTTCCTGAAATTTCAGATGATAAGCTACCGACTGTTCTCATACGCACTCCCTACAACAAGAACAGCTTCAGAGAGCGCGAGGAGAAAGGGCAAGCCTATATGTTTGCTTCTCACGGTTTTGTTGTCGCGGTACAGGATAGCCGGGGAAAACATGAGTCCGAAGGTATTTATTCCCCTCCCGCAGGAAATGAGGCCGAGGATGGCTACGACGCGGTGGAATGGATTGCTAAACAGCACTGGAGTAATGGCAAAGTCGGCACTATTGGTTGTTCTTATCCAGGTGAAGATCAAGCCGCCCAGGCCCCGTTAAGGGCTCCACATCTTACTTGCATGATACCGCAGAATGGTCCAATGATTGGCGCAGCAAATGGCCGCTACAGGTATTGGACCGGTTTCAAAGGCGGTGTTATCGATTTTGCTGCGACCCTACCATGGTATTTTGAGTCTGGCAGCAAATACTCTCTAAAACCGCCGCCCGGCCTATCGGATTCCGAGGTTCGCAAGATACGTAAATTCTATGAGCCGGATGTGAGTAAAGCTCCTAAAGTTGACTGGGAAAAAATCAATTGGACTCTTCCAATTATTGACATCATGGATAGGGTAGGAGCGCCTCCAAATGATTTTCGCAAATTGATCACAACGGATTTTGGTGATCCATGGTGGCACGATGTGATGGGATATTATGACGGTACGGAAAAAATTGATGTCCCGGCGCTGCATATGAGTTGCTGGTATGACCCGAGTGTTGAAGAGACTATTTTTGAATTCAATTATTTTAGGAAAAATTCTGTTTCAGAGACTTCCGCTAATAATCAGTTTGTGATTATTGTACCTACAACGCATTGCGGCTATAGTCGTACCACGAAACACACAATGGTCGGTGATCGTGATGTTGGAGATGCAAGAAAAGATTGGAATGGGATTTATCTAAAGTGGTTTGATTACTGGTTAAAGGGAATAGAAAACGGAATTACGAATATGCCGAAGGTGCAGTATTATACGATGGGGAGTAATGAATGGCGTTCGGCAGACGTTTGGCCCTTGCCGGAAACTCAATATACAAAATATTATCTCCACAGTGATGGAGGTGCGAACAGCCGTTATGGAAATGGGTGGCTGTCGACAGAAAAACCGAAGAATGAGCCCTCCGATAAATTTGTCTATGATCCGGGAAATCCGGTCCCTTCGGTAGGAGGTCAGCGTGGCACCTCATATGGCACCAAGGCTGGGGCTGTTGATCAAGCTAAAGTTGAAATTCGTAATGATGTCTTGGTTTATACGACACCGGCATTAGAGGAAGGTATTGAATTAACAGGTCCGATAACAGCTGTTTTTTATGTCTCTTCATCAGCGAAAGATACCGATTTCACTGCTAAACTTGTGGATGTGTATCCCGATGGTACAGCTTACAATATACAACAGGGGATTTTACGCGTAAGATATAGAGAAGGATTCACCAAGAAAGTCTGGATGAAAAAGGGAGGAGTGTATAAGATTCAGATAGATCTGGATGCTACCAGCAATTACTTTAAAAAGGGACATAAGATCCGTGTGCAAGTGTCAAGCAGCGATTTTCCACTGTTCGAACGCAATCTGAACACCGGAGGCAATAATTATGATGAAACTGAATGGGTCGTAGCTAAGAATATGATCCATCATTCAAAAAAATATCCTTCTCATTTTATTTTACC
>DFBI01000226.1 GCA_002367335.1 Syntrophaceae bacterium UBA3084 | reverse complement strand
AAAGTATTAGCGGAAGAGCATCTTATGATGAAGGTCTATGAATATAGTTTCTTTTTTGAATAGCATATACAGGGAGCAATTTATGAACGTAAAACGGTACAAGGTCCAAATGGAGGTCGAAGGTCCGCTCGCGCTTTTTACGAGGCCGGATTCAGGAGATACGCCTTGCAGTTATCCGGTTCCGACTTGGTCAGCAGCTAAAGGCATGTTCGAGGCTATTGCCAGAACGCGAAGTGCTTTTATAAAACCTTTGTCTGTGGAAATCTGCAAACCCATTAAATACCGTAAGTATGTCAATAATTACGGTGGGCCACTTCGGAAACAGTCAGATGTGAAAGGAGGAAATTCGTATCAGCTACAGGCAACTGTTTTAGAGGATGTTTGCTTCCGTTTGTATGGGGTTGTTGAGAAGTTGTCTGACGCTCCGGGAAAAACGACAAACTCGGAACATGCGCTGCAAATGATATTTGAGCGGCGTTTGCTCAAACAACAATATTTTTACCCGTTGTGTTTGGGATGGAAAGAATTCAGCCTTTCTTATTTTGGCCCTTTACG
This sequence comes from Syntrophaceae bacterium UBA3084, assembly GCA_002367335.1. Classification (GTDB taxonomy): domain Bacteria; phylum Desulfobacterota; class Syntrophia; order Syntrophales; family UBA6807; genus UBA3084. Next base: position 9,032 of record DFBI01000226.1, on the reverse strand, counting down.
CCCTGACACAGATGAACTGTATGTGCAAGCAGGCCATAATGAAATTATCCCGTCAATGCTCTATTCGGTGTTTGACTCGCCAACCAATGGAGAATACTCACCCGATTTTCGCCAAAACGTTGAAATCAAAAACGGGAGGCTGGAATATGATCAATGAATTTTCTTGTATTGCAAAAGGACTTGTTGAAAATAACATTCCTGTTGTCGTTCGATCCGATGCAATAAAAAATGCAACTAAAAATCCAGGCTTTATATTTTCGTTTGACCCTCAAATCGGTGTAGTTGGCGTTGAGTTTGTCCGACCTGACGATATGACAAAACGATGGAAGGTGGCGGAAACAAAATTTAATAGCTTTCCGATTATGAATCTTAATGAACCGTTGTACAGGATAATTGATTCCGATGCCGAATCTTTAGCAACTGCACTTTCAATAGTTTTGCGAGACAATAAGTTAATTGATTTCCTTACATACAGCTTTGGTCTATATGAAATCAATTTAAATTCTGAATCAAAATGCATCAAACGCTTTACTGACTTCTGCTATTCTTATCCAAATTCATTATTTGAACGTTTTGCAGATAATAGAGATCAATCGACGTTTTTTCGACTGTCAAAGAGTCTATATGACTGGTTTGGAAAATCTCCACCAAAAGACAAATTGCAGGAACGTGGGGAACAATTCGCTACACAGTTGGTAACCACTCTTTGTGAAAATTATTTACGAGGTCGATTGGAAGATGCAGAGGCAGTTGCACGCGCCCTGTTTGGAAAATGGAACAGCAGAAAAAGAAAATTCGAAAAACCGGGTATTCAATTCGGGCTCTGCTTGGAAGGGGCAAAAGATAACGCATTTTCGGATTCCTATCAGAAGATTAATGATGCCTTACTATCAGAATCTACTTCACGCCTTACTGGCATTTGTGCGTTGACAGGGAAACAAGAACCATTGATAACAGAAACATTCCCAGAAATTACCCTTAAAGGGGTTGGGCAAACACGCATATTTTCAATGTTTAAAGAAATCCCAGCGCAATTTAGATATGGCAGAAGCGGTGCTGAAATTTTTCCTGTTTCCGAGGCGGAGATACGAAAAATAGCCAATGCATTACAGACGATCTGTGCACCGGAACAAGAAGGGAGAACCTGGCGAACTATTCCCAGCACAAAACCCAAAAAGAGCGACCTGCTTGTTGCCTGGTTGAGTGGGGAAAGAGCAGTTAAACAAAACAAGGCCATACGGGATGCCATGGCTCAACTTTGCTCTTCCCCATCATTTTCAGATGCAATCACCCAATATGAAGCGCATCTAAGAAAAGTTATCAATTTATTTGCAAAGCCAGATTCCAGTTTTTCCTTTGATGACGTTCAGCGGATTCTTATCCTTACCCAAGTCGATAAGTCTCGGCGAGAAATTGTTGCCAATCTTACATATCAACTGGAGTCAGTCTCAACGGGCATTTCAAGCTGGGCACAACTGGCCGGAAAGCATATTCATTTTAAAGTTCCTGTCAAATTCCCTGGAGATCGTAAAATTGTTTCGTTATCGCCCTATATCCCCTCTCCAGCAAGTGTCATGGATGTTTTTCGGAAACTGTATTTGCAATGCGGCAGGGTTGAAGCAACACAAGGGATTGCGGCAAAAAAGGTATTTGATATTCTTCTCAAGCCACCATTTGGTCAAATGGCCTTGGAAAATGAATTGTTACAACGGCTTTTAATAAATGTTTCCGAATTGCTGATTAATTTGCGCAGTGATCAAATTATTTCATCCCGACTTTGGCAAAGAAACAAAAAGAATCAAGCTGAAAAAGTACTTAAACCATACTCAACAACTGCTCGTCTGGATGCTTTGGTGAGCATATCGTTTTTTGAAATTTTATTAGGCCGTTTTGAAAAAGGAAAAAGGAGGTATTTGATGACTGCAATATATCAACTAGGCAAGTTATTAGCGAAGGCAGATGAATTGCATTTGGCGTATTCGCACGATGTCCGGAAGGAGGATATTCCATCGCAGTTACTGGGGAACAGTCTGGTAAGGATCGCGATGCAGACTCCGGTACAAGCACTCGAGCGTTTAGGTGAACGTATTGTTGTTTATCAAAACTGGGCCAAAGTGCATCATGAGCGAACCAATGACAGCCATATCGGCATGCTGCTGGCGCAAATTGGACGAACAGCAGGAGAGATTGATTTGAGTGAGTTGGAACAAACTGTTACCCCAAAAACAAAAGCAGCACTTTTACTTGGCTATCTTGCATGGGAAAAAAGTAAAAAATCATCTGATGGAGGTGAATAATGGAATTGAACAGAATGACCGGATTGCTTGTATTGGAAGTAATTAACTCAAACCCTAATGGTGACCCTGACCGCGATAGTGACCCTCGCCAGCGGGATAATGGCATCGGAGAAATTTCACCGGTTTCCGTTAAACGCAAATTGCGCGATTTGATTGAGTTCAAAGAAAATAATTTTATTTGGGAAGAAATCGGTAAAGGCCTCACATCTGATGAGTTCAAGATTCTAGAAAGTCGGCAAAATAAACGTAACACCGTGAAAGAACAATTGAAAAAGGATTTTGACGGCTTTAAAAAAACTTACTGGGACGCTCGTCTGTTTGGGAACACTTTCCTAGAAGAAGGTGGTGGAGATACTATCCGCTCCGGTGCCCTTCATTTCGGGGTGGGTCTTTCGGTTGCACCAGTGAAAATTCAGCGTGAAACATTTACTAAAAAGGCACCTGCTCAAGAAGGGAAGAGTCGTGGAATGGCTCCGCTAGGATTCCGCATAGTCGAATACGGAATTTACACGGTTCCATTTTTCTTTTCACCGCACCAGGGACAAAGAACTGGTTGCAAGAAAGGGGACGTTGAACTCTTTCTAAAACTGATTCCATACATGTATGATCACACCCGCTCACTGGTTCGTTCCCAGGTAAACATCCTGCATGCGCATATCGGCTGGCATGGGAATAAATTAGGGACATTCAAAGACTCTGACTTCTTCGCAAAACTGTGTCCTCAATTGAAAGAAGGCGTTTTTGGAGACAAAAGAGGGGATTTTACTATTCCTTCATGGGAATCTGTAAAAGAGTCTATGGCAAGTGTTGCTGACTATCAGGATGTTGTCCAATGAGTTTACTTGCTCGTAGCAAAGGCCAAGGACATGAACAGCAAACATATGCGGATCATGTCCTTGGCTCGCTGGAATTCATGAAACGTTTTGCAGGAGAAGCAGTTCAATATGTTAATCATTTCCCTCAGGACATGTTGTTGCATGTTTTATTTGTTGCAGTGCTGTTCCACGACTTAGGGAAATTGGATTCCCTGAATCAAGAAGCATTGAAGGGCGGGCCCAAAAAGAAACTTCGTATATTCCACGAAGATGCCGGAGCGGCCTATTGGCTTACGAATGAAACTCCCTGCTTTGTTGCGGCTGTATTAATTTATAGTCATCACCAGGGATTAACAAATTTCCCAGCCGAATTCGACAGAGGAGAAATGGCTTTCCGTTTTACAGATACTGAACGGAAAAAAGGTTTTTTACACACCCAGAATAATCTCGATAAATACATCCAGCAGCATTTTGAGGTGCTGAAAAACATTAAAATAACAGTCCCAGATTTACCAATCCCTACTAATGCGTTGGATTGGCGTATATTGCTTTCGTTTATTGTTGATTCTGATCATAGCAATGCGGCTAATCACTGTTCACAATATTTTGATTATGTCCTTCCTGACGAAGCCCGCTGGGCTGAGCGGTTGCAAAAGTTGGATGAAAAAATGTTGGCCAAGGCAGATGAACCATGCAGCAAGAAAGAGAGAAAACGGAATTTGTTGCGTACAAAAATGTATGAATGTTGTCGGAACTCAGGCGTAAAGGAGAGGATAGTTCAATGCGAAGCTCCGGTGGGATCAGGTAAAACTTCCGCCGTACTGGCCTATCTACTCAATCAGGCTGTTCAAGTGAAAGATACTCCAAGGCGGCTTTTGGTCGTTGTGCCATTTACCAGCCTGATTTGCCAAATTATTGATGATTTGCGTGATTGGATAGTTTTAGATGGCGAGAACCCGGAGGAAGTTGTTGTCGGTCATTACCATACGGCTGAATATAGTTCTGATAGAGCAAAACATTTAAGTGTTCTTTGGCGAGCCAGAATTATAGTAACCACTTCTGTCCAGTTTTTTGAAACGTTGGCATCTTCAAGAACACCTTCGCTACGCAAGCTTCATGCTTTACCTGGAAGCTTGGTTTTTATCGATGAATTTCATGCAACTCTTCCGTTGAAACTGTGGTCTGTTGCATGGCTGTGGATAAAAGCTTTGGCTGAGAATTGGGGATGTCGATTTGCTCTATCTTCTGGAAGCATGGCAGAGGTTTGGAATGTTAGTGAAATGAATACTCAAACTATTCCATCACTTATTTCTCCAGAAATCAGCGATGAACTTTTCGCGTTAGAACAAAATCGCATTGAGTATGTTCTGTTACAAAAACCTATTGATATTATTGGGTTATCTGATGTTGTTAAGAGCAAAGGGCCATGGCCGAAAATGGTTATTATGAATACAGTCCAGAATGCTGCAATACTCGCCCGACACTTAAAAGACAATGAAGCCCTTGACGTTATTCATTTATCCACAGCCTTAACACCAAGGCATCGAAAACGGGAAGTTGAAAAAATAAAGAAACGCTTAAAAAACACAAATGATACGCAATGGATATTAGTTGCCACAAGTTGTGTTGAAGCAGGCATGAATTTTTCTTTTAGAACCGGTTTTAGAGAAGCCTTTAGTGTCTCATCTACACTTCAGCCTGCCGGTCGGGTCAATCGTCACTTCTCCGAAGATGATGCTGTTCTATACGTTTTTACAACAACGGGTTCAGCATTTAATAAACACCCAGCAGCAGACACATTCGCACTTTTTGAGTGTTTTGATAAAAATTGGTTTGAGAAAAAAAATCCATCCGAGTTAATGCAAAGTGCCATGATGTCACAATGGCATAATCGTGTTGACCGGAACTTAGTTGAGCAAATGCTTAGAGATGAACGAAACTATAATTTTGAGATTATAAACCAAAATTTTCAGGTAATAGAGGCGGATACCAGAACAGTTCTTATTTCAAACAGCATTCGAGAAGAAATAGAAAATTACGGGAAGGTTAGCTGGCAAGAAATTCAAAAAAATTCTGTTCAGTTATGGGGTACAAAAATTGCGAAATTGGCATTGCAAGAAATTCGCGATACAGGGATCTATTATATCAATGAAGATCTGTACGATGCGGAGCTTCTTGGTATTATGAAATTTATTTTAGGCGTAGAGGATTTTTTGAGGGATGGAGGTGCTGTGATTTAGGTTGAAATCATGCCTATCCGGTTAACGCCCAATAACTGCTGTAACTTATTGTTATTATAAGTGTTTCTTTTGACAATATTCATTTGATGCTTGTGCCTCAAAAAATCATTATTTTCAACAGCTTATAATGTCTTTATAAGATTGTTTTGGGTAATAACCGGATAGGCATAGTTGAAATTTATATAAGTGCATTTGAATTGTCAACAACCCAATGTTCTATCCGGGGGGGCTGTGACTGAAATGTTCTGGCAGTCCACCCCCTGTGTAACATACTCAGACGGCTTATACTGCTTAGCCTTGGGTTGAAGGAAAAAAATAGCAACGTGGAGCAGTAACAATGGATCGAAAGGCACGAAAAACCGAAGACATAAATTCCGATCTCGGCGAAATCGTATTGTATCAGTCTGAGGACGGCCAGGCCGCACTGGATGTTCATCTGCAGGATGAAACCGTATGGCTCAGTCAGAAACAGATAGCCTCTCTTTTTGAAACGGAGAGAAGTGTTGTAACCAAGCATATTAACAATATTTTTCGGAGTGAAGAATTAGATAAAAAGGCAGTATGTGCAAAATTTGCACATACTGCTGGTGACGGTAAAACTTACCAAACGAATTATTACAATTTAGATGTCATTATAGCGGTAGGTTATCGGGTGAATTCCAAACGCGGCACTCAGTTTCGCATCTGGGCTACCACCATTCTAAAAGACCATCTGGTGCGTGGTTATTCGCTTAATCAGCGCAGACTGGCCGAGAAAGGCGTGGAAGAGGTGCGGCAGGTTTTGAGTCTGCTTGCAGGCACCCTGGAAAGTCATAACCTTGTCAGCGATGAAGGACTGGCAGTCGTAGAAGTTGTCAACCGCTATGCAAGGACCTGGCAGCTTCTTCTGCAATATGACGAAAATAATCTGCCGGCTCCGGAGACACAACACGTTGCCAAATCCAGCCTGGAGATTGACAAAGCTAGTCAGGCCATTGCCGCCTTGAAAAAAGAATTAATGGTCAGGAAAGAGGCGAGTGAAATTTTTGGCCAGGAGCGTGGTAATGCTCTTTCCGGAATTATCGGAGCAGTGCAGCAAACATTCGGGGGTAAGGATTTTTATCCAAGTGTTGAGGAAAAGGCGGCCCATCTCCTCTACTTCGTGATCAAGGATCATCCTTTCACGGATGGTAACAAGAGGATCGGCTCTTTTCTCTTCCTGTTGTTTCTCAAGAAGAATGACTTGTTGGATCAAAAAAGCTTCAGCAACAGGGCGCTCGTAGCGCTTGCCCTGCTGACGGCCGCCAGTGAACCGGGGCAGAAGGAATTGATGGTCCGGCTTATTGTAAACCTCATTTCGGAGGAAGGCTGATACGGAAAAGTTTCAGGATTTTTTTATATGTACTCAGAAGACGACCTTATCCCTTTATCCGCCTTGCAGCATATCCTATTCTGCGAGCGGCAGTGCGCCTTGATCCATATCGAGCAGATGTGGAATGAAAACCTGTTTACTGCTGAGGGACGAATTATGCATGAGCGGGTTGATGAGGTAGGCAGGGAATCCAGGGGTAATGTTCGCATAGAATTTGCTATGCCTTTGCGGTCGCTTAGACTGGGGTTGGTTGGCAAGGCGGATGTTGTGGAGTTCCATCGAAAATCGGCTTCGCAGAATGCAAAATCGCCGGAATGGGTGCCCTTCCCAGTGGAATATAAACGCGGCAAACCAAAGAAGGATAATTGCGACAGGGTGCAACTTTGCGCTCAGGCCCTGTGCCTGGAAGAAATGCTGGATGTTGAAATCCCGTGTGGGGCGCTTTTCTACGGGAAAACCCGGCGGAGAAAAGACGTTGTTTTTGATAATGCCTTGAGGCAGGAAACCGAAAGTGCGGCAATCCAATTACACAAACTCATTGAATTACGTCAGACGCCGCCCCCTGTTTATACGCCCAAGTGCAAGAGCTGTTCGTTCTTTCATGTATGCCTGCCTAAGACCATTGAGAAGAGACATTCTGTAAAACAGTATTTGTCCGGAGCGATGCGAGAATCGTGAAAAAGCACCTGAATACCCTTTTTGTCACTACACAGGGCGCGTATCTGTCCAAAGATGGAGAAACTGTTGTAGTCAAGGTGGAAAAAGAGATCCGTTTGCGGATTCCGATCCATACCATCGGAGGGATAGTCTGCTTTGGAAATGTAATGTGCAGCCCGTTTTTGATGGGGTTTTGCGCTGAACGGGATGTCGCCATCAGTTTTCTGACAGAATACGGGCGTTTTCTCGCAAGAGTTCAGGGGCCTGTCTCGGGTAATGTCTTGTTGCGTCGGGAACAATACCGCCGTGCTGATGACATGAACGCTTCTGCTGAAATGGCCAGAGCAGTATTAATAGGGAAACTTGCTAACTGCCGGACTGTTCTCGGACGGGCACTGAGAGACCACTCCGACAAATTGAATGCAGACGAGGTTCGTGAGGCATCTCAGCGAATTAACAGTTCTCTACAGTGCCTCCAATCGGATTTACCCTTGAATGTTCTGAGAGGCTTTGAGGGAGAAGCGGCCCATACTTATTTCAGTGTCTTTGATCATTTGATCACGTCTCAGAAAGAAGACTTCATTTTCCGGGAGCGGAATCGGCGCCCGCCATTGGACAATGTGAACTGCCTCTTGTCGTTTTTGTACACCCTTGTGTTGCATGATGTGCGATCAGCTCTTGAATCAGTGGGACTGGATCCTGCTGTTGGTTTTTTACACAGAGATCGTCCTGGCCGACCAGGACTGGCCCTTGATATGATGGAAGAGTTCCGTCCTTTTCTGGCCGACCGTTTGACGCTTTCATTGATAAACCTTAACCAGATCCAGACGAAAGGATTCAAGAAAATGGAATCCGGTGCCGTACTGATGGACGACGAGACGAGAAAGGCCGTACTGGTTGCCTATCAAAAGAGAAAGCAAGATGAGATAATGCATCCTTTTCTTGAAGAGAAAGTCCCAATCGGACTGTTGTTCTATATGCAGGCCCTGTTGCTGGCTCGCTGTTTGCGCGGCGACCTGGACGGCTATCCAACGTTTATCTGGAAATAGGATTTTGAACCATGTTTGTTCTCGTAACTTATGATGTTTCCACAACTGATCCAGGAGGACCACGCCGTTTGCGCAGAGTAGCAAAGGCATGTCTGAATTTTGGACAAAGGGTTCAATATTCTGTTTTTGAGTGCATTGTTGATCCTGCACAATGGACATTTCTACGACAGAGCTTGATTGATGAGATTGATCCTGAAGCGGACAGTCTACGGTTTTACTTTCTTGGCTCCAACTGGAAGCACCGTGTAGAACATATAGGAGCCAAGAAATCACTTGATCAGGAGGGGCCTTTGATTGTCTGAAAAATCGTGTGCGAACCTCAAGCTCACAGGCGGACAATATGTCGTTGTACCTTGACTGGGACGGGTTTTGGAACATATATATTCCCGATTGGGTTCGCACCAAGCATAACATCTTGAAAATAAGGAGATTAGTAAAGATTTTCTTTGCGATGGGATATGTCACGGGTTGAAAAAATGAGTAGTTCGCGGAAAAGAGAGAATAAGGGCTTTAGATTCAAAAGGTTAGTAGAAGACAGTCGCCCCCCGCGCGGGGGCGTGGATTGAAACATGATCAGGAAATTAAGCACAGGCACATCATGAGTCGCCCCCCGCGCGGGGGCG
>DFBI01000187.1:15276-16427 GCA_002367335.1 Syntrophaceae bacterium UBA3084 | reverse complement strand
TCTTTTAGGCGGTGGATTTGGGCCATCAATAAAATTGACAAATCTTATCGTTCGTGTTATTGTAATACAAAATAATATCGATGGAGGTTTTGACATGCAAACCGTAACCGTATCACCAAAATATCAAGTCGTTATACCAAAAGTAGTCAGGGAGGCATTGCGTCTTCGCCCCGGTCAAAAAATGCAGGTTGTAGAATATGGTGGGCGGATCGAACTTATTCCAGAACGAGATATTAAAGAGCTTCGCGGATTCCTTAAAGGCATAAATACTGAATTCGAACGTGAGGAAGATAGATTATGAATATCGTCGATTCTTCCGGTTGGCTTGCATACTTCGCGGATGAGCCGAATGCCAAATATTTCCTAACACCCTTGAGTGACACGGATTCGCTTGTTGTTCCAACGGTAACGATATATGAAGTCTTCAAGGTAGTTCTTCGAGAGTCCAGTGAGAATGAAGCGTTACAAGCAGCCGTTGCTATGCGAAAAGGAAGGGTTGTGGATCTAACAGCTTCTATGGCGATTGCTGCCTCAAAAATAAGTCTTGAGCACAAGGTTCCAATGGCTGACAGTATTATTCTCGCAACAGCAAAAGAATTCGAGGCTACCATCTGGACTCAAGATTCACATTTTAAGAATATAGACGATGTGCAGTATTTCAAGAAATAACTATAAATTTCAGGGACAGTATACCTATCCCCCGATTCCGTCCAGGATCATGGAACCTCGAATATTTGCGTTCCTGCAGGGGGGGTGAAATAGAACATGTTGTCAGGAAAATTATTATTTATTTTCATTTTTGTTAAAGTAAGTTTGGTTGTATTGCCGTAAATGTCAGTAAATGTAAAATTCATCACATCAAAAGTATCTTTATTTATCTTCATAAAGAGTTTTTCTATGCCCATCTCTTTACTATAAGGGATTAACGAGAGCAGATAATTTCCTTCCTCATCTATATAATTTTCTGGAGTAGAAGTTATCTTAAAATCACCTTTTAATTTTCCGATACCCGCAATAAATTTTACTGTTATCCTGGACGTAAGAAGTTTTTTGGCATCCTGTATATAAACGAGGTTATCATCGGGTATGTACAGCCAAGCTTTCTGGGGGTTGATGACCAGTTTTTTGTGAGATGGCTTGCTGTAATCCCA
>DFBI01000187.1:3981-15234 GCA_002367335.1 Syntrophaceae bacterium UBA3084 | reverse complement strand
AACCGGGCCACTAAATCCCCTGTCTGTTCATACCGCGCCTGTACCTTTTCTACAAGCTGACCAAGCGGTAAAGGTTCTGCAAATACCGGAGCGACCGGAAAAATGAGCGCCAGAACAATTATTAATCTTTTACAAACCGGGCCGTATGTATATCTGTGGATTTTTGCCCTAACTTGCAGCTTACGGAAGATTCTTGAGAATTTACACATCATACCTTATAGCGAACCATATTCAAAAAATACCCGTGAATTCTTTCATCCCGGGTAAGTTCCGGATGAAACGTGGATACAAGAATATTGTCTTGCCTGGCTAACACTACGCTGTGATTATACCAGGCAAAGGGTATTACATCCGGCCCCATACTTTCAATTATTGGGGCTCTAATAAATATTGCCCTGAAAGAATCGGGCCTCAGAAATTCTACATCTAATTCAATTTCTCTGCTCGCGACCTGGCGGCCATAGGCATTTCTTCTGATGTCGATATCAATAAGATTAAGAAAATCCTGTTTCCTGCCCTCTATTTTATCCGCAAGGAGAATTGATCCCGCGCATGTTCCAAAGATGGGTTTCCCAGACAACGAATATTCTTTTATCCTGTCGGTAAAACAGTACTCTTCAATAAGCTTTGAAATCGTCGTGCTTTCACCCCCCGGAATAATAAGACCATCAGTGTCTTGTAATTGAGAAGGCAATCTTATCTCCTTCGCATTTACATTGTATTGTCTCAACATTGCTACATGTTCGCGAAAGGCACCCTGAAGGGCTAAAACACCTACTATCATAATTTTTTAAGTTTAATTGGAGTATTTTTTGAAGAGTTAATCTGATATCTTTACCCTCCAGCCGAAGGGATCTTCTTTCTTTCCATACTGGATTTGTAGTATTTCGTTATACAGTTTTTCAGTAAGCTCACCGGTTCTGCCTTCGTTAATCACGTGCTCTCTTCCCTTGTAGTAAATTTGTCCTACCGGAGAGACTATGGCTGCAGTTCCGGAAGCAAAGCAATCCTTCAGGGTTCCATCCGAACAGGCATCAAGGATTTTGTCCATTGACAACGGCCTTTCTGAAACTTTGATTCCCCAATGTTCTGCCAGGCGAATTACCGAATCGCGGGTGACACCTGAAAGTATACTTCCCGAGAGGGGGGGAGTAATTAATTCATCACCGATGAGAAAAAAGATATTGCTTGTTCCAACCTCTTCAGCATATTTCATTTCCAGGGCATCAAGCCACAATACCTGTGTGTAGCCCAGCTTACTTGCTTCTTCACTTGCATAAAGACTCGCGGCATAATTACCCGCGGCTTTACAGAATCCTACTCCCCCGCGTACCGATCTCACAAGTTCCTCACTCACATGGATTTTTGTGGGGCTGAAACCTTCCGGGTAGTATGCTCCCACAGGCCCTACGATGATGTAGAAAATATATTCGGAGGAAGGATGGACCCCGAGAGACTTCTCCGTGGCGATCATGGTAGGTCTGATGTAAAGAGATGTTCCGGTACTGTGGGGGATCCAGTCCTTTTCGAGTATTACCAGTTTTTGCATCCCTTCCATAAAGAGATGACTGTCTATTTCCGGCATACAAAGCCTCTTTGCAGAAATGTTCATCCGCTTGATATTCTCCTCGGGTCTGAACAGATAGACAGAATCATCTTTCCCTCTATAGGCCTTCATTCCTTCGAAGATCTCCTGCCCGTAGTGGAAACACATCGCTGAGGGATCGAGTGACAGGGGTCTGTAAGGTTCTATGAATGCATTATGCCATCCTTTTTCATTGTCATATTCCATGATAAAAAAATGATCCGAAAAAAGTTTCCCAAAGCCCAGTTTATCCTCATTTACCGGTTTAGATTTCATTTTCTCCGGCGCAACTCTGGTAATATTGATTTCCATACCTTGTTTCTCCCTTTCTATCTAATTTCCCCTGAATTGAAGCATATTCTCTTCGCCTATTTCTGATATTTCCAGACCGGGCATGGCATCTCCAAGTGATTTTGACACCTTCGCGAGAATATCGGGATTATTATAGTGAGTCACGGCCTGAACAATAGCGTGGGCCATTTTAGCCGGATCTCCGGATTTAAATATGCCCGATCCAACGAATACACCATCCGCTCCGAGTTGCATCATCATTGCTGCATCTGCCGGCGTGGCGATACCCCCTGCTGAAAAGTTCACAACAGGCAGTTTCTTTTCATGGGCAACCATCTTTACCAATTCATAAGGAGCACCCAGATTTTTGGCTTCCGTCATCAACTCCTCTTCGGGAAGGACGGTGAGCTTTGAGATCTCATCGTTTATCGTTCGCATGTGCTTGACCGCTTCAATTACATTACCAGTGCCTGCCTCCCCTTTAGTCCTGATCATAGCGGCTCCCTCGCCGATTCTTCTCAGGGCCTCTCCGAGGTTTGTAGCCCCGCATACAAAGGGTACCTTGAATTTCCATTTATCCACATGATACTTTTCATCGGCAGGGGTCAAGACCTCACTTTCATCTATATAGTCAACCCCGAGTGATTCTAATATTTGAGCTTCCACAAAATGTCCGATCCTCACCTTCGCCATTACCGGTATCGATACGATGTCCATTATTTTTTCAATAATAGCCGGATCGGTCATCCGGGCAACTCCACCCTGAGCTCTGATATCCGCAGGGACTCTTTCAAGGGCCATGACAGAAACAGCGCCCGCATCTTCAGCAATCTTGGCTTGTTCGGGAGTGGTTACGTCCATAATGACACCACCTTTCAGCATCTCGGCCAAGCCAGATTTCACCTTTAAAGTTCCAAATTTTTCCATTTTATCCACCCCCTGGTTAGGAAAGCCTAACCTTATATTTTACTAAAAAACCAATTTACTATGCTACCACTAAATCATTTTTCTATCAAGACTTCTGTATTGAATTGCTTCTGATATATGATGGGATTGAATATTTTTTTCCTCTTCCAGATCAGCTATGGTTCGCGCAACCCGCAGTATTCTTGTGTAGGCTCGCGCACTGAGGCCGAGCTTGTCTATTGCCATTTCAATCAATCGATGAGAATCCTCATCCAATGTGCAGAATTCCTTGATTTGCCTGTTCGTCATCTGGGCATTACAATTAACATGGGAATTACCAAATCTCTCTTTTTGAATATTACGTGCTTTGCTGACATGTTTCTTTATGTCTTTAGACGATTCACCCGTTGATTTCGCCGTGAGATCTCTGTATCTCACGGATGGAACCTCTATATGAATATCGATCCTGTCGAGTAGAGGGCCTGATATCCTGGATCTGTACTGACGAATCTGTTGCGCTGTACAGGTACATGTCCTCTGGGAATCGGTGAAATACCCGCAAGGACACGGGTTCATCGCCGCCACAAGCATAAACTTGGCNNCTTAATGTTTCCAGAGCATTTCTCCTGAATTCAGGAAGTTCATCCAAAAATAAAACTCCATTATGGGCAAGACTGATTTCTCCCGGTTTAGGATTTTGCCCCCCTCCCACGAGCCCGGCGTCGGAGATTGAATGATGGGGCGCCCGGAAGGGCCTTGTCGCAAGGACTGCCTCATCTTTTTTTAATAGACCAGCCACGGAGAATATCTTCGTAGATTCAATGGCCTCTCTGAAGGAAAGATCCGGCAGTATCGTCAGGAGCCTCCGGGCAAGCATCGTCTTCCCTGAACCCGGCGGACCAATCATGATAATATTGTGTCCGCCTGCGGCAGCAACCACTAATGCCCTTTTTGCTTGATCCTGACCGCTTACCTCAGAAAAGTCATAGTCATAAGCGAGTCCCCTGCTGAACAATTCAGATATATCGATCTTAACGGGTTGAATTTCATGTTCATCATTAAATAATTCTACCACATGATGAAGGTAATCAACGGCAATTACGTCTATGCCTTCCACCATGGCAGCCTCGGCGGCATTCTCCCTTGGAAGCACTATGCCTCTCAGGCCCATTTTTTCTGTTTGAAAAGCCGCAGAAAGTGCTCCGTGTACTCCCTTGATCCTTCCGTCTAAAGAAAGTTCACCAATTACCATATAATCCTGGAGTTTTTTCTTTTCGATAATACCCTCTGCGCTCAATATCCCCACAGCAATAGGAAGGTCGAAGCTCGTACCCTCTTTTTTTATATCTGCCGGAGCAAGATTAATGGTCACCCTGTTTTTCGGAAAGGAATAGCCGGAATTCTTGATGGCAGATTTTATACGATCCTTACTTTCTTTAACGGCAATATCAGGCAATCCAACCGTCGAAAATTGGGGAAGACCGGAAGATGTGTCAACTTCCACATCTACCGGATATGATTCTATGCCGAGTACGGCACTGCTTATTACCCTGACAATCAAATTTCACTCCCTAACCCGGACAAGCCGGAACCAAACAAGATATATTTTTATCACGAAAACACGAAAGTACAAAGACGCGAAAAAGAAAATTTAATCCACAGATTTCGCAGATTACCCCGGTTAAATGTAAAACAAAAGTGCATTTAACAGGGCAGGTACGGATAACACTAATCATTTTAAAGTTTACTTCCCGGAAGCTTGCTGCAATAGAAAAGATAAAACATTTATTTTAATTTCGTTCATTCTTTTTTTCGTAGTTTCGTGATTAGATTTTTTAGTTTTATTGGATTCAAAAAAATATAGCAAGGATTTTTCCCTTTGCATTTTTTCTCGTTTCTATGTACGAAAGAGCTCATATAAACAGAACAGGAAGGAAAAACATCCTCATGATAGGTTTTTTTGACTCAGGGTTCGGCGGTCTGACCGTGTTGAAGAGTGTTGTAAATCTTCTTCCCGAATATGATTATCTGTATCTTGGTGACAATGCAAGAGTTCCTTATGGCAATCGTTCTCAGAACATTGTGTACGAGTTTACAAGGCAGGCAGTGGATTTTCTTTTCAAACAGGGATGCCCTTTAGTTATCATTGCCTGCAATACGGCATCCTCCAGAGCCCTCAGGAGAATTCAACAAGAGTTCTTACCCGAAGCATATCCTGACAGAAGAGTCCTTGGCGTGATCCGTCCTGCAGCCGAAGCGATTGCTGAAAGGAGCTGTCGTAAAATTGGCATACTGGCCACGGAGGGCGTTATTACTTCAGGTATTTATATCGAAGAATTTAAGGATTTGGACCCTTCCATTGAGGTTTTTCAACAAGCCTGCCCGCTTTTGGTACCCATAATAGAAGCAGGTGAAAAGGATTGGGAAGGAACCGATCTGATAATTTCAAAGTATTTGGGCGAATTATTTGACCAGGATGGGGAAATCGATACAATTCTGCTTGCCTGCACACATTATCCAATTTTACATGAAAACTTTGAAAGGCAAGTTCCTCTCGGGGCAGCCGTTCTTGATCAGGGACCCATCGTGGCTAAAAAGCTTAAAGATTACCTGACGAGATATCCCGCTTTAGACAAAAAACTCACGAAAAAAGGAAAAAGGTTATTTCTTACAACCGATGCTTCGGAGAAATTTGATCATCTTGCTCGTGTTTTTTATGGCAAGCCGATATACTCACAACTCATTTCATTAGAAAGTTTTTAATTTACGGAGGTATTTCTGGATATTCGACATAAGCCTAAGCTGCTCAAACAGCAAGTCGCGCTATAAGGTGCGTCATGAGGCCACAGATGCTGCTCAGAGCATTTTTCGTACCAGGGTAATGGGGTAAAATGCAGTGGCTGTGGGTTGTAGCCGACATTTTTTTGGAAAAAACGCAGGATGCTGGAAAATACATGCGGGCCTTCGGATAACCCTTAAGAAAATCGTCAGGTGGGGAGCGGGATAAGGCAGGACGAATAATCCGGATAGATCGGAACGAGCTTAATGTTTATTCAATTAAGGCTCCGTGCTTACGCAAGATATCTTCCCGTGTGATTTTGTCGGGAACTCCATGGGGTTTCAAAACCGTCTTGCCGCAGAGGATCAGGATTTCATAGAGGAGAGGGAAGGAGAGGTTTTAACCTCCCGATAGGGGCGGCTAAAGTCACCCCTACCCGTGTTTATTGAGATATTATTCGATTCTCTTCATTCAACTGTTGAACCTTGAACCCCTGAACTGTGAACCTGAGTAGTTACCAGCATTCTACTTTTCTGCTAAAAAACTTATTCTATCTCCGGTGAGGCATCCGGGTCAAATGGGTTTGTTCTCATGGCAAGAGAAAATAGATAGGGATAATTATCCTTCAGGTGCTTCATATAGACCAGCCATTCGGCGGTTAAAAGAACGTATGCTCTCTCTATGTCGCTGGCGATATGTTTATAATCAGCGTCTTTTAAATCTTTGACATTCTCTCTGTAAGACAGTTCCTCGGCAAGGTGAAACACTGCCCAGAGGAGGTCCGAAAAAGTTTCATGCTCCAGCAAAGTGGGATTCTGTAACAGCGTGACCAGGAAGTGTCTTTTATTCAAAAGCAAGCTTTTTAACGCCTCCAAATCTCCTTTCCGGCTGTCAATGTCATATTTATGGCTCTTACAGTCTTTATGCGCACTGGAAAAACGCTGATCAAGCCAATCCTTACACGAGGCGAAATCCCCCCTCATTTTTTCGGCATTATGATCAAATTCGGAGAAAATTTTCAGAAGTTCTGTCCCGATTTCACTGAAGAAGACTCCGATAATCATGTTAAGTTTGTAGAGCCTGTTCCTTGTGTCTCTGTAGCTTAGCAATTCATGGATAATAATGGTAACGAGCAACACTTCGATAAACACAAAGGCAATATCTCCAACCATATAAATAAAAATATGGTGGGGATCTCTGAAGATCAGATAGTGGATGAAATAAAAAATTGCCGACAGTAAGATTAATGTTACGCCCCAGAAAATTTTCCATTTGTCAAGCTTCATATGCTCTCCTTTAATTATGTTAAAAGACTGCTATTGCCCTATTTGTCCAAAAGAGATGCCAGGTCTGCATCCTTCCGGATTCCCAGGCGTGTCAGGGCAAAATCGTACCGCACCGGGTCGTCAGGAACAACAGCTCTGAATGAATCTGTTATTTCGAGGGCGGTCTTCATGTCTGCCTGTTTGCGTTTCGTAAGACCTAATGTAAGGCAGATCCTGTGCATGTGTGTATCGAGAGGAACAATAAGCCTGGATGTCGGCACATCATCCCATCCTCCAGGATCCACGTCATCACGACGCACCATCCAGCGGAGAAAGAGATTGAGCCTTTTGCATGCACTTCTCTTTGCGGGCAAAGGCAGCAGACTGTTGCTACGGCAATTAAACCCGCTACTTAGATCTTCCACAAATTCGATAATGGCCGGTAAAATTGATTCGTCGTTATTTATAAACCTGGTTTTAAAACACGCATAGAGAGAACCGTATTTCATAATAACGTTTTTCATGCCGAACAGCATTGCCGCAATTTCCTCCCCGGTGGTAAATCTGTGCTTGAAGGAGGAAAACGTGCGCAAAAGCGATTCCATGGAGGCAACTTCAAGAAAGCCAAAGGGGGATGGAATCATTTGATCGAGGATAATTGAAACACTTTTGTTTATCTGGGAAACCCTGCCATAGGCGAGAGAAGAGGCAATAAGACCGACAATCTCCCGGTCACGGGGTTCATTGTAATCATAGAGAAACTCCAGTGGATCGGGATGTACAAACTCGCGTTTGTTGTACTTTCCGTAGAGGTGTTCAAGTGTTTCTTCCAAAATTGGTGATGGGGTTGTAGTATTCATTCTAATATAACTCATAGATAGGGGCCCAATTTTCTCGATGGCACTGGAAAAAACAAGGCCCCTTCTGTTTCTCATGCTTCCTTACTCAACTTCTATACAATCCTGCCATACCCCGTGAATATTGCAGTATCCAAGCGCGCAGAAAGCCTTAAACTCCTCAACGTTATTTATCTGGAATCTGGCATTCGGATTAGTGTAAACTGGTGTAAAGGTTGCTCTTCCGAGATTTACTACCTGATCGTTTTTCTTTATCCCGTAAAGTTCTACCCATTCGATATGATGTTCTACTGTGTTGGGATGCGGGACCTCCTTGCCAATAAACACCCTTACCACATCTGTACCCTCTCCGGCTCGTGCCTCACCTATTTCAATAACGGGGACATGTTTTTCTTTCCCTTCGGCTGCCGCACTTTTCAGTAATTCTCCGAATTTCATTTTCTTACCTCCTTTTTATATAGATTTGTAAAGCAATTTATTCAGGTTTCCATACCTTCCACACCTTGCCCACAAGATCCGGTCCGGGTTTAAGTATTGGTTTGCCCGGTTCCCACCCTGACGGTGTTACCTCTGCGCCATTTGTTTTGCGCACGTGCTGGAAGGCCTGTATCTGTCGGATAGCTTCTTTAACTTTTCTCCCGACTGGGGGAGTTAAAACTTCCATAGCCTGGATAACACCATCCGGGTCAATAATGAATCTGCCGCGGAAATTTACGCCTCCACCCTCATCATAGACTCCGTATGCCCGTCCTACATGACCTCCGGAATCAGAGACCATCGGGAATGGAATACCGCCTTCCACCATCTTTGAAAGCTCCTCTTCGTCCCACATCTTATGGACAAACTGGCTGTCCACACTTACGGATATTACATCGACACCAAGTTCCTGAAACTCGCCATATTTATCGGCGACCGCCGATACTTCGGTAGCTCAGACAAAGGTGAAATCACCGGGGTAAAAACATAAAAGCACCCATTTGCCCAGATGATCTGAAAGTTTAACTTCAGTAAAAACCCCTTTATAATATGCCGGGGCCACAAAATCCGGGGCCTTGCCTCCAACTTTAACTGTGCTCATAATTGAATCCTCCTTTTTCTGAATTTCTTTTTCGTTTATGTTTTCTTCAGGAGCCGGCTCACCTACCACGGCTCCAGTCGGCCTGCCACAGCCAATGCTTTCTTCAGCCATATCAGCTACCCCCTTTCCCTTATTCCTTATTCAAACCTGATGAATTTTTCTTTATTTACCCCGCATACTGGGCACTCTTCAGGCAATACCCCATCAGAAACATAACCGCAGATCATGCATACATAGTATGTGGTTTTTCTCTCCTCAAGGACATGGTTCATGGCCTCTTTGTAGAGCTTCGCGTGGACTTCCTCTACATCTTTGGACTGACTGAAATANNAAATTATCGTATGCAACCCCCGCAACCCGGGTTTCCGACTCAAAACTGTCCGCAAGATTTTCTTCAGTACTCTTGATTTCCCTGAGTAACCGAAGAGCCCTCTTACCATGAATCTCTTCAGAGAATGAGATCACACTGAAAAGCCTGGCAAGTTGTGGGTACCCCTCCTGTTCGGCCTTTTCCGCAAAGACCTTGAGGCGAAGGGCAGCCTTAGACTCACCGGTATAGGCCTGATGCATGGCATCCTTGATTTTGTCATCCATGATATCTCATCTTCACACCTAATATTACGTTGAAACCTTTGAAAAACAAACCTTTTCTGTCATTCCCACGAAAGTGGGAATCCATAAGGAGTTAAAAATACTGGATTCCCGTTTGCACGGGAATGACCACAAAAAGCATTCAGGGCACAATTCAAAGCTTTAATGCGTAAAATTTTTAATAATTCTCCGCCAGCAACTCGAAATAGGCTTGGGGATGGTCACAGGCTGGGCACTTCTGAACAGCCTCAGTGCCTTCGTGCATGTAGCCGCAGTTGCGGCATCTCCACGTTATCACCTTATCTTTTTTGAAAACCTTTCCCTCTTCGAGGTTTTTGAGAAGGGCAAGGTATCTTCTCTCGTGCTCTTTTTCCGCTATTGCTATGTTTCTGAGCACCGCTGCGATCTCGGAGAAACCTTCTTCATCAGCCACTCCGGCAAATTCAGGATACATTTCGGTCCATTCGTAATGTTCCCCCTCGGCTGCTGCCTTCAGGTTGGCCGCCGTGTCGCCAATCACACCGGCCGGAAAACTCCCCGTAATTTCGACTTCTCCTCCCTGGAGGAATTTAAACTCCCTCTCGGCATGTTCCTTTTCATTAGCGGCCGATTCCAGGAAGATGGCGGCAATCTGTTCATAACCCTCTTTTTTGGCCTTTGAAGCAAAATAGGTATAACGGTTTCTCGCCTGTGATTCGCCGGAAAAGGCAGCCAGTAAATTCTTTTCTGTTTTACTCCCTTTTAATTCCATTGTTTAATCCTCCTTTTCGAATTCGTCCTTGCCTGCTCCACAGATCGGGCATGTCCAGTCATCCGGAATGTCATCAAACTTTGTTCCAGGCCCAATACCTGCATCCGGATCACCTTTTTCAGGATCATAAACATAACCACATATTGTACAAACATACTTGTCCATTTCATTCCCTTCCTTTGCCTTGATATTAATTTACTCTTCAATTCCAATGTAATGCGGCGCACTCTTCGGCGCCTTGCCGCCTTTGATGGTATGGTAATAGGCATACGTCATCGGGTTTTTGTCTGACAGAATATCTCCGTCTATGACACGGCCCAGAAACATTGTATGGCTGCTGAGATCCATTTGATTTATCAGTTCACATTCCAGGAAGGCTACAACAGAATCCAAAATTATCGGAGCGCCATTCCGGCCTGTTCTAAAATTGATCCCCTTGAATTTGTCAATATCTCGACCTGACTTAAACCCGAAGTTGCCGATTAGGCTCATTGGGGCATCCTCAGATAAGGTCGAAAGAGTGAAGATTTTACTGTTCTTTATAAATTCATGCGTCAGATTGTCATGATTCACGCATACCGCAACAGTTGCAGGCTCCGAAGTCGCCTGAATAACGGAATTTACAATCTGGCCATTGAATTTATTGTCCTTCCCGGATGTCAAGATATACATCCCGTAACTGATTTTATGCAAAGCTTGTACATTCATAACTTATTCTCCTTTCCTGGTAGTTGGTGAGGATCTTTAGGAACATGACCCAATTTGGCTTCATCAAATCGGGATCGTATCCTCAGATAAAAAATTGTGCTCTTTGTGTTTCTCCGCAATAGCCGCAGCCAGCTCATCCAGAGCCTTAAAATCACCTTCTGAAGGCACTCCTTTGCAAAGTACAGGGTCTATGACCTCTACCTTGAGATTGGGAATCATTCCGGCTAATGTTTCCACGGTTTTACCTCCCCATCCATAAGAACCGATAATGGAAAGAAATTTTGCTTTGGGACGAAGGGCATTGGCAAGGAATGCGGCATAAGCAGCATAAGGATGAGGGCCTGTCAGAATTGTGGGGGTTCCAATGACAATTGTGGCTGCGTCAACCAGGGCCATGGCAAGTTTTCCTGTATCGGTTACTTCCAGGTTGAACTGCTCGACC
>DFBI01000187.1:526-3911 GCA_002367335.1 Syntrophaceae bacterium UBA3084 | reverse complement strand
CTGTGTTGCGGGGAGGGCCGAGTATCCAGTCACGGTAGGCATCAATAATAAATGCCGGGCGGGGATATATTTGTCCATGACTCGGAGCGATCATTTCTATATCGTAAGACGCGAGCTTCCCCAGGTTCTTTTCGATCACGTTCCGGAAGGGCATCATGATCTCGGCATAGTAGCGCTTGGCGGCCTCATAAACGCGTCCTTCATCGGTAACGTAGAGATCGGTCGTCGCAATATGGGAGCCGAAAAAGTCACAACTGAAAAGGATCCTGTCTTCTTCCAGATATGTCACCATGGTCTCAGGCCAGTGAACCCAGGGAGTATGGATAAACTTCAGGGTCTTGTCACCGAGAGACAGGGTGTCGCCATCCTTGACGGTTATGAAGGATTCCTCGGGTATTCGCAGAAGATCGATAAGCATTCCCTTTGCCCTGGGTGTCGATATCAGTCTGGCATCGGGGTATTTTTCAAGAACCTGCGGGATTGTTCCGGAGTGATCCTGCTCGGCATGGTGTGAAATAATGTAATCGATCTTAGTAATACCCTCAAGCTGCCCCATAAGTTCATCGGCCATGGCAGGATCAACTGAATCCAGCAAAACGGTTTTCTCACTCCCTTCAACGAGGTAGGCATTATAACTCGTTCCGTCCGGGAGGGGGACAAGAGAGTCGAACAGACGCCTGTCCCAGTCCACAGAACCCATCCAGTAAATACGGTCTTTAATCTTCCTTGCTTTCATGGCTGTGCCTCCTTCAGGTTTCAAGAGTTAAAGAATTGTCCTCATGCTCTAATGTGGTAGCATAAGATATAGATATAGATATTGTCAACGATTTTATGCTGTCTGCTCCCGTGCTCCAACATCCGGGTTATCTTCACCAAAATTTCTCAGCAGGTTCGCCATAACATTTTCCCTGGAATTGCCTTGTTCCTTCTGTGATTTAATCAATTGATAGGCGGCAAAGAGTTGTGAAGGCCCAATCTCTGACGCGAAGTGGCCCGCACCCTGATTCCAGACAAAGAGAGAGAAAAGCTCATCAAATTCATCAACCGTTGTGCCCGCCGCGTATGCCTTCACCAGTTCCCTCGTTGCCTGTCTGTATCGACCACCACCCACAGCATTCGAAAGTGAAAGCAGATACTTTGTTTTCTGATCCATAGCCGGATTGTCATTTCCCCATACAAGTTTCCAGAAATTACCGATAATATTTGAGAGTCGGCTGTCGGTATTCCTGAAATTGACAAGGGCTGTAGGTTTTAATGGTGGGCTGTTCTTTTTCATAAAGCTCTTCCCCTGTTTTATAGGCATATAGTTTTCACACTTTGTCAAAACTTTATGTCATCTTAGAAAGCTTTACCTTGACTTATGTTAAGTATGAGTAATATTTTTTGATGGCCATATTTTTGCAATTGAGAGGTGCGTTTTTTCTTGAAACCGGCGCGCAAATAAAAATCAGTGATTAAAAGAATTCAGGATGCCTTTCCTTGAAGACGAAGATATTCTTAGATAGTGTCCATTCAGAAATGAGCAATTTTTCGTAAGGTCAAGGAAATCAAGGGATTGCGCGGAGGCGTACTAATGTACGCCGCACAAACAATCCCGCAAATTGACGCAGAGATTGCGGAAAAGGGCCATTTCTGGATGGAAACTAGATAATTTTATTGCCACAACATATAAGCTGTGATAATTGAAGTAGATTCCTTGCTTAGTATGGAATATAATGGAGACGGAGAATGGAAATCAGGGTATTGGGTTGTTATGGAGCTCAGTTTCCCGGGTATAATACACCCGGTTTTCTGTTAAACGGAAATCTTTTGGTCGATGCCGGGACGGTAACCTCTGTTTTAACCCAGGAAGAACAAATCAATATAGACCAAATACTCGTAACCCATGCCCACCTCGACCATGTTAAGGATATTGCCTTTCTGGCAGATAATCTTCAACTACAAAAAACATATCCCGTTAGCATTGTTGCAACTCAAGGTATTATTGATATTATGCGCGCCAACCTTTTTAATAATGTTCTATGGCCCGATTTTTCAACTATCCCTAATGCAAAGGATCCTGTTATCCGATTTCAACCCATTAAGCCGGGAAGACCATATTCCTTAAATGATGTGAAAATAACTGCTATTGAGGTTAATCACACAGTTGAAACGGTGGCTTATGTGATAGAATATGAAGGCGGTTCTGTAATCTTTGTAGGCGATACAGGTCCTACTGAAGAGATATGGATGGTGGCCAATAAGCTGAAGGATCTGCACGCTATTTTTATTGAAACATCATTCCCCAATGACATGAAAGATGTTGCGGAAGCCACAGGTCACTTTACACCTGAGACTCTTAACAACGAGTTAGAAAAACTTAAAATTCAGGCCCCTGACATATATCTTTATCATTTAAAACCTCAGCATTATGATGTTATTGTAAAAGAAGTTGGTTTATTGGAAAAAAGAAATATTCAAATACTCAGAGAGGGAGAGATCATACAAATCTAACTGCTGTTTGCGATTTACTGATTGTTTCCATAAGAAGGCATGATCCAGAATTAAGAAAAACACGGCAGGAGACATGAAGGTCCTGAGTACTGGTTTCTGCCTCCCTAATTCAAAAACATATTACGTCAATCATTTATGGCAAACCTTGATCCACTAGAATACCTCTCTCATCTCCAGAGCAAAGGCATAAATCTCGATTTAGGGCCCATCACTCGTCTCCTTCAACATTTAGGTAATCCCCAACTACAATATAAGACTATTCTTATTGGTGGATCCAACGGAAAAGGATCTGTAGCTGTTATTATTTCATCTATTCTTCATGCTGCGGGTGTTAATGTTGGTCTTTATACGTCCCCACATCTCATTGATTTTAAGGAACGAATACGGGTAAATAATCAAATAATCGAGGAAGAAGAACTCTTAGCGCTTATCGATCATGTGCGGGGAATGAGCAAAGAAGATGTCACCTATTTTGAGTTTGCCACTGCCCTTGCGTTTCTCTATTTTTACAAACGTCATGTTGATATAGCGGTTTTGGAAGTCGGTATGGGAGGAAGGCTTGATGCAACAAACGTTGTTTATCCTGAAGTGTCTATAATTACGAATATTTGCATTGAACATCAGAAATATCTGGGCAGAGATTTAAGTGCCATAGCCAGGGAAAAAGGAGGAATCATTAAGGAAGATGGCGTTTGCTTAACAGCTGCACGACAGAATAAAGTTCTCGATGTTCTGGAAGATATTTCAAGACGAAAGCGATCCCGGCTCTATAAAGCAGGAAGGGACTTTCGTATAAAAATGTCTAAGGACGGTAGTTTTTCCTATTATGGAATTTTAAAAAAATACAGAAATCTAACTGTTTCCTTAATCGGTAAACACCAGATTGAAAATA
>DFBI01000187.1:0-493 GCA_002367335.1 Syntrophaceae bacterium UBA3084 | reverse complement strand
ATTAAAGAGGAATTTATTGCGAAGGGATTAGGGAATGTACAGTGGGAAGGGAGATTGGAAATCCTTAATAATCTTCCCGGGCTTGTTGTGGATGGCGCTCACAATCCTGCGGCGGCTTCCGTTCTTTGTCGCTCCCTGATATCCTGTTTTACCTATAGACGATTAATCCTTATATTTGGTATGCTTGATGACAAAGATTACAAGAAAATGTTAAGAATATTGGGTCCTCTTGCTGACAGGATTATCCTTACCAGACCGGAAGTAAAAAGGGCGCGCCCGCCAGAAACGCTGCTGCCGTTTACGAGAAATTTAAATTACAATGTTGATGTTATAGAAAATTCAGAGAAGGCCCTCGTAAGAGCTTTTACTCTTGCCGATAAAAATGATTTAATATGCGTTACCGGTTCACTCTATCTTGTTGGAGAAATAAAGAAGGCCTTCCCTGATTTATCTTTTTGAAAAAGGTTTCGATTGTGCTAACGAATCCAGTTAC
>DFBI01000158.1:2253-2846 GCA_002367335.1 Syntrophaceae bacterium UBA3084 | reverse complement strand
GCTCAGTCGAACGCTCAGCCGAACCGTCGAAATGACATTTTTTGATTGACGCGACACTAATCAGACCACCAGAAGTCATTGTTTTCGACAGGGTCACAACACTTCAGTTTGCCATCAACGATTATTCCAGGCGATAAGTATAATTCATCACGCCCGCATCTCATCAGACGGTCGCATGTCATCATGTATCCGATGAAGGCCCCATGTTTTTTAAAACACTGGAGACTGTATTCTGAACAACTCGGATACATTGGGCATTCTCCGTGTCTAACTGCAGCAAGGTGATTTAAGGGTCCCTGATAAAACCGAACAATTGTAGTCAGCGGGTTAATATTGCCAGTGGAGGATTCTTTCTCAACAGTTTTGAACGAAGCACAGGAAAACAGGAGAATACAAATTAAGCCGCCTGATAGATATCTTTTTGTCATTATATTCAAACGATGCATTGCTCTTTAATCATCATCTTGAGGACATTTTTAGACATATATAATATGAATTGTGCAAAATCTCAACAAAAATGCAAGTAAAAAGCCAGTTGTCGTAATTCGCTTGAAATTTTATTGTCACTGTGTTACTCGACGACTGTTCAAGGT
>DFBI01000158.1:0-2169 GCA_002367335.1 Syntrophaceae bacterium UBA3084 | reverse complement strand
ATCAATCGGAAGAAGCACTAAGTTTTGTCGATCTTTATGAAAAAAGCTTACATGATGTGTCCTATGGGGAGATTCTCATGGGAAAGATCGTTCAAATACGTTCTGATATAGTCATGGTTGATGTTGGTTATAAAACAGAAGGGAAGGTATCTGCATCCGAATTGCAGGATGACGATGGGAATATAACTGTTTCTCTAGGTGATGAAATAGAAGTCGTTGTAGAAAGAAAAAACGAAGAAAATTTAATACTTTCGAGGAATAAAGCGGTTAAGGTAAAAGTATGGAATGATGTAAAAACGGCCTGTGATACAAATTGTACTATACAAGGGAATATTATTGAAAGAGTTAAGGGAGGTTTTTCTGTTGATATTGGAATTCCTGCGTTTCTTCCCGGTTCCCAGGTTGATATTCATCCTGTAAAGGATTATGACCAATATCTAGGGCAAAAGCTTGATTTTCAAGTGTTAAAATATGATAAAAAAAGAAATAATGTAGTTTTGTCAAGAAAAACGGTTTTGGATTATGAAAGACAGGAAGAAAAAGAAAAGACTCTAAGCAGTATAGAAGAGGGGAGTATAGTTGAAGGTATTGTAAAGAATATTACTGACTATGGTCTATTTATAGATTTAGGGGGAATAGATGGGTTGTTGCATGTCACTGACATATCATGGGGTAGAATCAAACATCCTTCTGAAAGTTTTTCACGGGGTGACAATTTAACTGTCAAGATTCTCGCCTTCGATAGAGAAAAAGAAAGAGTGTCCTTAGGATTAAAGCAACTGACTGATAATCCATGGGATAATATAGTGGGCAGGTATTCTGTTGGTACGACTGTAGAAGGAAAAGTCGTCAATATTATGGATTACGGGGCATTCATTGAACTTGAACCCGGGGTTGAAGGACTCGTGCATATTTCTGAGATGTTTTGGACAAAGAAGATGAAGCATCCTTCTAAAATTTTATCGATTGGAGATATGATTACGATTAAAATTCTCGACATTAATCCCGAAACAAAACGAATATCTCTTGGGTTAAAACAGACCACTCAGAATCCCTGGGTGAGCCTAAAGGAGAAATATCCTGCAGGAAGTATCGTAAAAGGTAGTGTACGAAATATCACCGATTTTGGAATTTTTGTGGGAATCGAAGATGAGATAGACGGATTGATACATGTTTCGGATATATCCTGGAGAAAACGGGTAAAGCATCCGGCAGAATTATACAAGAAAGGTGATGAAATTGAAGCAGTAGTTTTGAATGTTGATGTAGAAAATGAGAAATTCTCTTTAGGGATTAAACAGCTTGAAAAAGACCCCTGGGAAGAGCTCAGTGTAAAATACAATGTGGGGTCAACCATCTCCGGCAGGGTTACGAATGTTACAGATTTTGGTGTGTTTGTTGAAGTCGAGGAGGGGATTGAAGGATTGGTTCATGTTTCTGAACTGAGCCGGGATAGAATCAATTCCGCTAAAGAGTTATATGCCATTGATGATACGGTTACAGCCGTTATTAAAAACATTGATTCTAAAAATAGAAAACTGGGCCTCAGTATAAAAGATTATGAAACAAGTTCCGAAAAATCGTCATTGAATCATTATATAGGCAACAACGAAAAAGTTTCTTCCAATCTTGGAAAAGCTTTGGCTGATCTTAAACTCGATGATCTTTAAAAGGAAAGTGGCTGTCAATGAGAAGACATCCCATCATTTTTGGGTTATTACTGTTGGTAATCGTAGGAATTTTGCTTTTCCTTATCATTTCTTTGATAACTTTTTTTACTGGAGGAAGAAAGATCATTTCTCTCAAAGATCAAGTGGGAGTTGTTATCATAAAGGGAGCCATAGGTAAATCCAGAGAGATTATAAATCAAATGGATAAGTATGGCAAAGATGATGATGTAAAAGCTGTAGTTCTGAGGATTGATTCACCAGGGGGCGCTGTAGTACCATCCCAAGAGATATACGATAAGATTTTACAACTGAAAAAAAAGAAGAAAGTTTTTACATCGATGGGGTCAGTGGCTGCGTCAGGGGGATATTATATTGCCTGTGCCAGTGATAAAATTGTTGCCAATCCAGGTACAATAACGGGAAGTATCGGTGTCATCATTCAATTTCCTCAAGCTAAAGAATTATTAAAAAAAATAGGGCTAAAATCTACAGTTATCAA
>DFBI01000122.1:3300-3509 GCA_002367335.1 Syntrophaceae bacterium UBA3084 | reverse complement strand
TCATGATATCTTTTTAACTTTTCTACGTAGGTTGTTCGATTCAAATTCAGCAATTTCGCGGCCCTGCTTTTCACACCACCTGATTTTTCCAGAGCTTTTTTGAGTATATCATTTTCGAATTGATTTACCGCGTGATTAAGATTCAGACCTTCATCCGGGATTTCAATGCCGGTTATGATTTTTCCCGTTCTTTTTCTATTAAAGCGTAT
>DFBI01000122.1:1908-3181 GCA_002367335.1 Syntrophaceae bacterium UBA3084 | reverse complement strand
ATCTTCTTTTTCGACTCATTAAATCTTCGCAGGAAATGAGTAATCAGGATCGGGACATCAGCTCTTCTTTCCCTGAGAGGTGGAATATGAAGCGGTATTACATTAATACGATAATAAAGATCCTCCCTAAACCTGTTTTCTTCAACGGCCTTTTCTAAATTCTGGTGAGTTGCAGCTATAATCCTGACATCTGCATCTATGGTTTTCATCCCCCCGATTCGTTCAAATTGTTTTTCCTGTATCACCCGCAATAATTTAACTTGCAGTGAAGGGCTCATATCTCCAATCTCATCAAGAAAGATTGATCCTTCCTGAGCTAATTCAAATCGCCCAATTCTACTCCTAATTGCTCCCGTGAAGGCACCTTTTTCATGGCCGAACAATTCACTTTCAAGCAGTTCTTCAGGGATTGCGCCACAGTTAACAGTAACAAGGGGTTTGGCTGCTCTATCACTATTGAAATGAACCGCTCTTGCCACCAATTCCTTGCCGGTTCCACTTTCACCATATATAATAATCGTGCTGTCTGAAGAAGCCACTTTTTCAATCATCTCAAAAACTTTTTTCATGCCATCACTGTAACCAATTATTTTACCGAAATTGATTTTCTTCTTTAAATGGTCCTTTAATGTTATATTTTCGCGTTTAAGTCTGGCAAAGGACAATGCCCTTTCAACCGTCAATTGGACAATGTCATCCTTTAGTGGCTTTGTCATGTAATCAAAAGCACCCAATTTCATGGCTTCGACTGCACTTTCTACTGAAGCATAACCGGTAATCAAAATAACAATATTTTCCGGATTGACCTCCTTAACAAATTCAAGAAATTGCAAACCATCTACATGGGGCATCCTTAAATCAGTTATAACAAGGTCATATTTATCACAGGGAAAGGTTTCCATCGCTTCCCTTCCATCCCTGACCGCCTGAACATCATAACCATACTCAGACAACAATTCAGCCAGATTTTCCCTGCTAAGATCATCATCTTCTGCAATTAGAATTTTAGCTTTTTTCATTGGCCCTCCTCAAAATACCTGAATTACCTTTGTGGAATACAACCATTCGATACCTTTGAAAAAGTCGAAAATATAATTTCGACAGGAAATTATGATTTTACCAGCATCAACAAACTATACTTCCAGGATTTCTCATTGACCGACCGTCAAAAAACTAACACATAAACAATGACGATGCAAACAAAAAAAACTGCAATAATCAACAATAAATATCTGAATTACGAAAGGGTTAAGTATCCTGTTAAATAAATAAT
>DFBI01000122.1:0-1891 GCA_002367335.1 Syntrophaceae bacterium UBA3084 | reverse complement strand
ACTGATTTATAAAACCCGGAGTGACTACAATGACAATATCCTCTTATAAAGTTGAAAGAGTCCTTAGAGTATATAACAAACAAAACAACTCAAAAGAATCAATATCCAATAAAACTAAAGATTCTGATAGATATCAATGTGCAGTAAATCTGTCGTCAGTAAATGAGAAAAAAAATGTGTATGAGAAAATCTCACACAGCTTATTAGATGTTATTCTGCAAAATAATAAGCCAAAATAAGGTAAAGGCTCTATAACTACCCTGCGGCAAGTTGCGGACTAAATATACGACTGATACAATTCGGTGTGTTTGTGACAAGAGAATACATGGAAAATAAACAGTCCATTTTAATTGTGGACGATGACACTTCTACAAGAAATTTAATAGCTGACGCTCTCAAGGAAGAAAACCGTTATTACATAAGGGACGTTGACAGTGGTATTAAAGCATTAGAACTGTTTCAGGAGAAACCCTGTGACCTGGTCATAAGTGACCTGAAGATGCCCGGCATGGACGGCATTGAACTGTTAAACAGGATCCAGGAAATACACCCAACCACATCTATTATCATCATCACAGGTTACCCATCTGTAGATATATCCGTATCAGCCATGAAATCCGGCGCCATTGACTTTCTTGAAAAACCATTTAAAATCGATGACTTGCTCTTTAAAGTGGACATTTGCATGAAAGAAAAATTAACTCTTGGCGAAAAAGATCTGGACATAAAGATAGACATGGCAAGATTAAACAACAAAATAGAAGAGCTGTCCACGATTAGTTACATATACGACAACATCGAAAAGACAGGAAGTAATAACGATGAAGTTTTCCGGGAAATAGTGGCGCTTGCCCTGAAAGTAACAGGTGGAGAAAGTTGTTCTATTGTATTATTTGACGAGGATAACAATGCTTTTTATCCACAGATTGTCAAAAACAGAAATGACGGAGGTTACAATACAGATAAAGCAATTACCTCACTCTATGTAATGTTTCGAGATGTAGCGCAAAAAAAAGAAGCGGTTCTCATAAATTCCAACGGTGACACCGAGCTTTTCAAGTCTCTGTTATGCGCCCCCCTTATGATAAGAAATAAAGTTTTTGGCCTGTTAAGTATAATTAACAACAAGATGGAAAAACATTTCACACAAAAAGATCTTAACTACATTTCCAGCTTGTCCAAGAGGGCTTCTCTTAACATAGAAAACAGGATGCTGTATGAAAGTGTATTCACAAGCATAATGGATACCTTTATGTCCCTGATACATTCTATCCATGCAAGAGATCATTACACGGAGAGACACTCAATAAATGTATCATTACTGGCTGTAAAGACTGCCACGGCAATGCGCCTTTCAACAAACCAGATCGAATGTCTTAAAATCTCCGGCATGCTGCATGATATAGGCAAGATAGCTATACCGGACAGCATATTGTTAAAACCGGGCCCTTTGACAAACGAAGAATACAATGTAATAAAAACTCATCCATCAACAGGAGAAGATATTTTAAGTCACATAAAACTCTTTGGTCCAGAAAAAAAGGTTATCCGTCATCATCATGAGAGATGGGATGGCAGGGGATATCCTGATGGAATTTCGGGAGAAGATATACCGCTTCTTTCGAGAATATTAGCCGTGGCGGATACATTTGACGCCATAACCAACGATCGGCCATATCGAAAGGGATTACCAATAGATACAGCAGTTAATAAACTGAATCGAAACCGCAATCTGCAATTCGATGAAACAGTTGTGGATGCGTTCATCTCAACACTGTAATGGCAAAAGCGCTAAATGTTTTTCCTTAATCCTTGTCCCTTTCGTCTGGACGGTGCCTAAATAGCCTTGCCATAGCTGCTCTGCCCAATCCTCCCTCATCAAACCATGCGT
>DFBI01000061.1 GCA_002367335.1 Syntrophaceae bacterium UBA3084 | reverse complement strand
TTGCGTTGATTGTATTCCTGTCCTGTCCTCCCTGCGATCAGCTGCATACTTTTGGGGATTGCGTTTTGATCTGTGTCGACAACCAAGAGATGGATGTGGTTTGAGGTAACCGTATAATTAAGAATCACTAATCCATATCGTTTCCTTGCTTCATACAGCCACCGAACCCATCGATTCCTGTCTCTTGAGAATTTGAGCAAGAATTCTTTCTTGTGACAACGATGCGTAATATGCCAGACACAACCGGGAATGTAATGACGATTAGCTCGAGCCATGATTCCTCAGATACTTCAGAAAACCTTAGGACCACTTTTTGGGACCTAAAATGGCGATTCTAAGGGCAAAATAAAGCCTTTTTGAAACACATTTATACATTATTTCAATTAGTTGTCTTGGTCCGACCCCTATTTTATACCAACCCCTATTTTATACCAGATAGGCATTTACATGTATAATACTAAAGCTATCGTAACCCAGATTAGCCATTTCAATATCTATTTCTTTATTTCTGCCCAATAACCTGCAGGGTCATCAAGTATACAGAAATTCGATATACCTACTTTTGATATAACCTCTTTTATTGTTTCAGGGGAACTGTAAGCTTTTGCACCCTCTTTCAGGGAATGGTCTCTTAGATTCTTCATCCTGTTTAATTCTTCCTCGGTTACATATCTTCCGAATCCGCCTCCAACAAAGCCAATGCCTTCCTTCTTCAATACTCTATAGATTTCTTTAAATACCTGAACCTTATCTTCCCAACAGTGATATGCGCCTCTGCTGATGATAAAATCGGCAAATTCGCTATCGAAAGGCAGATCATTTGCATCACCCAGGACAGGAATTATCCTATCTGTCAAACCTTCATTTTCAATGTTACTACACGCTACTTGGTATATGGCTTTTTCCTTTTCCAATGCATGTATCTTCAATTTGGAATGTCTGCATAACTCAACTGCAAAAATAGCCGTGCCACAGCCGATATCAATACCTATACCTTCCAAAACACCATAATCCTCAACAAGTTGTTTAACCGTCGAAATAACCGCTGGCATAAAGTTTTCTCTGACCATTTTATCGAAACGCTTTGCCTCCAAGGGATCCATCTCACTGTAATCAGCTGGAACGTTTTTCTCAGGCATCGTCTTATTCTCCTCTCAATCTTTTAAATAAGCTTTCATATCCGATCTCGTCTATCCGTACTACCTTTTTCGCATTCGTGCATTTGCTATGATTTATGATAGTCGGTTTCTTATCAAATTTATTGTACTAAATAGGACATCTCCTGGATAACGTCCGGCATGAGGTGCGGCGGCTTTTTGCCGTCGCTCTCAATGCCGTTGTTCGGTGGCTGGCCGCCGCAGAAAGTTGATCCATTAGTCATCTGCTCTGTTCTTTTATTGAGCACGCTGTTTCTATTCCAAGTTTCGTGAGTTTGACTCGATGGTATATAGGGAAGGTTCCTCCGGCAGTTGTCTGAGCGCCTTTTGCTTTGCGCCAATCCGACGAGATCAACTCACGATCTTCAAGCCCGTACGCAGTACTAATTGGGACGTCGTTAATCTCGTTTCTCCCGAGGTCCGCATCACCGAGAACTTCTTTCATTTTTTCCGTCAGCTTCATCATGAACCCTCTCACTGTTTCAATGTGTATGGACTTAGCAGTACAATTATAGCCACCGAACGGCCGAACTCACTTGCGCAGCCACGAAACTAACCAGACAAGGCCGCAGACTTTCTCGGTGTCAAGTGAAGCGCCTGGTTCGGCGATAATAACGATAGATTATAGAAAGTTACTGATTTTTTTTGTCTGGCGTATCATCAATAAATTTTCTCGGATTTGCTTTAAGATAAACAATTAAGAATTTATCCATCATGTATTTGAATGAGTTTCTAATTTCTTGTTCACCAACATTTGCAAAAGTCTCAGCATACTCCCAGACAGCTGCAAAGAACGGTGCTCCTCCTTTTCGAGATTCAGCAATCATGCGGAATGAAAGCCCAATGTTTCCTGAATATTTGTTTCCTAAATAAAGATTATTGATTGTAGGTATTACGGCAAGATCTAATACCAAAATAGATACCCCCGGCTTCAGATCACTTGGCTCCAACCCTATTAGGCGAAATTTCAGTTTTATATCAGAAAATACCTCTTTTTTTAATTTGGCTGTTATGGGATTTTCATCAGGATAAGACTGCCATGCTAAAGAAATACTTTTTTCTCCTGTCAAAAGCTTAATGCCTTCTTCTTCTGATAGGCCAAAAGCAAAATGACTATTATCAGCGTAAGCAGTATTACAAAAGATTAGAAGAAAAATGAATATTAATAATTTCCTCATAAGCTAACCTCTTATCTTGATTACCTTCCAAGTTTATATCTTCACCGCCGAACATAGTAATCACCGGCGCGAGAAACGAGCGTCCGGTGAATTGATTCGTTATGTGTCGATTATCTCCAAGCCTAAGAATTTAACCATCGGATCAAAATCCCTGTCGTTATGCAACAATGTTAGCTGGTGGTGGATACAGAAAGTTCCAATAATGACGTCTATAGTCTTCCTCACCGTCACGCCTTTCTTCCTCAGGAATCTATAGTTCATAGCGCTCTCTATGGCTAATACCTGTCCTCCCATCGACATAAATGGAATACCCAAGAGAATATCCTTGGCTATTTTGAAGTCTTTATCATTCTGAAATCCCTGAAGAACCTCGGTCAGGATAAGATCACTTATGATGATGGGCGTATTCCCGAGTGAAGAATCCAGCCAGTCCGTCTGAGTTGTTTTATTGCCGTTGAAATAATCGATCCAAACGGACGAATCAACGAGAATCATTTGTCTAACCTCATCTCGTCAAGATTGCCTGACCATTTTAGTTTTCCTCGAAAACGCTTAATTTCCTTCTGGCGTTTCACTTGCACCAACAGCTTCAATCCTTCTTCTATGGCATCCTTTTTTGTTCTGAGGCCGGATACCCTGAGGGCTGATTCCATCAGATCGTCATCTACGACTACATTCGTTCTCATTTCTTACCTCCTGTGTGTATACATAAGCTATATCATACACATTAGCGGGACTATTTGAAAGTGTTTATTTTTAGCACATAACGTTGCAAATCACCGGCAGTTTAAAGCAGAGCGACGAGGAACGAGGAGCGGCGCTTTAAACTGTCCGAGTGCATTTGACTTGTTATGTTTTATTTCGTCATTTCTTGAATTAGTCTATACGATTTTGAATTTGTGTCTCTCAAGATTGAAATGGTGTCCGTCATGATGTATTGCTCCCATGACTTTGCATTTGTTTTAAAATCAGAAAAATAGATTGTGTCTTTAATTCTACGAAAATGCCTGAACCAAACGCCTAATTCTGGCGCTGTTCTTCTTATATAATTGTATTCTCCATCAACGGTTACGACAGCAAACGGAAAATGGTGAACGATTATTAGCACCTTGTCACCAACTGACATGTTCTTTGCGAAGTCCACATAATCCTTCTGGGTTGCCAATATGTTTTGATGGGCATCCGACAGTAAATCACCGACTTCCGTGGCGAAGTCTAATCCGATAAATCCTGCTGCGATACTCTGGTTTGCATAATATCCGGCATTCTCTGCATCATCAGGATGAAGTTGCATTCTCCAGTAGTTCATTTGGATCTCTTTTCCAACATAACGCCGCAAATCACCGGCAAAATAAAGCTGCATAGCGAAGCGGCGCAGCTTTATTTTGTCCGAGTGTATTTGCATTGTTATATGATTATTCATACTTACGCCCATCATGTTTTAGCCAACCGCCTACATGACGGCCACCTAGGTCATGATGCGTCCAATGCACAACACCACCTTTAGAATTCCATTCATACTCACCATAAAACTGCACTACATCACCTTTTTGTAGAGTATTTATCTTTGGTGCTAAATCAATGTTGTGAGCGATTAATAAGGTTTGACCAGAGGATAGTCGTAAGATAAACCTTTGATGACGACTGCCTTCGTTATCATCCCTGAGAATAAGACTAACTTTCCCTGAGCCGCTAACTTGTATGTCACTTAATCGATTTTGATATGCGTCCGTAATTACTTGATTGTTTTGTACGCTTTTCGAAGTAAATGAGGAGATGACAGCCGGATTACTTTGTACGTAAGCATAAATCCCGATACCGATAAGTAATGCAATAAATAGTTTCTTCATTTAGCTCTCTTTTTCATATAACATACCTTATATGTTGTGACGTAAAACGCCTGTTTCCTCGGTTTTTTTTAACACCTATAATTTATTTGATTGAAATGTCAACAAAAAAATGTGATATTGATTACACGATATGACGTATAATTAATATATTTGGGGTGCCATGAATACAAACAAAGACGATCTTCGGGTATTTTTTCAAAAGGCAAAAGGGATCCCCCGGGACAAGGTGAAATATTATACAGGGTGGTTGGACCGGTTTTTTCAATTTTACAACGGCAGCCTGGATGAGGTTTCCGACAGCAATGTGAAATCATTTGGAGATTTTCTTGAAAAGAACGGGTGCGAGGAGTGGCAGGTGAAGCAGGCTCAGGAGGCGGTCTTTTTGTATATTGAAAAGTTTTTAC
>DFBI01000162.1 GCA_002367335.1 Syntrophaceae bacterium UBA3084 | reverse complement strand
TCCACCGGAATTCATTGAATGCGACGTAAAAGGATCTTGCGAGGTCAAGGGTCTGCCGGGCGGGTTAGACCGTTTTAAGGGTATCCTTGACCATGAAGGCGAAAGTGAGTGGGAATTAGTTCAATGTCAAGACCATAGCGGTAAGTTGCTCTGCATCTGGAAAAAAGAAATAAAAGAGGCATTCGTTAGTTAAACCCGGAAGTTAAACTAAACGGATTTTACAAGGACAGCAAGAATTTCATTAACACACGTGGGAAATTTGAACTTTAATCCACAGATTTCGCAGATTATACAAATTACTTTAATCTTTTGAATAACGATACGAAATTTGTAAGTTTTAATTCCCCATAGCTTGCTGCAATTCATTTACTTTTGAAAATACATCAGGAGGATGTTGTTATGGCTTTTAATGCACCAGCAAAAATGGTGGGTCTTGTTGGAAATGCCGGAGTTTACAAATCGAAGCTTTCAGTATTTCAACTTCTTATTCGAGGCTTTATGGCAGGCGCTTACATCGCGATCGGAGGAGCGTTATGTACCGTGTGCATTACAGGGGTATCAGCACATCTTGGTCCCGGAATTTCGAAACTTATTGGCGGATCTGTGTTCCCCGTCGGCTTGATTGCAATTGTTTTAACGGGAATGGAGCTTTTTACGGGTGACTGTATGATCGTACCCATGGCTGCAATGATGAAACGTGCAACCTGGGGCGATGTTTTCAGAAACTGGGGCTGGGTTTATGTAGGAAATATCGTAGGATCATTTTTCTATGCCTATCTAATGGCTGTCGGCCCCTTTGTAACAGGTCAGGCAGACGGCACAATGGCTGTCAATGCATTCGGCATGACTGCTGTAGGTATAGCCACAGGGAAAATCCTGACATATAAAGCCGTCGGAGCGGCAGGTGTGTGGTCATGCTTTATGAAGGCTATCGGTTGTAACTTCCTGGTCAATATCGCCATCCTTCTTGCCATTACCGCGGACGACGTGATCGGCAAGTTCTTCGGGATATGGTTCCCAATCATGGCATTCGTTTCCTCCGGTTTTGAGCATTGCGTGGCCAACATGTAT
The DNA here is from genome assembly GCA_002367335.1 of Syntrophaceae bacterium UBA3084. Lineage (GTDB taxonomy): Bacteria > Desulfobacterota > Syntrophia > Syntrophales > UBA6807 > UBA3084. The sequence continues at coordinate 15,304 of DFBI01000162.1, read as the reverse complement.
TTTCTGCCTGCAGGAAAATTCCTGTGCGACTGGTACCCTGCAGTCATTGCAAAGAAAGGGGGCCTTCTCGCAGCCAATCACGGTCTTTCCTGGAGCGATGTGTGGCTCTGGAATATTTTTCCTGTTACAGTAGGAAACATTTTTGGTGGATTCCTCTTCATAGGAGTTGTTTACTTTATGATGTTCAAAAACGAAGTGCCTAAAGAATAAGGATAACATAAATTGTCTGTATTTGCTTGGGTAACATTTTTTATATGTACCATAGGGGTAATTTTTCACTACATGACAGTGGCGGATACATCCTTCCTGCTCTATGCAATACCTGGGTTAATCCTTTTGCTGGCTATTCCTCTTACCCTGAGCTGGATGAGCAGGAAGAGTTTCTCGCAGGCAAGTGAAGAATACGGGGTTCAAGCCCGATGGTACAAGATAGGTAAAATTAACCTGGGAATGACAGGAGCTGCTGTCAGAATTTTGGGAACTGTACGTAAGATAAGTTTTAAATGGTTGAACAGACCTCATTTTCAGGTTGAAGATGAAACGGCAAAAATCAGGGTAATCATGTTTACTTCGCCCCCGGAACAAATAAAGACAGAAGATAAGGTTGAAGTCCTTGGTATGGTAATGAAAAATTTGTTTGATCGTAAAAACCCGGCCATATCTGCCGTAAGCATAAAAAAAATTGATTAGGAGGATATTATTATGGATGCACGAGAAGCAAGGTTCGCTTTTGGATTTATTTTATTGGGATTAACGCCCATCATTGCAACTGCGGCTGGCGCGGGATTGGGAGCGGTAATCTTTTCTGCAGGACTGCTGATTTCAGCATCAGCAGCCTTTGCATAGTTCCTGATTTTTCCTCACAAAAAAGGGGTTGGAATAAAGTTTACATTTTATTCCAACCCCTTTATCTTTTCCACTCTACAAACTATCTGTTTACCTCAAGGTCTGTTCTGAGTGTCTAACTGCAACTTTTATTTTATGACAGACCCTTATATTCGGTTGCAACCTGATAACCTGATTCCTCAAAAACCTTGCAAAGTTCTGTAATGTCACCCGCATTTACCCTTATCACTGTTGTGCGTGTATCGCTTTTTTTACGGTTTATGGCAGATACTATTGATATTATTGTCAGTCCCATATTATTTACAATTTTGGATATTTTCTCAATTTCTCCCATATCGCTCGAGAGGTCTAATTCTATCCGGGAACTGGGCGTATCCATTCCCATAAACTCAAGGAGCACATTCAGCATGTCACAGGTTGTAATAATGCCTACAAGTTCATCACTTACTAAAACAGGCAGGCTGTTAACACGTTTTTTGTTAATCAGCCTTGCAGCCGCTTCTATGGTGGTCCCCGGTGAAACAGTGTAAAGCTTTTTTGTCATAATCTCCCCGGCCTTCATTTCAGAGAGCAGGTAATTCAGCTCATGAACCGACAGGGTACTTGCAGGTGAAGCCGAGTTATCACGAATATCTTTATCGGTTATGATACCCACCAGCTTTTTCCCTTCCACCACTGGGACCTGATCGATACTACACTCCTTCAAAAGATTTTTGACCTTTAAGATCTTTGTATCAGGTGCTACCGTTATCAAGTTCCTTGTCATTCTTCTTCCGACAAACATAATAATACCTCCAGGCGTTATGAAAGCTGCCCCGCCATTTTTCTCGTTTTCTTTTTAAGTTTGCCTATTTTTTTTCTAATCTGCCCTGCCATAATCTTGTTACTTCCTTTATAGAGATTAACCATTTCCTGTTTTAATATCTTGATACTTTTTTTTATATCAGAAATGCTTTGAGCCGATTTTTCCCTGACGGGGATTAACGGAATATCTCTTGCGGCGTTTATGGCGCTAATCAATTCCGCTTTTTTCATTGTACTGATACCTTCAATTCCCGTAATACTGTGTGCCATTTCCCTCAGTTCTTTTACCGTATGTTTTTCCAGATGTTTTTCGTCTGACATTGTTTTTCTCCTTCCCATTGTTTGCACAAGCGATTCAAGTAACAAAAACTCCTTCCACTGAATTCTAACACAATGATTCTCCTAAAATCAAACTGAATTATGACTACCCCAGGGCTCCGTCATTCTTGCTGATAACAGGTTAAAATCATGTTGGTATAGGCGGCTTCTAAAATTCTCACGCAAAGGCGCGAAGCACGCAAAGGACAAAAGAGAAAACCTTAGCGACTTTGCGACTTTGCGTGAGATTATGTTCTTTTCAAGTTGCGTTATATCCCCGCATTTGCGTCGACTTTGACGTTTCCCCGTGTTTCGAGGCCTGGGGGTTGGCCCAAACTCAATCTTCTGCAGAGGTCATTAAGGATATGTAGTGTAACACAAACCTGTCTGACCTTGATACAGCACATGAATGTCTGATCGCATGTGATCTATTAGTGTGGATCACAAAGAATGAAGAAAAAGGTCGAGTTGAGGCAGGGGAATAAAAACCGCCGGGAATCCGTCAATCCGAAAGGTCAAGGAAAATCTCTGTTTTTCCCTTGACAAAACTTATCATGAATGTCCCTATAATATCGTTTAATACCACTGCACAAATTGCGAGAGGATTCCGTGAAAAAGAGTCTTTCATTAAAAATACTCATACACCTTTTAATCATTGTATCGTGGCTCGGCATCATGTTCCTTCTGATCGAGAAAGAAGGATTGATACAATTTCGAACGGGGGAACCCTCGTTCAGAAAGACCATACCGAAGGATATAGTACTCGATGTCTGGAAAGGAATTTACATAAAAGACCGGTGGATCGGTTATGTCCACACAATGTTGGGCCACGATAAAGAAACCAACAATAAAGGATATATTGTTCATTCTTTTTCATACTTGAGATTCAAGATGTTTAATAAACTAACAGGCCTTACTATCAATACATTACAGAAACTTGATTCCGAGTATCGTTTAATCGACTTTGTAGTCAAAATATCCGGCACGACCAATATAATAATAAAGGGAGAAAGGCTCGGTAAAAAGATTTTTCTGGATATTCATCATAACAGGAACATATACAGTAAAGTTTTCGAGGCAGGAGATGATTTCTTCCTCGAACAGAGCATATTGTCAATCTATAGAGGCAAGGGACTAAGGCTTGGTGATTCTTACACATTAACCATTTTAAACCCCCTGACAGTCAGTACCGAAAAAATCAAACTCAAAGTTGTAGATAAAGACAAAGACACAACAGTTATGGAAACAAAATTCGCCGGGTTAACATCACGATCCTGGATCAACAAGAATGGCCTTATCGTTCGTGAAGAAACACCGAATGGCTGGGTTATGAAACTTGAGAGCGAAGAAAAGGTAAATGAACATTTGAGGCAGTCTAAAGGTTCTGCCGTAGATATTCTCAAAGAAACATCCGTACACCCAACAGGAAAGATCGCACATCCCCGTCAGGTAAAATCCCTAACGATTAAAGTGACGGGAATCGATAAAAATACTTTTTCTCTCGATGGAACGAGGCAAAAGTTTCTTGATAATGAAAAGGACACAGTAAAGATCTCTTCCATTTTTGTCGATCCTGAAAAAGCGATGAAACTGCCATGCAACAGGGCAGAACTAAGCAAGTTCCTTGAGCCATCTCCCTGGATAGATTGTCAGGATTCAAATATTAAAGCAAAAGCCGCTGAAATCATCAACGGCGAAAGAAATAGCTGGCTTGCCGCAAAAAAGATTTCAGGCTGGGTCTATAAAAACGTACATAAAACATTCAGCCCTGGCATACCTATTGCTACTTCAGTTTTGGTAAACAGAAAAGGCGACTGTAATGAACACACGGTGCTTTTTATCGCCCTGGCCAGGGCTTGTGGTATCCCGGCAGAGATGTGTGCGGGCCTTGTATATATAAATGACGGTTTTTATTACCACGCGTGGCCGAAAGTTTATGTGGGTAAGTGGGTGCACCTTGATCCAACCTTTGGTCAACCAGTCGCAGACGCTACCCATTTTGAACTTATCTCCGGTGATTTTTCAAAACAGGCCGGAATTGCCGTCGCAATAGGAAAGATTCAGATTGAGATTTTAGAGACAGAGAATTGATACTGAATGCCTAACAATAGATGTTTTAAACTCGAAACTCGAAACTCGAAACTCGAGACTCGAGAGAGGTAGCATTTTGGTAAGGATTGAACAATTAACAAAGAGGTTCGGGAATACACTTGCCGTGGATAATCTCAATCTTACCATCTCAAAAGGAGAGTTTTTTACTATTATTGGCCCTAATGGCGCCGGCAAAACGACAACTTTAAAACTTGTTGCAGGACTTTTAAGGCCGACAGCGGGCACGGTATATGTTAATGGATATGACATGGCTGTAAAGGCCATGGATGCCAAAAAAATAATCAGCTTCATACCTGATGTTCCTTACGTTTACGATAAATTAACGGGAAGAGAATTTTTATGGTTTATTGGCGAACTTTATAAAATGGACAAAAATTACTATGAAGAGAAAACAGAACATCTCCTTGATTTATTTCACATGGAAAATTACGGCAACCAGCTCATGGAAAGTTACTCTCATGGGATGAAACAGAAAGTGGTAATTTGCTCAGCTCTCCTCCACGATCCCAAAGTAATTGTTATAGACGAGCCTATGGTAGGCCTGGATCCGAGAAGCATTCGTCTGGTTAAAGATATTTTACGGAAACATGCCAATGAGGGAAAAACCGTATTCATGTCTACCCATACACTCAATCTGGCAGAGGAAGTCTCCGATAGAATCGGCATCATTCATAAAGGAAAATTGATAAGTCTGGGAACGGTCGACGAGATTAAAAAGGCCGCGGAAAAGACTGGTAAACTGGAAGATGTCTTCTTGAAATTGACTGCGGAGACATGAAAAACAGGCGAATGGCAAAAGATGAAAGGTAAAGGAAACAGAACAAGTCTTCAGCCCTTTCCTCAGCCTGTTAGTTTGGTGAAAAGCAAATGGAAGGATTAAAGGGAATAGCTAAAGCTCAAATATGGGTTCTTAAAAACCATATTTCGGGAATCAAGAAAGAATCCCGGTTAAAGATTATTTTTTTATCCGGTGTCATCATTTTCTTCTGGTTCGGGATACTGGCGCTCTTATACAAAGGATTATCATTTTTTAATAACTTCCCCGTTGTTGGCCCTGCCATGGTGGATGAATCTATCTACATTTTCTTTGCCGCTCTCTTCATCATGCTTACGATAAGTAGTATTGTCATCAGCTATGTCACCTACTATAATTCACGGGAAGTAGATTTTTTGTTCTCTAAACCAATTAATGATAAGGTTATTTTCTTTTATAGATTTCTGCAGTCCACCATGTTCAGCTCATGGGCTTTCCTTTTTTTAGGGGTGCCCTTTATAATAGCATACGCTCTCATAAAGCATGCACCCGGCTGGTTTTACCTTACCATTCCTTTCTATTTTATATCCTTTATCATCCTGCCGGCAGCGCTGGCATCTGTCATGGTTCTGATTTTTATCAGACTCATAGGCTACCGCAAAATCAAGTATATACTGATTGTCACCATGGGAATTGCCGCGATCTTTTCTTATACATACTATATGACAAACATCAGATCTGAGTTATTTGCTGAAAGTGGGATCAATTATTTTCTAAATAATATCTTACACCACTTAAGCATATTTAAATATCCACTTTTCCCCGGATACTGGATCGCAAAATCAATCATATATTCGAGTATAAGAGATTTCGGTAACGGGCTTTTTTATTTTTTAACCTTTGCACTCACGATAGTATTCTGTCTCCAATGTAACTGGATTATGGCTGAGAAGACTTTTTATTCCGGATGGTTATCTTCAAGAGGCAGTTACACAAAGAAACGATTCCCCGCGAATAAAGGAATCGTCAACAAAACGGCGAAGCTCTTTTTCTTTTTACCGAGATTTACAACAGCCATGGTCATCAAAGATATCAAGGTATTCCTCAGAGATCCGGGGCAGTGGTTTCAATTTTTGATTTATTTCGCCATTCTTGCTATTTACATATTAAACTTGAGAAACATACCATCGACAATAGATCATGTTGACTATGATGTGTTCTGGAAGATTATTATTACTTTTCTTAATCTGTCAGCCACCGCTTTGGTTCTGGCCGGTCTCAGCGTACGATTTCTCTTCCCGTTAATAAGCCTTGAGGGAAATAAGATCTGGCTGTTCGGCCTTGCTCCAATAAATTTCCGGCATCTTTTATTTCAGAAATTTATTATGAGTTATGTGGGAATTTTTCTTATAAGTGAATTTTTAATGATTTCAACCAATGTTATGTTAAAAACAAACCTCTCACTACTGCTGATATCCTGTGGTCTGGCGGCTGTGATCAGTGCAGGCCTCGTCGGTTTGTCCATTGGCCTGGGAAGTATCTATCCATATTTTGGGGAAGACAATTCCGCAAAAATTGTTTCCGGTTTCGGAGGAACTTTAAATTTTATTGTTGCCCTTGTGTATGTTATCTTTACTGTTGGTTCCTTTGCGCTACCTTTGTTCAGTTATGAAGTATATCACACGATGTCAGAGCGAACTTTTTATCTTGTTATAACTGTATCCTGGGCAATAAATATTGTGATAACAATCATTATAGGCATCATTCCCATGATTTTGGGGTACAGACAGCTCGAAAACATGGAATATTAAATAGTTTCCACCGAGAAATGGCCCTTTTCCGCAATCTCTGCGCCTGCCTGTGCGTGTCCGCACGCAGACAGGTCAATCTGCGGGATTGTTTGTGCGGCGTACATTAATATGCCTCCGCGCAATCCCTTGATTTCCTTGACCTTACGAAAAATTGCTCATTTCTGAAGGGAAAACTTGTTAGTGTCCATTTTTTGAAGAATTCATTTCCGGATGGACACTAAATAATTGCCTTTTATCGATCATGTTCCAAAAAATATTTGTATAAAATGCATACAGCAGATTTCCATAAATTTAGCTTACTTACTATGGAGGGACCCAATGGAATATGAAGTCATCATAGTCGGCGGAGGACCCGCCGGCATTTTCGCTGCCCTGACTTTGTCAGAACTTGGGATTGACAGGGTAGTACTTCTTGAAGAGGGAAAAGATATTAAGGCCCGGCAGAGGAGCAACTCCAAAGATATTCTTCATGGCTTGGGAGGAGCAGGCGCATTCAGTGACGGCAAACTCACTCTTTCAACCGAAGTTGGGGGCCATCTGGAAGAATTCACAGACAAAAAGTCACTTTATCAACTTCTTATCAGCACCGATAAGATTTATGTTGATCACGGAGCCCCGGACCGCTTATTCGGTGATCTTTCACCTGAAGTTGAAGCCCTGGCAGACAGAGCACGTCAGACCGATCTTGAACTAATTCCTACACGCATCCGCCATATGGGCACCGAAAATTGCCGCAATGTATTGTCCAACATGTACAATACCCTTTCTGATCAAATAAACATCAAGACCAACTGCAGGGTTGACAAGCTTCTCGTGAAAAATAAAAAGATCAGCGGTGTTAAACTGAACAACGGCAAGATTTTACACGGCCGTTTTGTAATAGCAGCGCCGGGACGGGCAGGCGCCGGATGGATGAAAGCGGAAGCTGAATCCCTCTCCCTTAAAACCAGCTCAAGTCCTGTGGATATAGGTATTCGCGTGGAACTGCCCGCAACAATACTAAAAGAAATCACAGATATTACATACGAGTCCAAGTTAGTCTATTACTCCAAAACTTTTGACGACAAAGTCCGTACATTCTGCATGAATCCATATGGTGAAGTAGTCAATGAAGAAAATGACGGAATCATAACGGTGAACGGCCATAGTTATGCCACGAAAAAAAGTGAAAATACTAATTTTGCCATTCTGGTTAGCAGCGCTTTCACTGAACCCTTTGATGATCCCATAGCTTACGGCCTTTATATTGCGCGGTTGGCAAATCTAATCGGCGGAGGAACCATCGTTCAAAGGCTGGGTGACCTGCTGGCCGGGAGACGTTCCACCGAAGCCCGGATTGATCGTTGTCTTACAAATCCCACACTTGTCAATGCCACTCCCGGTGACTTGAGTTATGTCTTTCCATACAGACATTTGTTAAATATAACTGAAATGCTTAAGGCCATGGACAGGCTCGCCCCCGGAGTAAACTCACGGCATACTCTTCTTTACGGTGTGGAAGTGAAACTCTATTCCAACAGAATCGAGTTATCGGAAAACCTGGAAACTGATGTAGCTAATCTTTTTGCTGTAGGTGATGGCGCCGGTATTACGAGAGGTCTGCTGCAAGCTTCCGCCAGCGGAATCCTGGCTGCCCGGGCAATTGCCTCACGGATTACGGAATAAAAGACAAAGGATCAAGGTTCAAGGATCAAGGAACAAGGTATAACGAACGTAACTGCTCAGCTTCAAAGGGACAGAATTTAATTGGGTTGCTGTTATTTATAACAAAACGTAAAAAATCCCTGTCAAATGATATGCCTGAATACAGGCGGCGCTGGCTGTTATTTTTTATTCCTCCTGCTTCCATTCCTTGCACCTTGAACCTTTGACCTTGTTCCTTGTTCCTTGCACCTTGTTCCTTGTTCCTTGAACCTTGTTCCTTGAACCTTGATCCTGGCTCCCTGGTCCTTTGGAAGGCACGAATTTTGCTAATAACATTCTACGCAAAAAGATTATTATTTTCATGGAAATTTACTGAGGAGTAGTAAAATAATAAAATGCCAAATTTTACATTTAAAGACAACGACAACATCTGTCCTATAAGCAAGCTCCCGTGTCCAGGCCGATGCATATACGCTGACATAATGGAAAACATCGACCTCGGAATAATTGTTCTTGATATCGGGAATGAAGAGCTGATCTTCCAGAACAAATTCGCAATTAATATTTTGGGGACAACAACAAACTCCACAAATTATCACACCCTTACTTCACTGTTTATGCAAGGCCTTGAAAAAGATCTCACTTCGAAAAACTTTGGTAAGGCTCGAAGACTCCATTACCAAGACAGGCTTTGGGGTTATACGGCATACATGATATCAGGAGAACACATCTGGATAATAATACGTGACATTACGGAAAAAGCGAGACTTGAATCCATGACCGAAGAAATGAATACCATGGAAAACATCAATTACATATTCTCCGGTATCAGACATGAGCTTGGCAATCCAACCAACTCTATTAAGATGACTCTGAGCGTTCTCAAAAATAATCTTGACACATATCCCAACAATACAATTTTGAAGTACGTGGACCGTGCCCTTACTGAAATATCGAGAGTAGAATACCTTCTACAATCCCTGAAGAGTTTCAACATGTTTGAGAACCCGATTATACAGCACGTGAATCTACCCGACTTTTTGGATCGATTTTTGTTCCTGGTGACAGGGGATTTAGAAAAAATTGGAACAGAGATAAAAATCATGTTATCGCCGGATGTAGAATGGATCAGCGCAGACCCGAGGGTGCTCCAGCAGGCCATGCTAAACCTTATCACTAATGCCTCCGACGCCACGCTGGGCAAAGATAATGCTGAAATAGCCATCAGCACATCCAAAAAAGATGATATAACTTGCATAAATGTCACGGACAACGGCCGCGGCATATCAAAAGAAGGCCAGAAAAACCTTTTTAGACCGTTTTATACAACCAAACCTAACGGCACGGGCCTTGGCCTGGTGATAACGAGAAAGATGCTGACCAGGATGAATGGCTACATAGAAATACAAAGTCAGGAAGACATCGGAACCACGGTAACTATATCCATTCCGGAGGCTTGATTGAAAACACATAACACTAAAAGAAACATACTGATCATAGATGACGACAGGGCATTCTGCGATACAGCCAGAGACTATCTCACCAGCGAAACAATGGAAGCATTTACAGCCTATACGGGTGCAGATGGTCTTGCTATATGCTCTCAAAGGAAGGTGGAAATAGTTCTCCTGGATCAAAAGCTTCCTGACGTGGAAGGCGTGTCTCTTTGTCCGGCTATTTTAAAACAAAATGACCAGACCAAAATAATTTTTGTTACGGCATACCCAAGCTTCGACAATGCCGTGGAAGCCATAAAGGTCGGGGCTTACGACTACCTTTCCAAACCGTTCGAACTTGAAGAGCTGGAACTTGCTATCAAGAAAGCATTAAGAACACTGGAATTAGAGGTTATAGAGCAGCTCCAGAATTATAAAGATGATAAGGAGAGCAGGGAAAACATACTGATCTGCGGTAAGGGAGGGCTGGCAGAAACAATCAGGATTGTGGATCTTGCAGCATCAGTGAATGCTCCGGTTCTTATTACAGGTGAGACTGGCACAGGGAAGAATGTCGCTGCAAAATCCATTCATTACAAAAGTCCCGCTAAAGGGAAAGCCTTTATCAGTATAAACTGTGCCGCTTTCCCGGAGAATCTAATTGAGGCAGAACTCTTCGGCTGCGCAAAAGGGGCCTTTACAGGCGCCGTGACTGCCAGAAAGGGTATCTTTGAGCTGGCGGAGAAAGGAACGCTTTTTCTCGACGAAATAGGAGCCATGCCTCTTCATTTACAGTCAAAGTTATTGAACGTTCTGGAGGATAAACAGATAAGAAGGGTCGGAGGAGAATCCGTAAGACCCGTAGATGCGCGTATAATAGCCGCAACCAACGCTGATCTGGAAGATCTTGTAAGGAAGAAAATGTTCCGGAGTGACCTCTACTACCGCCTGAGCGTGATAAGAATTCATATTCCTCCCCTGAGAGACAGATTACAAGATATACCTGAGTTGTGTGATTTCTTTATCCGCAAAACTGCGAAGAAGCGCAAAACAACGCTTCCGGATTCAGAGCTTTCACGGTTGATGGAATATGAATGGCCTGGAAATGTAAGAGAGCTGAAGAACGTGATAGAAAGATCCCTCATAATTCAACAGGGGTCGGTTCTCAGACCTTCAGAGTTCCTGAAAGTAACTAATTCTTCTTTTCCCGCACCTTCACCGCCTGTAGAAAATAATATTATATCGCTGGAAGAAATCGAAAAAGAATATATAATACAAGCTCTCCGCAAATTCTCCGGCAATTATACCCGGACCGCCAGAGCTCTGGGTATATCTCTGTCAACTCTTAAGAGAAAAATCAAGCGTTACAATCTTGGCCATACAATGTCAAAAATAATTGGATAGTTCATATTGGACTATCCATTATGAACTATCCAAAATTTAATTTATCTGTTCTTATCATGACAACCTATTGATTAAACAGATAGTTCCAGGATTATTCACATTTGGCACGACCTTTGCTTAACACATTAACATGATGTTCATAATAACTCGAAAATACCGAAAAAGAATACCATCAACAATCTCACAAAAAATGAAGATACGTTAAGGAGAATCATGTCTGATAAACCCGATATTACTCCCAAATGGCGCAAGTTGTTTTCATTCAAGACCAGAACCCCAAAGGACTCTGATGTTAAAAGTGTTCTGATTGTAGATGACGAAAAGCCTTTTCTCATGAGTATCTCAGACGGTCTCAGCGCTTATAGTGAGGACTTTCATGTCATTACTGCCTTGAACGGCAAGGAAGCCGTCAATATCCTGAACTCCAAAAAAATCGATCTGGTGGTAACAGACTTGAAAATGCCCAAAATGAATGGCTTTCAACTTTTGGCATACATGAGTAAAAACTGCGCGGATATACCCGTTATTGTAATGACCGCCTTCGGCACACCGGAAATTGAGAGTAAACTCCATAATATGGGCGCCCTCCGGTACCTTGAAAAGCCCCTGGATATCAATAAACTGCGGACCAGCATATCCAACGCGCTGAATGACAAGTCCGCTGATGGTTACAGTCAGGGCATTTCGCTCGTATCGTTCCTGCACCTGATAGAAATGGAGGATACAACCTGCACCATCAAAGTAAAATCAGACAGGGAAACCGGTTACTTGTATCTTGATAATGGCGTGATAATGGACGCTGCCGCAGGCAACTTAAAGGGTAAGGCTGCGGCGCTGGATATCATAAACTGGAACAATGCCGAGATAGATATAAATTTTACATGTGAAGTTAAGGAAAAGAATATAGATTTAAGTCTAAACGAACTGTTGGCCGAAGCGTCCGAACCTCAGGAAACAAAACCAGTGGCACAAGCTGAAAAAAAAGCAAAGACAGATGAGAAATCAGAGGCGGCATTAGAAGAAGAAACATTGGAAATAAAGGCAAGGGCTGAAAAAAAATCCACACTGAATGAAAACGGGGAAGCCTGGCTGAAGGCTGCGGACAACATCATTATGGCTGCNNGAGGAGGAAGAAGCGAAACTGAAGGCTGAGAAAGACTCATGGCTGAAAGCAGCGAAAGAGTCAAGAGTTAAGACCGGAGAAGAAGTAATAATAGAAGCTGGGGAAAAGGAAAAGCTGAAGGCCGAAGAAGAGAAAAAGTTAAAGGCCCAGGAGGAAGAACGGACGAAAACCGAGGAAAAGGAAAAGCTAAAGGCCGAGGAAGAAGAAAAGCTGAAGACCGATGAGGAACAACGGCTGAAAGCCGAAGAAGAAGCCAAACTAAAGACTGAAGAAGAGGCAAGACTGCAGGCTGGGGAAGAGGAAAAGCAAAAGGCGGAGGAAGAACAACGGCTGAAGGCCGGGGAGGAAGAAAAGCAAAAGGCAGAGGAGGAGCAGCGGCTGCAGGCCGGGAAGGAAGAAAAACTCAAGACTGGAGCCAGACAAATCACAAGACAAAAGTTACAGGCATGGAAGAAAACCTGACAATTAAAAGCCCATCTTCCATGAATACTGAACGCTAAAAAAAATAAATAACATCGACCAGAGAGGAGTAGAAAATGGATATTGATAAGTTAAACGAATGTATAGAACTATTAAAAAAACAAATGGGGGGCGCCCTGCTTGCAACAAGCATCGTCTCAACTTCCGATGCACAGGCCATCGCAGATTACAATTCGAAACCCGGGGCTGATTCTATTTTTATTGAAGTAACAGACTTAATCAACGATTCGCTTAAAAAGGGATACCCGCTACTTGGGAAATATTACCTTCTGGACCTTCAGGAAAACAGTATGCTAATCGTCCTCCCCCTTGGCGAATATCAATGGGTAATAGCCGTTGATACCACGAAAGCCAAACTTGGATTGATCATGAACGTAGTTTTACCTGATGCAATTTCCGCTTTTGAAAATGCACTAAGTGGATAAAGTCGAAAGTAAATTTGCTATTCCGGAACATACAATGCCAGTAACTACTCAGGTTCAAAGGCACAGAGGCACAAAGCTTATTCGGTTTGCTATTATATTATAACAAAATGCAAAAAATCTCTGTCAAATGATACGCCTGACACAGGCAGGCGGTGTTGGTTGTTGCTCTTTGTGCTTTGTCCCTCTGCACCTGAATAGTTACCAATCTCAGTCTTCCGGGATATACAGAAAAATGGCCAGGTATTAAATCCGGACTTACAAAAGATATTCTCCTGATCGCCTGCTTCCATACAACTATTTCACAGAGTACAATAATCATGAAATCAAATGCGACTTGGATTACCAATTTTTTATGTCTCTCCAATAAATCAGCAATCCGAATAATAACCGCGACTCAATTTTTGATATGGAAAAGAATTTCTATTGATAATATGTTATAAATGTTTTAAAATTTAGAGATTAAATACATGCTACGATCTGAAGAAATTGGCGAAGGAAGAAATGAACCAGTTACCATCAGCAATAAAACAAGAAATCAAAACAGAAGATCCCCAGACATTACTCCTTCTCAATAAGCTTCGTTTTCAAAAAGCGCTGAATAATATCACTAACCGTATAAATGACGCAGAAAACATCAAAGAAATAATAATAGACCTTAAAGATGATATTCTCAACCTTTTCGACGCTTATTTAATGACAATATATGTTGCCGACCCGAAAAGAGATGAAATCCATTCCATGTTCCTGGCAGGTTCAGATTTAACCGAAATCAGGGTTCCTATCGATAACACAAGCATAGCCGGCTATGTAGCGAACAACAGAAAAATCATCAACATCACTGATGCGTATAATGACAAAGAATTGAAAAAAGTAGATAAGAACATTTCTTTTGATCGTAGCTGGGATAAAAAATCGGGTTTAAGGACAACCCAAATCCTCGCCATGCCGATTTTGTATAATACTACCCTCATGGGCGTTATTCAAATACTCAATAAAAAGACCGGCGGGGGCTTTACTGAAGAAGATCAGGTTTCTCTTGAAGAAATCGCCGATGTCCTTGGAATCGCTTTTCACAATCAGTCGAGGATAAGAACAAAGCGAAAAACGAAATTTGATTATCTTTTGAGAACCGGCTTAATCAAAGATGAAGACATGGAAAATGCGTGGGAAAAGGCGCATGATGAAAAGATAACTATAGAAGACTATCTTATGACCAATTTTAATATCCCGAAGCGTGAGATTGGTAAGTCCTTAAAAGAATTTTACAACTGTAATTTCACAATATTTAGCGATAAGCACCCGATACCTTTTGATCTGCTTCGGAATCTAAAAGAAGAATATCTTCGTCGTGAGATGTGGGTTCCTCTCGAAAGGCTGGATGGTAAAATCAAGGTTATTGTTGACGATCCCAACAACATTCTGAAACGGGACATGATTGAAGGTCTCCTGAAAACAACTTCCGTCGAATATGATGTTGCTCTCTACGATGACATACAAAAATTTATTAACTATTTCTATCAGACTGAAGCAAGTAGAGAATCAATTTCCGATCTGGTAGGAAAACTTGATGAAGAAGATGAATATCTGGAGGAAGACGACTCTATATTAGAAACGGATAGTATCGTCATGCAGCTCGTTAACAAGGTAATCAATGATGCATACATGCGAGGAGCCTCAGATATACATGTAGAACCCAGCCTGATCAAAAAAATCGTTGAAATCAGATTCAGGATAGATGGTGATTTAGGAGTATATCAAACAGTTCCCTTTAATTACAGATCAGCAATCGTTTCACGAATTAAGATTATGTCAAACCTCGATATTACTGAAAGGAGACGGCCACAGGATGGCAAAATCAAATTCAGACGCCCCAAAGGAGAAGGGAGTATAGAACTCCGCGTCGCCACGATACCTACACAGGGAGGCACCGAGGATGTCGTTATGCGTATCCTTGCCAAGGGTGAAACAATGCCACTTGAGAGCATGGCTCTTTCCTCATATAATTATGATACATTGTTAAAGCTGGTGGAAAAACCATACGGCATGATTCTGGCTGTCGGCCCGACGGGTTCAGGTAAGACCACAACTCTTCATGCGGCATTGCATCACATTAACAAACCGGAAACAAAAATCTGGACAGCTGAAGA
>DFBI01000005.1:2049-6680 GCA_002367335.1 Syntrophaceae bacterium UBA3084 | reverse complement strand
TACTACATAGTATTTTCCCATGGTGAAAGATATGAATGAAGAAATGGTGGCAGCTTTAAAAGACTGGTTTTTCGGATATGTTAGGATATTTGAATCAGGGGATGACGATTTGCAGCAAAATATAGCCCTGAAGGAAGAACATACCAGACGGGTGTGTGGAGAAATTCTGGACATTGGGGAAAAGCTTCGATTAAGCGATGAAGACCTTCTCCTGGCCGAGGTCATTGCTCTTTTCCATGATATTGGCCGATTTGAACAGTATGCTCATTATCGAACCTTTGTTGATCTTTACTCTGTTAACCATGCTGAGCATGGCGTAAAGATACTTCAGGAAAATGGTGTTCTCAACAGTCTCGATGAATCGACGCGAGAGCTTATTCTACGGACAATTTCATATCATAACCGTGCGGTTCTGCCACAACAAGAGACAGAAAGATGTGTTTTCTTTACTAAATTGCTCCGTGACGCCGACAAGCTGGATATCTGGAAGGTGGTTACTGATTACTACCGGCGGAAGGATGAAAAGCGAAATGATGCGCTTGAGCTTGGCCTCCCCGATACCCCGGGAATTTCAGATGGTGCATATAAGGATTTGATGGAGGGGAAAATCGTGGACATTACACACCTGAAGAACCTAAATGATTTCAAATTGCTTCAGATTGGGTGGATCTATGATATCAACTTTGCACCCACCTTCCAGCGCATCCGTGAGAGGGGCTATCTGGAGATGATCCGTGATGTTCTGCCTGAATCGGACAGGATGGAAAAAATCTTTTTTAGGGTTCAATCATACCTGGATGAGCACACAAAAGACATTTAGAACACCGCACTATAACTTACCGAGTGGCCCCAAAATATTCACACTTTGAAACCGTAATCATAATAAAGCTGTATGAATTTTTCGATTTGATGGCATTGATTAAGGCATTTATAACAATAAATCACAAATTATCAATCTATGATTTTTCAACCTCAATCGCAGCTACCTGCTCTCCGGAAACCAACCATCTGCCATTCATCACCCGGAACCTGTAAACACCGAATCCGATAAAGAGTGCCAGACCTGCCGCAAAAAAGAGTGTCCGGAAACCTGCCCATTCTCCGATGTAGCCCAGTATAACAGACCCGACAAAGACCCTGGCATCAATCCCGCCTGTGAAAATCCCTGTGATTTTTCCACGGATATCGATAGTTTCGTCTCGTATAGCCAGTGCGTTCAGGCATGGGAAAAGGAATCCATGCCCACAGCCTGATATTAAACCCGAAAGAACCAAAATCACGTTTCCTCCCAGGAGGGTCATAGTCAAAAGGCCGCCCCCGGTCAGGATCAGCGCATAGGGAATGATCCGGTCTTCCCCTATCTTGTCCGCAAATCTCCCCCCGAAAAACCTGGTCAATACTGCGGCTCCGGAATAAGAAATATAGTAAAGAGAGATGAAAGCGATGTCCTGCTCCCTGGCAAAGGGTGAAGCAAATCCGATAAACGCTGACAATCCAAATCCAAAGAGAAGGGCAAGCAAGGCCACGGTTAAAGTCTTCCCCCTGAGCAGGACCGAAAAGAAGGACTGTGACGACTCGCGTGAGCTGCGCGCATAGGATTCGGGGAGGTGAATGTGGAGCAAAAGTCCAAGGGTTCCCATTCCTCCAGTGACAAGAAAGAAGATGGAAAAGCCGAACTTCCTGATTATTGTTTCAGCAATGATGGGGCCAACTGCCATCCCTATAAGACCCGTAACTCCAAACATGCCGATTCCTTCATTTAAGCGTTCCAAGGGGACAATATCGGCAATATAGGTAAACGCAGACGTGAAACAAATAGCCAGTCCCACACCATGCAAAACCCTCACAAAAAGAAGGGGAAAGTAGAAGTTATGGAGATTTCCCTGAAAAAGCAGGTATGTAATAGGGAGTATGCTTATGATAATGCATCCAATAGTGTAGTTTTTCTTCCGCCCGATCCGATCTACCATATTAGAAATCCAGGGACGGCAGAGGACGGCGGAAAGGGCAAATATGCCCATAATAATCCCTATATCCGATCTGGAACCTCCATGGTTTAAAATATACAGAGGGAAGAGGAAGAAGGCGCCAAAACTTGATACGGTAAACAGGTTGGCTAAGGCCATGGTAATAAATGTCGAGCTATATAACATGGAGTCCCTTCATGAGAATTTATTAGACTATCCTTGATGCACTCGTAAAAAGTCAGAATCGGCCAATCTGTCATTTCGACGGTTCGGCTGAGTTCACCGAAGACCGCAGGGAGAAATCTTGTGTTTTTAGAATGTTACATCGTAAGGATTTGTCACATTCGTTC
Organism: Syntrophaceae bacterium UBA3084; assembly: GCA_002367335.1. Taxonomy (GTDB): domain Bacteria; phylum Desulfobacterota; class Syntrophia; order Syntrophales; family UBA6807; genus UBA3084. The sequence goes on along the minus strand of DFBI01000005.1, from coordinate 4,363 downwards.
GAAATGACACGCTTAAAGACTTTTTGTGAAGCCATCATCCTTTCTGACGCATGTTTTCCGATTACGCTACATCAGTCAGACGGTTATCATGCTTCATATCCAACATTTTCTCTTTTGCCAAGGGTAATTTTTCCGCGAAATCAGGGACCGCCACTGATTCTTTGGCACACGGAACCGGTAAAAGAAAAACCGCTCTCGCAAGAAACGATTATGTGCCCGGAAATCTGACAGGCAATTGGGAAACGTATCTGAGAGAATTTAATAAAACTATTTAATTAACATACCAATATTATGGAACGGGGTCATTACTATAAGAATTTTGGGATCTCGCCCAAACTTTTGACAAGCCAACCAATAATTAATCGCCATAAAAGTTACGTACAGTGGCAAACTGTCTTTAAAATTCGCATAAAGAGTGAGAGCACTATATGTTGGATAAAGTTCATAAAACAAGTATAGTATCCATAAAATTCACATTTTTTTAAAAATAACGAACTTGAGGGGGCGAATAATGAAAAAGGATCAGCAAATATGTAAAAAGAATTGGGGAAATAAAATAGAGTCATTATCGAAAATTGCTACAATAGGAATATTTATTCTTTCGATAGTTTCTACTTTCTATGCCGTCAATGTAGCAACTAAGACCATAAATGCAATAACAAATGAAAATAGACTGCTTAATCCCACTGAAAGTGACCGCGCAATCCCATCCAAAGTGACCGGTCAATCCCACTGAAAGTGACCGGCAAATCCCATTCAAAGTGACCACGTAATCCCATTTAAAGTGACCGATTTTTCATTCTTTTGAGACTAACATATTCCGGTTTTGGAATAAACAAATTTACGGCTATTGTTGAGCCTCCTGAAACTAATTTTATTCACAAGGAGGATACGACACAATGGCTCGAAAGAGGATGAAAATGAAGAAAACAAGAGAGATTTTACGCCTGCATTTTAGTTGCAATCTGAGCAATCAGCAGATAGCCAGCGCTATTCGCAAATCAAAAACAAGCGTATTTAACTGTCTGGGCAGATTCAAAAGGACCGGTCTGGAATGGCCGTTGCCGGAAGAAATGAGGGACAGTGAGCTTGAAGCAAGGTTGTATCCGGAAACCGCAAGCAAGAGGAACGAAGAGATAGCGCCTGATTTTGAGGGTATTCATCAAGAGATGAGCCGTCCGCATGTAACTCTGGAGCTTTTGTGGGAAGAATATCGTCAGGAGCGTCCTGAAGGGCTTTGCCGGAGCAGTTTTTACCGGCAGTATGCGAACCATTGCAAGGATCTGCCGGTGAGCATGAAAGTGATACATAAAGGCGGAGAAAAGCTGTTTGTGGATTACAGCGGGAAGAAGCCACGGTATTACGACCGTGAGAGCGGTCAATGGACAGAGGCGGAGTTTTTCGTGGCAAGCTGGGGGGCCAGCAGTTACTGTTATTGCGAAGCCACGATGACACAGTCCGGGCAGGATTGGGTTGCCTCGCATGTGCGTGCCCTTGAGTATTTTGGCTGTGCGCCGGGAGCAATCGTGCCTGACAACCTGAAGAGCGGGGTAACAAAAGCGAACTTTTATGAACCGGATATTAACACGCTTTACGAGAAGTTTGCCGGGCATTACGATACGGTGATTTTGCCGGCCCGGGTACGAAAACCGAAGGACAAGCCGGTTGTGGAGAGCAATGTTTTGCACCTGCAGCGATTTATATTCGGACGACTTCGCAACCGGACGTTCTTCAGTCTTGGCGATTTGAATGAAGCTGTATGGGAAGCCTTGGAGCTGTTTAATGCGCGCCCAATGCAGCAGTACAAAAAATCACGCAAAGAACGATTTGAAGAACTGGACAAGCCCTACGCGAAACCGCTGCCTTCCGACAGGTTTGTTTTTACGCAGGTAAAGACAGGAGTTCGTGTGGCTCCGAACTATCATATCGAGTTTGATAAACACTTTTACAGTGTTCCTTATGAGTTTGTTCGCAAGCAGGTGGATGTTTACCAGATCGGCAAAGTGCTTGAGATCTACCATAACGGCGATCATGTCTGCCGACATCTGAAAGCGTCCTGTAATTATCGGTATACAACCAGGGATGAGCATATGCCGCCTCATCACAAATTTGTGAGTGGCTGGTCATCTGCGTGGTTCATCGCCCAGGCCCATAAAACAGGGGCAGCTACGGCTGAACTGGTAACACATATTTTGCAAAGCAAACGGCATCCTGAACAGGGGTTCCGGGCGGCCCTGGGCATCTTGAATCTTGGGAAAAAGCATTCCAACGAACGTCTTGAAAAAGCAGCCCGGCGGGCCTTGTGCTTTGGAAG
>DFBI01000005.1:0-1956 GCA_002367335.1 Syntrophaceae bacterium UBA3084 | reverse complement strand
ACATGAAAGGAGAAGGATATGCACCTGGAACAAACACTTCATCAATTGCGCTCAATGCGCCTTGCAACCATGGCGGCCTGTCTTGAACAGAGGCTTAAAAACGGTGATCACAGGGATCTGAGCCACGAGGAGTTCATCTCTGTTTTGGTAGAGGACGAATTCAGCGCCAGAAACAACAGGCGGCTGGCCCGGATGATCGGCCGGGCAAACTTCAAGCCCGAACAGGCATGTCTTGAAAACATTCGCTATGATTCCCGGCGTGGATTCGAAAAGAAGGATATCATGCAGTTCAGCTCACGGACCTGGATCGATAACGCCCAAAACGTTATTATCACCGGTCCGACCGGGACCGGTAAAACCTATATTGCGGAAGCTATCGGGCTTTCCGTTTGTAAAACAGGCCTCCCGGCACAAAAAATACGCTATAAACGTCTGTTTGAGGAAATCCGCTCTGCCAGAGGAACTGGTATGTATCTGAATTATATTCGGAAATTACAGAAAGTAAAAGTACTGATCATCGATGATTTTGCCATGCAGCCCATATCGCAGGATGAACTAAGCGACTTGCTTGATATCATTGAGGAGCGAAATCAATTAGGGCCCCTTATTATTACAACTCAGTACCCGGTAAACAAATGGCACTCGCTTTTTGATGATCCCACTACTGCCGATGCTATTTGTGACCGGCTGATACCAGCTGCAATAAAACTGAATCTGAAAGGAAAATCTTTAAGAGGGGAAAAATAAGAAGAAAAAATCTTGTGCAAAGTGACCGGTTTTTGTATTGTCATTGACAAAATCTTAAAAGAAAAAATGATCGGCTTTGAATGAATTATTTTTGGTCACTTTGAATCGGATTTGCCGGTCACTTTCGTGGGATTAAGCACTATGATCTCCCTTAACCCATAATCTCTCGTGTTGCTGCATGGAGATAACGACATAACAGAATAATCAGCAACTATTTTTGATACTTCAGAAATAAGCGAAAAAGTGATATGGTTCTTTTGAATATGGTCAGTTTATAATCAACACTAATACAGCAATGGAGACGATTCAGTATAGGGCCATTCGTCATATAAAATCTATATGATAAAATACTATCAAGAATTATTACGAGAAGCGGGATGCCAGATAATCAACAATCCATTTTGAACAATCTCAACGAGAAGATAGTAGAACCTGATGAGGTACTTTCTAGGATAAGACCGGGCATGAATATCTTTATCGGAACCGGTGTCTCCGAGCCCCGCACGTTCATAAAGCATTTAATGTCTTCAAACCGAAATAATTTACGTGACCTGACACTCATTCAACTTGCCAGCCTTGGTGATGCAATTCCCTTAGATGAACGATACTCGAAAAAGTTCAGGTGCAAGACTTTTTTTTCAGGCCGTTCAGTCAGAGAGGCAATTTTTTCGGGATGGGTTGATTTAATACCCTGCATGTTTTCCCAAATACCGATACTCTTTAAAAATGGGGTTGTTGACGTCGATGCCGCATGCGTCAGAGTTACACCACCCGATGATTCAGGATTTTGCAACCTTGGAATTTCTGCTGACATCGCACAATATGCGATAGAACAGGCAGGTTTTGTTATCGGAGAAATCACCGAGAAAATGCCGCGAACACGGGGCGAGACTTCCATACATATCAATGATCTCGATTTTCTGATCAACTCGACGGATCCGCTGATTTACCTCTCCCGGCGATACGTAGACGAAGTATTTGACAAAATTGCGGCAAATATCGCCTCTGTTATTAAAGACGGTAGCTGTCTCTCATTTTCGATCGGTTCAATATTCGATGCATTGGTAAGGCATCTCAAAAGCAAAAAGGACCTGGGTATTCATTCGCTTCTTTTAACCGATCCGGTTATGGATTTAATCAAAGTCGGCGCTATTACAAACAGGTGTAAGTCGATATTCCCTGATGAAACTATAGTGTCCTATGAGCAAG
>DFBI01000014.1 GCA_002367335.1 Syntrophaceae bacterium UBA3084 | reverse complement strand
AGATTTGACCCTTATGTTGCGAGTTTGCCTAACCCATTGAATATATGCACTTATTGGTGTAAGTGGCTGAAAGCAGGGATTGTCTAAATAATACAGTAAGTTATCTAAGATTGTCTTAATGCTCCAAAAAGGGCTGGCAACATAACAATTTGCATGTTTGTATACTTTTCTTAATCTGGTCAATGATAAAGGACCCCATTAGAGACTATCAAGCCAGTTCAGAGTTTCCTGTTTGTTTTCCCAATCAAGGAGCTCTTCAAATTTAGGATCTTCTGGTAGTATTGATTGGGTATATTTGATGAACTGCTTTTGAACTTCCCTTTTTTTTGTCAAATTCAGGTGCAAATAGACCATGGTAGATTCGATGTTCTCATGACCCAGGTGGTTTTTGATGTCGGTGATGGAATCTCCGCAGGTGAGCATATTTACTGCTCGAGAATGTCTGAAGCTATGCGCCGGGTTGAGGTCTTTGATACGTTTGGCAGGAAGGCTCCTGGTTAGGTATTTTTTGCAAAGGCGATGAATGCCGTGTCTTGTAAATCCTTCCCTGCGCTGGTTAATAAACATGCGATCCCTATACGGCAGTCTGGGTGTTAGCCGGTACTTTTCGATATATCGGTTAAGTAGTTGTGTTGTTTTTGGCCACAGTTGTATCAACCGATAACGATTTCCTTTCCCCACAATGGCAAGGGTTCTTTTCTGAGGGTCAAAATAGTCAAGGTTGAGAGTTGCCAGCTCACTGGCCCGGGCGCCTGAATCATAGAGAAGATGGAGGATGGTGTAATCTCGAAAACCTTGTTTGCTTTTTAGATCAACGGATTGAAAAACCTTAAGGATTTCATCCTCAGTCATATATCCGATTAGAGGCCTGGAGCAGCGCTTTTGCGGGATATTAAAGATCCTGTCTGCTATTTTGCGATATTCAGGATACATTAGCCTGATCATTTTAAAAAGAGACTTAATAGCTGCCAGACGGCTATTGCGGGTCGTTGGAATATTATTGCGTTGATTTTCAAGATGATCAAGGAAGGCAAATATGAGACTGGGTGTGAGGTGTTCAACGTCGAGTTTTTTAACAGGGACGGACAGATCTTGTGCGGCAAAGGATAAGAAGAGGGTAAAAGCGCTACGATAGGATTTGATTGTATCATCACTTGCCCCTATTATTTGTGGGAGATACTGATCAAAGTATTGATGGATGCAGGCTGAGAGTTTCATATTTCCTCCTGCCTGGAGATGGCAAAATTGACCAATCCCTGGCGATGCTCGGCATCCAGGACTTTAAGATATACTGCCGTATATCGATATTTCGTATGGCCCATATAAGCGGCTAATATTGGCAAGGCATTCTGAGGAGATTTTCCCTGGTCCCTTATCCGTTTTAATGTATTTATGGCAAAGGAATGCCTTAAGGAGTGGACAATAGGTGCACCAAAAGTTGTATTGGCAATAATCCGCCGAGGTTGATCAATACCGATATCTTCAATTGCCTGATGGAAAACCGGATAGATGCTGTTGACCGACATCTGCTTACCATTGATTCCCGGAAACAGATACGGGTTTTGATCCTTCCCCATTAAGGCGTTTCGTACAGACAAGTAATTGCTTATTTCATTTATTACCGTTATGGGAACGGGTATTAGGCGATCTTTACTAAATTTGGTTTTTTCAATATAGATTGTTCCTTCTTTGCTGCGGTAGTGCTCAAGGCGCAGGCGTAGAGGTTCGGATATTCGCATGCCGCATCGGGCCAATAGCAGGGTAGCAACGTAGATGGATAAATCCTTTAAGAAGAGCTCTGATGTTTTGCGCAACCTTTTTTGAATAGAGTGAAGCATTTGCTCGATTTCATGTGGAGAAAAAACAAAAGGGATATAAGCATTTTCCGCATGTGGGGGGATATCTTGCAAAGGATTTTCTTCATAAATTCCCTTGTGCAGCAGATATTGAAAGAAGCCCCGGATTGCTGACAGAATACCATTGACGGTGCGTGGGTCGCCTTTGAGTTGTTTTCTTAACTTGAGGAAAAATGCTGGCGTAAACGTATCCCAGTCTGCCTCCTTTTCCTTGATGTATCGATCAAAGGTGTGCAGTTGTGATTTGAGATTGCTGTTGGTGAATCCGATGGAGCTACGATAAAGGGTATATTCTTCGAGTTGTGAAGCCATAAAACTTTTAAAGGGTTTCATCGAAGAGCACCTCCCGCATCAACTGAGTATAAATATGAAGATAGCGCTGGGTTGTCTGGATTTTGTCGTGGCCCATCATCTGTTTGATCTCAAAGATCGAAGCCCCTGTTTGCAGTAAGTTTTGAGCATACGTATGCCGCAGCCAGTATGCTGATGACGGCAAGTTCGCTTTTCGCATGGCAGTGCTGATATCGTGGCTTACGCTCCCTGGGGAGATTGGCTTATAGGGCGCACGAAAAGTTAAAAAAAGCGCTCGGTCATTGGTTTCAGGCCTGGCCCCAACGATATAGCCCGCAATGGCCTTGATGGTAACTTCGGGCAAAGGGAGCTTGATGGGGTTGTTGCTTTTGCGGTCCGGGATAGTAATTTCCCTTTGGCTGAATGAGATGTCATCCAGGCGGATCAGGCTGATTTCCTTGGGGCGAAGGCCCAAAGTATAGCCCAGATGAATCATGGCCGATGTTCGAAGCGAGCCGGGAGAAGGAGTAGACAGAGAGGTAAATAGCCGTTTTACCTCATGAGGGCGCAGGAATTTTGGCGGCTTGGCCTGGCCAAAGAGAGGAGCGCCGATGATGAGTGATCCCAAATCCCGTCTTAAGATCTCGCGATCCTGATACAAATATCGTAGGAACCCCCGCAGATTGGATCGTTGATTCTGGCGCGTTGTGGCCGTAAACCTGGCGTTATATTTTAACAGGAAATCATCTACATGTTCAATCCGTATATGGGACAAATCAATATTAAGTTCTTCAAAGTAACAATTTAGGGCAGAGAGGGTGTTTCTGGCACGCAGGATATTAAGATGATGAACCTGCCTGGCTTTTTCATAATAGAGCAGGTATTCCTCATAAATTTCAGGTAATCTTTGGATAGGCTTTTCTATGGGGCGTGGTATTCTGTTTTGTTGAAAAAGATACCGTGAAAGGCCCCTTACCGGCGTTGATGCATGGGTAAGCCCGCTTTCTTCTTGAAAGTCTTTTAACGTATTAAGGGTAAAAATAGCATCCCATGGGATTGCTCTCTGGTTTATAAAACGGAGAAAATGATTCAATACCTGCTCATAATGTATGAATGTACTGTTGGCATACCCATTGGATATCATCCATAGCAGATAGTCGGGTATGGCTTTCTTGAGTTGCTCTAAAACCGATAGTTCATAAACCATGGTCAGCCTCCTTGAGAGATTGGGCTATAAGGCTGTTTATAGTGCCAGGATCATATTTTTCAATTTCCCTCTTTGTTTTGAGGGGCTTTGGGGGTGACATGGCAGAGCGTGGAGGAAGGGAAAGCACCTGGAATAACCTACCATCAAAGGCAATCAGGTCTTTGTCAATGAGGGCATTTCTGGCCAGAAGGTACTCATCGACTGAGATCCGGAGGAGCGTACAGATTTTATCGTAACTGTAGTAGGACAACCCTTTACGATCTCCTACAAGCACAAGAAACAGGTAGAGCAATAGCTCGTGATGGGTGAGGCTTTGGAAGAAGCGGTCTGTTAAAAAACGGTGCTCGATAAAGGCGAAACTACCGGTGATCTTTCGGACCCGATTGGGACAAAGCGTGGCTTTTTCAATCATGGCTAACCTCCTTTCTCCCATAAAATAAGAAGGAAAAAATTGAATGCAATCGAGTCCATCTTTGCAAGAAACGGCTAAGCAATTGGAATCAAGAGGTATTTAAGAGATAACGAGTACATCTTTGCAAGATCTGCCGTGCCAGGAATAAGATAGTAACTCCCTGCTTTTACGTATGAATTTGGCTTTAACGAGTCCATCTTTGCAAGATTTTTTGATCGCCGTTTTTGATCGCGTTCTTTTTGTAAAAGCCGATTACGTATCACACATTCCGGGTGTTGATTTCTGTATCGTCGCCAGTAATCTTGATTTTGTTCTATCCAACACTGTTGACTTTCTTTTTGATCCTTTCGGTATTGGGGGTCATCTTTCACCTTCTGGCGCTGCCAGCGTCTTCTTCTGACACGTTGACATTGCTGTTTGTCACAGTATCGTTGGTTTTTTACCCGGGGATTAGGAGAAAAAAGACGTCGGCAATCGGCATTGGCACATCGGATTTTTTGGCTCATGGTTTCCCTCCAGGAGAAACCATAGACACTTCTGACCGGGGTGTCTTATAGTGTAAAAATAAGAACCGGATCGAAGCAAATGCGCTTTGAAAAGTCTCTGTCGAAGAAAAGGAATAGCAGAATTTTAGGTGAGGTGCCTTTTAAACATCGCCTCAAAGCAATGAAGCATTTACATAAAAGATTCAGGTGTGTGTAAATCAGATGATAATTCAGACTCCAATGGCCAGCATTTTGCTTTGCAACAGTATCGATTTACATTTGTTAAGGGCAGGACAAGTATAATAACCAAAGACAAAGAAAATCCAGTTTTCAAAAAAACAGGGCAAAGTAAATACATAAAACTCACAACATAACTAAACTCACAACATAATGACCCC
>DFBI01000104.1:1505-2757 GCA_002367335.1 Syntrophaceae bacterium UBA3084 | reverse complement strand
AGGGTATCTGTAAAGCTGATATCTACAGGGGGACTCGCGTGTATGCGAGAAAGGAGATGTTCCACCCTGGTCAGAATTACCTCGGCGGATTCCTTCCTCTGATCCATAATATTCGCAATTCTTTTGGATTTATAACTATTCATTTTTTGTGGCTACGTCTTGTGCTTTCCCGGTTTTCGTTCTCAAAAGGCTTCTGGCATTGCAAAGGTTGACAGTCTCGTAAAAAGTCGAATTTCCCCTCCCCTGGTGGGAGGGGATAAAGGGGAGGGGGATATAACTACTTGAAATAGCGGTGTTCTCACCCTCACCCCTACCCTCTCCCATCAAGAGAGAGGGAGTTTTTGCACTTTTTACGAATGCATCAAGGTTGGTGTCCCGCGATTCAACGTAATTGTTACTACACAGCTCCGGGGATGTCAAGATTCTGGCAGTCCTGGAACATACATTCTCCAGAGAGAGGGAAACCCGTGATTTCAGGGGTATGAAAGAACAAAGGATTTGTTGCCTTGACATTTATGCACAATGTTATATATCCTTCGATAGCTTGATGTCGGAAGCTTGGGAAATATCTCATCTTCTTGGAACTTGAAACTTTTGTAAAGGAGGGTACTAATGAAAAAGTTTTCGTTTGTTTGTGCCATGATAGCAGTATTATTTGCACTTGTATTGCCAGTGCAGGCCGAGGATCTCAAGGTGGGAGTCAAAGCCTCAGACTGGTCCTTCAAAGATGCAAATGGTAAAGTTTTCACAATGAATTCCTGGGAGGGTAAGGTTCTTCTGGTTAATTATGTAGATCCTGACGAATCAGATTTAAATGAGCATTTCACCGACGCTATGAAAAAGGCCAAAGAAGATGGATTGCTCACCAGCGAAAAGTACAAGGGTATCGGAATTGTTGATTGCGCTGCTACATGGAAACCAAATTTTCTCATCCGTGCTATTGCAGGTGATAAAGCCAAAAAATACAAGACGGTTATAATTTTTGACTACGACGCTACATTACGAAAAGCGTGGGGTCTTAAAAAAGATACAGCCAACGCAATTATTCTGGATAAAAACCGGGTGTGCCGGGCTATAGTACGTGGTCGGGTCCCGGATGATCAGGTACAAACCCTTGTCCAAATGGCAATCGATCTTCAGGGTAAATAAAGTCTTTATTCACGACAACACTGCGTTGTTGCACAGATGTTGCTATCAGCGACAAAAGGATTACGTATTAGGGAGATAAATCCGGCAATCCTGGCCTTTAGCT
>DFBI01000104.1:1196-1418 GCA_002367335.1 Syntrophaceae bacterium UBA3084 | reverse complement strand
GTATTTCGAATTTCCAGTTTATCTGGGTTAGGAGTAGGTTTATAAATTTATGGCTATTATTATTGATGGAAAGAAAATTTCGCAGGATGTCAGGAATGAGATTAAAGAAAAGGCTTTACACCTTAAAGAAGTGCGAGGAATCGTCCCCGGGCTTGCTGTTATTTTAGTCGGAGATGATTCAGCCTCTGAAATCTATGTTAAAAGAAAGGAAAATGCGTGCAG
>DFBI01000104.1:0-1100 GCA_002367335.1 Syntrophaceae bacterium UBA3084 | reverse complement strand
CCCCTTCCGAAGCAGATCAATCCCGAGTCTGTCATAGAAGCTGTTGACCCCAAAAAGGATGTCGACGGTTTTCATCCTTATAACCTGGGCCATTTATTTACAGGTGACCCTTTTCATAACTCTTGCACCCCTTCAGGCATTCTGGAACTTTTAGATCGTTATGGAATAGAAATAAAAGGTAAAGAAACCGTTATTGTAGGTAGAAGTAACATCGTTGGAAAACCCCTGGCCATGATGCTTCTGAAAAGGCATGCTACCATTACAATTTGCCATACAAGGACGAAAAATCTTTCAGAGGTTACAAAAAGAGCGGAAATCCTTATAGCTGCTGCGGGGAGCCCTGAAATGATAAAAGGTAATATGGTGCGGCAGGATGCTGTGGTGATAGACGTGGGGATTAACAGGCTTGGCAATGGCAAGTTAGTGGGAGATGTGGCCTTTTCTGAAGTTTCAAAGAAAGCTTCCTACATAACACCGGTTCCCGGAGGAGTAGGACCGATGACAATAGCTATGCTGCTTATGAATACCTTGAATGCAGCCCGGATTTGACCCACTATAAACGCCTTTACGACTGCGAGAGCGATGTAAAGCGATCAAGAATGTCATCCTAAGTCAAGCGGCGACTTGACCCCTTTCCTTTTTCTTACCAGATACCGCCTCAACTGGCTATATTCGTTTCCAGTTAGGCACAATTCCAAGGTGAAAGACACATACATTACATCCAAAAAAATAACTTGAAATGTACACCACTTCGGAGTATAGTACGAACAAAATAATGTTTATTCGGAGTTAACATGTTTGAAGAAACCATTGTTGATCAGAATCCCCATTGGAGTGGTGATATGTACATTGAAGGGGTTCCCCGGAAAATTCTCAATAAGGTAATTGATTATCTCGACCTCCCTCACATAATCTCCATTGTCGGAGTACGACGTGCCGGGAAAAGCACTCTTATAAAACAGGCAATCAACTTTCTCATACAAACGAAAGAAATACCCCCGAAAAACATACTTTTCCTTAATCTTGAAACTCCACAATTCAGTCGTTACAGAACCGATGTTACGTACCTGGAAGGAATATATGAAGATTATCTGAAGCTT
>DFBI01000026.1 GCA_002367335.1 Syntrophaceae bacterium UBA3084 | reverse complement strand
GAACTTAAACTGCTGGAGAGTTTTTATGTCCTCGTATATTTGATTTTTTTTGATCTCTTTTTTTAATTTCTTTATTGAAAGACCTTTGGGAAAATCGCCTAAGATATGAATGATTTTCTTTTGAAGGGACGATAATTTTACATCTTCCGTCTTTTTTTCTTTACTGGAAAGATTAAGCCATAAGTTGCTTTCTACATCTATGCCGCCTGGAAGAATGGCCTTGAGCGATTTTCCCAGATAGTGCATATAATAATTATTCATCCATCGATAAAACTCCAGATCCTTCTTGCCAAAAAGGGGCTCGCGATCCAGTACTTCAATAATTTCCTTTGTTTCTGCTATGTCTGAGTCATCCGATATTTCCAGAATATACCCGGTCATTTTTCTTTTGCCGAAAGGCACAAGAACTCTTTTGCCGATAAGAACATCTTTTGCGAGTTCCGCTGAGACAGAGTATAGAAAAACCTTATCCGACGGTATGTTAACAGCTACTCTGACAAACATTTCAACTACTCTTTCACGTTCAGAAAGTTCACAAGTGGAGGGTAGAAATTTGTTTTCTGAGATACCTGAAAAAGGCTTTGAGGGACATCGGTATTGGTGAGGGTTTTTTCTGCTATGCAAATGGTCCAGAGCTCATCATTTCTGTAATACTCTATTCTTGTCGGGAGCCAGAAGTGCTTTTTCACGCAAATGTAATCCATATATTCAACTCGAAGTACCTGTAGCTTCTCCCCTGAGGTTGTGATACCGATGAACCTCAAAGGGAATCCGCTCTTTTTATCTACCCATAGTTGATTGCCTGGTATCTCTTTATTATTATTTCCAATGATGAATGTTATCTTTTTGTCTATTCTACCGAAAGTAACAGAGTTTGTATCCACTCCTAAGAGATTGAGGTCATTCAAAAGATTTTCGACAGATTTTTGAAAAAACAAAACTGGGAATACGGTATCTATCTTTCTTTCACTTACATCTTTCTCATACTTGACCATGGCAAGAGATTCTCTGCCATTCTGGACGATAATATCTTTTCCATGCGGGAAATCCCTCTCAGATCTAAATCCATCCTTTTTCATATAAACCTGTTCAGATATTTCTATTGTTCCATCGTCATATCGACTATCATATATTACAGTCTTCAACTGCATCATCAATGAAAAAAGATTTATGTTCAATTTTACGGTTCGTTGTAAAACCTGTTGTGCTGTTGGTATATACGCTACTCCCTGGTACACGACAGTGAAAAAAAGGACTGTCACAACAACGGGTAAGAATATTTTTTTCATTTCTGGCCTCGCTGATACAGAAGGGAGAATCTGCAGCCACCCGTTCGACTGAGCTCAGTCAAACGCTCAGTCAAACGTGCTTCGAATTTCGAATTTCCAGTTTATCTGGGTTAGATGAAAAGCAGGAAGTTCATTGTATAGTAACTACTCAGGTGGATAGGGTGTAGGCTGAAGACTGTTAGGGAAAAGCGGGGATACTGCGAATTTTGAAGCCATATCTGGCACAAGAATCTACTGTTTCTCCGCCAAAGCATCGCAATCGCGCCCTTACGGTCCCTTCAGCCTAAGCAGTTCAGCCTGACTACATAAGTAGTCACATTGTATATTGAAATGATAACGCTAAAAGTAGTATGAAATGACGATGTTTTGGCAAATGGAGAAAGAGTTAAGTTTTTGTATCAAAAGAGGAAGTGTTATTCTCCTCTTTGTTTTTCAGACTGTTCTTGTTTCTCTTTACAGTTTATGCAGAGGGTGGTTACAGGCCTTGCCATTAATCTTTTTTGAGAAATCTTGCCTCCGCATATTTCACATATGCCGAATGTGCCATCATCGATACGGCTTATGCCCTCTTTTAACTTCTTTATTAATTTTCTTTCCCTGTCTCTGATTCTCAGCTCGAAATTTCTATCTGATTCAAGAGAAGCTCTATCGGTAATATCCGGGAGATTGACACGATCATCCGTCATCTCTGAAACAGTTTTCCCCGCATCGTCTAAAAGCTGATCAATCCTTTGGGTTAGAAGATCTCTGAAATATTCAAGCTGATCAGGTTTCATCTGTTCAATTACCCCACCTTTTTCGACTTCTAACAGGTTACAGACTTACGTGTCGCTCTCATATATACAAAGATATGTTTTTTGTAAAGAAAAATTTAATATTTCATATTCCAGAAACTGTAGAATTCCGATTCCCTCCCCCGCTGCATTCTTGTGGCTAATTTCTCATTGACACACAAGTGGCAACATCCTATACTTCCTCCACAAAAAGGGAGTTCGGATGGTTAACGATGAACTAATTAAAAGAGTTTCCGAAACGATTCGCTCAAAAGGGAGGGTAGTGGCCTTCAGTGGCGCGGGAATTTCGAAGGAAAGTGGCGTTTCCACTTACCGTGAACCCGGCGGGTTATGGGATCGCTTTCCTGAGGGCAGTTCAGGGGGGATACTGGCTGTTCTGGCAAACCATCCGGAACAGGGCCGTGAAATATTCCTCAGCTTTCTTGAAACTATAAAACAGGCAAAACCTAATCCGGGACACCTTGCCCTGGTGGATCTGGAAAAGATGGGCTATCTCGAGGCGGTTGTGACCCAGAATGTGGATAATCTCCACATTGAAGCGGGAAACAGTCGTGTGTTTGAACTGCATGGAAATCTCATGCGACTGAAGTGTCTGAGATGCGGTCAGTGCCGGAAGTATGAACGAGAAGAGTTTTTCACAATGATGGAGGGAATCGTCGGGACCATGGAGCGCGTTACTATGGAAGACATCTTTTCTCAACTGCCCGAATGTTCCTGTGGGGGGAGCAGCCGTCTTGATTTTGTGGGGTTTGGAGAATCTGTCCAGCAGCTGGATGAGGCCAGGTTTCAGGCCCAAACATGCAATGTCATGCTGATTCTCGGGACTTCGGGTGTGGTCTATCCTGCAGCCACCGTGCCGGCTGCTGCCAAATCAAAAGGCGCGTTTGTCATCGAAATTAATCCCAACCGAACGGATCTGACCGCCCAGGCCGACATTTTTCTACAAGGACAAACCGGCAAGATACTGCCCCGGATAGTTGACAGCCTGAAGTGAATGATACCAACCTGACAGGATGATCA
>DFBI01000109.1:8352-32074 GCA_002367335.1 Syntrophaceae bacterium UBA3084 | reverse complement strand
ATGCCGGAAATATCAACAGGGTTTTTCTCCGATTCGAAAATACCGCTCTCTATATGGCTTATATCCAGCCAGTGTTCAACGAGAGCTTTCAGACCTTGAATACGTTTGTTACACCGTTCGACAATATCATTGGCATCTTTATCCAGGCAACCACCCGCTACCGCCCTGAGAGCCTCTAAATATTGTTCAATAACCAAAAGGGGAGAGCGCATCTCGTGGCTCACGAAGGTGATAAAATTCTTTTCCATCTGCTCTTTTTCATCCCTCAACATCTTCGTTTCCATCTTGAGGTCGCGGTGTTCAAAACCACGCTTGGCTACAGCCCTTAACTGGTCGGGGGTGAAGGGTTTAGGGAGGTAGTCATACGCCCCTTTCTTCATAGATTCTACTGCGGAGACTATGGATGCATAACCGGTGATTACAATCGAGACAATGTCGGGTATATCCCTTGAGAGGATATCTATGATTTCCATGCCCGATATGGAAGGCATCTTCAGGTCAACAAAGGCTATCTCAGGCTTGCTTTCCCTGGCAATTCTGATGCCCTCCTTGCCGTTTTCCGCTGTGAGCACAACATGCCCGGATTTTTCCAGGGCCTGCCTGCACCCATCTCGTATGGATTCTTCATCATCAATTATTAAAATGAGTCCCTTATCGGTATTTACTGCCATATACTATTATCCCAGCAGTCGCTTGACATGTTTGAGAAAATCATCGGCCTTGACAGGCTTGTTCAGCACCAGGTCTACCCTTGGAGATTCCTCTGAGGGTTCAAATGACTGGTAGGGTCCCTGGAGATCAACTCCGCTCAGCATGATCAATGGCATGTCTTTCCCTGCTTCTATGGAACGGATCTTTGATACCACAGTGAATCCCTCACCCCATGTCTCCATCATCATATCCGTAATGGTAAGGTCAGGGGAAACCGATTTCACCATTTCCACACCGCTCTTCCCATCTTCTGCCAAAAAGACCTCGTATCCGCCACTCTCAAGTATGATTTTGGTTGCCATTAAAAAATCCCTGTCATCATCTATCAGGAGTATCTTTTTCTTTGCAGTCATAATCAATTACCTCCTTAGTTGATTTGGAGATATATTACTGCAAAGCAGATGCCAAAATATAATGTGTTGATTTATTTGGGAAAATTTGAATGGCTAAAAAGAAGTGATCATTTGAGAGGGGCAAAACTCCCCATACGTGGGGAAGATAACCCCGGTGAGAAGCAGGTTCTTTAATTGGGGACGGGTTCTTCATCGAATTCTTGGAAACATCTTTTGCAGGTTTTCATAACACAAAAATTTACTAACTCCTTCTTTTCTAACAACAAATAGGTACTTTCCCTAATGATTTCTTATAATATCAGCAAGTTATTAGCCACGTATCCTTACCCCTCCTCCACCTTAATCCTCAATTGCGTAAACGCCTCTTCTATCTTCTCCTCATAATCCTGTTCGGAGATGGCTCCGTCTCTGGCGGTAATTCCTATCTCCAGGGTTTCAAATTTGCTCTGGAGGAGGTTCATTACTCCCATAATGCCGGATACCTTTCCTCTGGGTACGCGGAATTTCAGATGTACTTCATCCTTCATCTTTGACCGGTCACTCGGTTTCCCGCCATCATCAGAAACTCCGTCAATTATTATACCCTCATCATCAGGCTTCTTATAACCACCAGTATCATCTTTGAGGTCTTCTTCCTTCTCCCTTTGCTCTTTGCATAATGCCTCACAGATAATGATCTCATTACCGGTCAGGGCCACTGATGCCGATTCCTTGAAATTCCGACAGACGGGAGTGTCGTCTTCTAATTCACCAAGTCCGAAAAGCCCCATCCGCACACCTTCTTCAATTCCCTGTTCAAAGACGTATTGATTTATCGGTCGGGTTTCTCCGGGTGTCTTGAGTGATGATTGATAGAGTTGCTCTGTTAAGACATATTCCCGTTCAGAGAGATATTTTTCCCTCAAAACCAAAGGAGCGATCTTTTCAAGAATCTCACCATTGGACCGCAGTATTTCATAAACTTCTTCTGTAAGGCCTTTCTCCTCACCGTATGTCGGTATCCCCAGATCCACATCTTTGAATCCCTCTTTATGAGGCACCGCAATCATTCGATAGAACCTGCGGAGCGTTTCCGTCAAATCGGATTCCGCCTTTTTAAGTTCCTTCCTGATTTCCTTTTTCTGTTCATCGGACAGGGGAACGTTTTTATCAGATTCGATGTGCTCATTGGCAATCTTGCGAGTTATGGCATTTACAAAACCCGTTCTTTCAGATTCCAGGGGATAGAGGAAAAACAGTGTATTCCGGTACACCCGTGGTGTTTGCCCCTTATTTTCCATGATTTCCTTCATTAGGGCATTGTTTTCCTTCTTCAGGATTATGAGTTTGAGATATTCAGAGTCGGTAATGTTTGCGGGGTTTTCCTCCCACATAAAAACCTTCAATTTCCCGACCTTGATGCTCTCTTTTAAAAGATCCCTTTCTTCTTCAACAAGTTCGCTGTCTTTGATGTTTTCCATCTTGGCGAGGCGAATACGATTTATATTCGGCTGATTGCTGAATAAATACTTATCCCCCGTTTTCTGCACGAAAAACAGCACATCATTTAGCTGTTCAACAGATTCCGCGACGATGCCGGCAGGATTATCGGTAGTGGTGGCACAGCGCTTTATTTCACCAAGCGTGATTCCCTGCTTGGCCGCGCCGGAAAATGAGTGGAGAAATATGGCGGTCGCCGCCCTGCTTCCCAGGTTAAAGCCACGATAGGCATTGCCCAGGGAAACATCAACTTTTTTTGAACCGGCCCCCGAATCTGTAATGTCGGCGGCTATGATGCCGTTGTATTCGAGGCCGATATGTTTCAGGAGTTCCTGACGGATTTCCTGATCCGCCAGATCAAAATCGGCCAAGCTGATATATGGTCTGTTCGATTCCTTTAACGAATGTATTACTAAGGACAATAGCCTCAGCACGCCTCGGGTTCTCTGGAATGTCGGAAAACTTCCCCAGCGTTGATATAAGACATCCACCACCTCCGGCATAAATGGATATGAATCGAGGAATCTATCCCTGTATTCGCTCGGTTCCTCACCCGCGGGGAGGATCCCTTCCTTTTCCGCATACCCCATGAATCGCGCTACAATGTCTTTTGCTCCATTCTCGTCGAGATCGGCAAATAGCCTTCTCCTTATAATCTTGGTGATCTCGTTTTCTTGAACCGGCGTATAAATCTTCTCCACCCTGCCCGTAACCTTCTGCAATTGACTGAAGAGCTTTTCCGCCCTCTCGTCATAATGCTCGATAATGCTTGCCGGGAGGGTTACGGTAAGGCTGACCTTCTCCAGGGTGCCCGCCACCTCTGTCAATTCTTGCATAAAAGCCATGGTCTGCGCGGCAAGGGTGCTTTCCTCCACCTTCACGCCCGCCGCCTTGGTCACGTATTCAAGAACCTCGTCCATTAGGATCAAAACAGGCTGGTTTTGTGAAAGCAGAACTCTTATGGCCTCTTTGCCGGGAGCAGTTTTTCCAGAGAATATCTCAATCTTCCCTGTCAATTGTTTTTCCATTACCCCCCACAGGGTCTCCTCAGCGCTAAGGGCCGTGCCTGCTATCACAACCTTTTTTGCGTTCCACTCCTTCGCCTTGTGATACATGGCAATCAGGGCATGTGTCTTGCCGCCACCGAAGGGCGTCTGAATCTGTATGACCGGATCTCCTCCTTTGCCGCCCAGTCGATTCTCAACAATGGTCAGCAGGTTGCCGAGTCCCTGTGTAAGATAGGTCTTTCTGAAAAAGGTATCGCCGTCTTTGTATTCATCCGGTCCTCTGTTTTGATTGACCTCCCACAGGTCCGCGGCAAAGACATCCATGGTAAGCCTGCCTTCCAATATATCCTTATGGGGAATTGCGATGGTATGAAATGCTTTCATTTAAAAATATCCTCCTGATCGTTTCTGGTTAGATATTCCGTCTGACTTTCTCGTACCTCAAAAGCGATTCGTTCTCTGCCAAGAAGAAATCCATCCAGGAGCTTCTTTTCCTTATCATCTATGGACAGTGTTTCCGACACGGCCTGAGCAACCCGATAGAATGCCTCACTGTCACCGAAGCCGGATTCCTGAAGCAGACGGATTATCTCATTGCGTTTTCCCTTCTCCCACAGCAGAAGAATCCGGTGAAGAACGTCTACCAGTTCCATCGATTTCCTCTGTCTGGAAAAATTCCGCTCCTGTGGCCCCAAGACCCGGATAAATTCCTTTTCCTTCTTGATAAACCCCGCACGGTTCCATTCATTCGCAAGGTCTATGCTGCAGCTTAGAGCAAGTCTGTGTGCATCATCAAATTTTACCTTCGCACCGCCGTAATTCCAGCGGTAGAGAACATAAAAACGTGTCAGATCGGAGATGTCCTCGGAAAAACCATTATGGAGTATCTGGCGGACTGCGTAATCGGTAGCGATTAGTCTTACATCTTCAAGCATCCGGTCTGCACGGACTATTGTGCCTTCATAGTCCATGACCTTCTCGTATTTCCCGAAGACCTCTATGGCGGAACCGATTGCTGCGATAAAGAAGTCGGCGCCGCCAATGCCTTCTTTCCAGAGACGTTCAAGTTTTGTATTGAGGTGGCGTTTCAGTTCCTCTTTCACATCGTTGTAAAATCCCGTCGGTTGACGTTTCATCTTCCGGGCGACAATGTATATGGAGGAGGCAGAGTTGCCGATTCCTGTGCTCGAAGACGTGTTGCCATTTCAGTGTGTAACGGCCATGCGCCGGTCATAATGAGGCCGGAATCCAGGAGGGAATTGATAAGCGTTTCCCATCCTTCTGTGGATTTGTGGGCATAGACAATTACAGCAATACCGGCAGGTTTCAGGACACGGTGGATCTCCTGGAATGACTTCTTTAGCATGTCCTCAAAGAATGCCTTGCCATCCTTCCATCCGCCGGGGCCGTTGGAATATGCTACAATTTCGTTTTTTTTCGGTGTGAGGGGTGTCGAGAAGAGTTCGGGATAAAGATCACCCACGGTGCGCTTCAGCCAAACATAGAAGAAATCAGAGAGGTAAGAATATGGAACATTGTCGTAATAGGGGGGATCGGTGAAGACGGCGTCAAAGAAGTTGCCGGGATGGAGCAATGATGTGGCGGAGGCTTGGGTGACTACGGCCGGGATTTCATTTTTGATATTTGAAAAATGTTCTATTATTTCAGCAGTTATATTTGTTTGTAGTTTCCAATTACCAGTTAAATTACCAAAAGGGTTTTGTTCAGAGTGATCGAACACCATAGGGAGTGCCTGCCTACCGAATACATTAAAACTTCTTTCTCCTAAAGGTTCCCACCAGCAAAGAGTTGCATTGTAACTTGAATGTCTGCTTAATATTAATCCCAAATACCCTACCACCGCCTTCGCGTATTCAACCTCATAGCCTTCATTCAGCATCTTACAGTGCGCATGCCTCACCTTTTTCGCAAATGTGATCAACGCCAGCTTCTGCCGCGCATTGAAGAGATCGCCCCAGGTATTCATGCCATAATTACGGACTGAAAACGCTCTTTCCGCGCCTCTTCCTTTTCCCTCGGGCGTTGGCTCATCCGGCACGGGGTCCATACCCCACTCGAGCGTCAGCTTTTCACGCTTTTCTTTCAGGTACTCCGCCGCCTCTCTGAAGACATCAACATCCTTTCCTGTGGCAATTCGATATCTCTTTCCGCTTTGTCCGGGCTTGTGTAAAACGACAGCGACCATCCGCTGGTCAGCCGTTCCTTCCTGGAAAAGCCTTCTTGTCGTATTCGCGTCCACTGTCGAGCCGCATACGGGACATGTGGCGACTGCCCTCGCAACTGTTCCCTTTGACGGGTCAAAACCGTCTGGCATTGTCTCGTATCCGTCTCCCGCAATCTTGAAATGCACCCCACCATCTTCAACGTATGGAGAAAGAGTAACCTTCTTCTTTGCCTTCTTTGCAAGCCAGAACTGTCGCATCAGGGGGATTTCAGCGCCGCATGAAGGATTCTGGCAGGGAATCGTCCTCGCCCAGATATAGCCCACGGGGATAGAACCATCATCTTCTATCGGATAAAACCGGCCAATCTCCTTTTTCGCCTCTTCAAGAACCCAGTCGCCCCATTTTTTTACATCCTCAAGGAGGGGGTTGACATCTTCTTCGCCTTCAATTTCATTTCCCATAAATTCAGATGTCGTTTTCCGCTTTACTGGCCTTCCATATTTCTGGGGGTATTCGAGTGTGCATTTTTGGATGAGGATAGCGACAGGATTCAGATCATTGGAATATGTTTCGCAGCCGAGGCGAAGCGCCTCCAGGGGAATTGCACCGCCGCCGCCAAAGGGATCGAGAACTTTCGGAGGCTTTCCGCCGCTTGCCTCAAGGATATCCTTCCGCGCCCTTTCTATCATGGACTGGTTGAGAGAGTTCTCCCATTTTGAAAAATCAGCAATGAACTGCCGCTTGTTATTCCAGTCGTCAATATCCTTTGGCGGAGGGATCAGTGCGGCATAATTCGTCGCCCGTGATGATGCCAGAGGGCGCCTCGCCCACCAGATATGGAGCGTGGAGATGTGGCCATGGCGTATGTTCTTCTCCCGTGCCGATTCAACACTGACCTCCTTAACGGGAAATGTCTCTTCAATGAAGCGTTTATCTTTCATATTGTTTTACCTTTTACAGAGTACAGGTCAACCATTTTCAGATCGCAATAGCTGTTACATTTGTATCACATCAAATTGAAATTTCTGTTTCATCTAAAATCAACTTTGCTATATTTCCGGCATAAAGTTGTGCATTTACCAAACATGTATTTCTGATTTCAGAGCTATATATGACATCTTGAGGACCATTTACCAACCAAGATGTAGGATGGACATATTTTGAATATAATTTATAAAATATATTGTATTCTCTCTGCATGTTTGTTGATTCCTTTAAGAGCTCGTTAATAGACAGGCGTTCTTTCAAAATACGTTTATGCTTTTCTGCACTTTGATTTAATCGATCAATTCGACTTTCAATGGTTTTCGCCATATCTTCATCCATCTCCTCAAATTTTAACATTCCTTTCAGCATTTCAATTTCGTCCCTTGCTCTCTTGCTACCAAATTTTACAAGATTTTCTGGCGATGACAAAATGTATCGGACTGTAAGATTTAACTCGAACAAATTACGTGCAATCCAGGCGTAAAACTCTGTAGGGAGATCATAAACTAACCGAAGTCCTTTTAGCTGGTTAGCTGAACAGACAGTGAGATTATACAATAAAAAATGCTTTTCATCGTTTGGTTTTGATTGACGTATTTCGGATGCCAACTTAATCAAGCTATCCTCATATTGCTTCAATATCTTTAAAACATCATCTTTAGATCCAGATTCTACTATGTCTTTCACACGCATTTACTGTTTCCTTTACTATCCTCAGTAACATATCACACGCCAATCGGTACCTTTGTCATAATATTCGCCTTTTTTATCCTGATTTCTATAACGGGTGGGTTTACATCAAAGTATGTAGCAACTTCATTGGAGATATATGACCAGATATCATCGGGAATTACTTCAAATTTTGAAAATTTATCCTGATACTTTTCGACAACCTCACGACAAACTTTTTCAAGACGGTCTGTCGGCACAAGAACGTGGCCAGCAAACCAATCGCCATGAGTTTCAAACCAGCCTATGTCTTCAGGCGGCATTGATAACCTCCATTTGGCATACTCATCTGGCGAACCCAATGATAAGTCATCATAACACATCTTATGGAGGATATAATGTCCCACTTCATGGGCGAGGGTATAACGATATTTCTCATTGAATTGATTGTATTGAACCTCATCTACATAGATTGTTGTTCGATCTCTGCTCAGGAATCCGTTAAGCCTATGGTCCTTATATAATCGCGGAAAGGGAAAGATATTGAGTCCCATTTTCAGTTCTATTATTTCCTCAATAGGAATGGGAATTTCACCGGTCGGATGATATTGATTCAGAAATGTCTGGGCAATTCTGCCTATATCTGAATGTGTGTAATGGGGGATATCAAGGTTCACCGCAATTCTCGCTTTATGGCTTTGACAAGTTTTTCAAGATCTTTTTCGTCAAGTTTTTCCTTTCTCACTGTTCTAAAAAGAACAGGAAGGGCATTCATAACCTCCTCATTGGAAACAATATCAGAGGGTATTTTACCGGCGCTTGTTACAGCCAGATCACAGAATAAAAGCCAGTCATCGGTTCCTTCTTTAATTCCCAGTGCTGCCGCATACCCGATGAGGATTTCCTTTGTCTGTGGTGGTGGTAACAAACCCCGTTCAATCTTGCTGATATTTCCCGGATCCTTTTCATTGATGCGGCAAAATTCTCTTAATGTAAGGCCCCGTTCGACTCTCTTTTGCTTGAAAAAATTGCCGAAGGTTTGTGCGATAGCCATTATTGCACCTCCTCCCTTTATGGTGTTGTACTATTTTACACAACACCAACTGGTTGTCAAGAAAAACCCTAAAGGGCCATTGTTAAAAAAAGTATTCTTTAATTTAATAACGAGCATGAAAACCAGAATTTGCTGAATAATATTGTACTCATAAAGCATACAATTGTATGGTTATTCCGCACAATTTCAGATTTGTGTTTATATTGCTGACCCTTTTGCAAGCACCTCGTCAAGCGGCACAATATATCGGACAACTTGGACCTTCTCATCCGGCTCCAGATTTTCCGCCGGGTTTTGAATAATATAGAGCTGGGGATCTTTAGCGGCGTTCATGACGGCATACAGGTAATAATCATCCTTAAACCGCCTTGCCTTGAACCATTCGTTTTGTGTCAGAGCGATTGCGCCCGCTTTGGCCCTTGCCTTGACTTCGATATAGCGAACTTCTCCACTTTTTTTATCCTTTGATCTGATGTCAAACCCAAGATTCTCAGCGGAGACATCTTCCGGCATCCTGCCATTTTTTATCTCATATTCCGTGGCAACCTGCATGCCTATTAGCTCAATTTCTGCATTGCTTACCATTGAGTTATCAATCGTATTCGAAGGCACAATCCTGATTATCCCAACAAAACGCGGCATTGTCATGGTAAGACTTTTTTCCTTACGTGTTAAATCACTAAGTTCCTCCAGTGCTTTTCCATATCTTGTCTTTTGCTCTTCCTTGTTCCTGATTACGAGATCGACTTTTTCTCCCCGGCTTTTCCGGTCATACAGTGATATCAGTTCTCCATCAAGATTCACGATTAGATAATTGAGAGATCGCACCCCGTATTTTTCCTTTATCTCAGACTGACGGGTTCTTTCTTTCAGGATTTCTTCCCTGTATGTTTCGAGTTTAGCTATGGTATTGTCTGATACCTGTTTTTTAAGGGAATCTACGTTGACCTCGTCTGGCTCCGAAGTTTTTGATTCGGCAAGGTCCCAGATAACGGAAGGGGGTATGGGATTTACCGCTGTTCCGTCTGTGTGAAATCCAAAAAGTCTTTTCCCGGCAACGTTACCTGTGCCGTCTCTAATCTCACCCTCATAAAAGAGGATATAACCGTTCAGGTTGCCGTCAGGATCGGTAAATGTCGCACCCGTTCTTAATGCGTCTGAAAAGTTCTTCTCTATCCATGTCATCGTGGCCTCAAAAAGGGGATGGCCAAATGAGACAAAATCGGCATCGGGATTTTTGAATGCTATATCCTTGTCAAATGTTACTTTCGGATATTTCCTGAGCAGATCACCGTGGCTTTTTTTGAAGATGTCATTCTCGGCAATTTTTCGCATGTCAAAGGGAATGGAATCGAGGGCCAGAAATCCGTCCTTGCGTTCTCGTAATTTTCCAGCCGCTCTGATAAATGCCTTTTTGAAATAGCTTTCAGTATATTCAGGGATGAGACGGTGTTCTTGAGCCTGCTGCGCCATCTCTTTTATGCGGGTATAATCGATGTAGCGTGTGGCAAGACTCTCACCGAGGTTCTCTTTTACCTTTGCAATATAGTCATCGTCCACAGTGATATCGATATCCTTCAAAATATCATCAATGTTTCTGGCATTGGCTGCTGCTTCCATCATAAGCTGTGAGAGGCTTTTGTCATAGAGGACTTCACTCAATACATCGAAGACTTTATCATCTCCGAGGGCAAGTTTGATTTCATTGAGTTTGTCGAACAATTTATTCAGCACTTTACCTTCGCGTGTGTCCTCCGCTACAAGATTAAATACGAATACTTCCTTCTGCTGGCCATAGCGGTGGATTCTCCCCATCCGCTGCTCAAGGCGGTTGGGATTCCAAGGGATGTCATAGTTGGTCATGAGATGGCAAAACTGCAGATTGATACCTTCACCGGCGGCCTCCGTTGCGACAAGGACATCCGTTTCCGTTCTGAATATGTTTTCTGCCTTGACCCTGTCTTCCAGCCTCAATCCACCATGAATTGTGTTGGTTTTGTATCCCCACTCCTTTATCTTACCCTCCAAATATTCAAGGGTATCCCGCGATTCTGTAAAGATGAGTATCTTCTTATCCTTCTTGTCCGGATATTTTTCTTCCAGCTCTCTCAGGGATTTTCTGAGTTCCTTTAATTTAACTTCTTCTTCCCTCTGGATAATGCCTCTGGCCCGTGCGATGAGGCTATCTATCGTTTTGACTTCTTTTTCCAGTTCTTCCCTGTTTTCGGCAACGCTCAAGGTTTCCCATATCTCTTCTTCCTTCCATCTCTCCTCTTCGCTCATGTCTTCAATAGCTTCAAAATCGAAGGTATCTTCCGGTATCTTGCCCCTTTCCAGCGCTCCCTTGAGCATATCCTCCATGCGTTTCTTTCTTCTCTCCAGGGATTTCAGAAGGGCGTAAGTACTGGATGCGAGTCTGCGCTGCAGAATAACCAGGGCAAAGGCAACGTTTCTTTTCTTATCCTTTGTCAGAGCCTTGTTGTACTGGGTGTTCACATAATTGGACAGTTTATTGTAGAGGTCTTTTTCGTTGGGAGAACTGGTCCCAAGGTTGAAGGAAACAGTGTCAACATGCCGTGGCAGGAATAGAGGTTTGCCTTCAAAATCTTTTAGATCTTCTTTGATCCTCCTGATAAACAGGGGGTTGTCGCCTTGGCTGATGGATTGTGTAAGCATCTCGTTTGTGGCAAAAAATCCCGGTTCAAGGAGGTCAAGGAACAGGCGGAAGTTCTCGGGGTCGCCCTTGTGCGGCGTCGCAGTGAGGAATAGCAGATGTTCCGTTATACGGGACAGCGCTTCACCGAGCTTATAGCGCCCGGTCTTTTCCGTTTTTTCTCCATACCTGTAAGCGCTCATCTTGTGCGCTTCATCCACGATGATCAGATCAAAATGAGATGCGGAAATAGAAGGCAGAACATCATCTCTCTTGGCAAAATCGATGGAAGTGATAATCTGGGTTTCTCTGAGCCATACATTTTCCCCGTAGAGGGCATCCAGAAGCCCCCTGTCGATCACGAGAAATTTCTCCTCGAATCTGTCTGATAATTCCCTTCGCCACTGATCCTTGAGATGGCCCGGACAAACTATAAGGATTCTCTTGGCAAGATTGCGAAGCTTCAGTTCCTTAATAATAAGACCGGCCATGATGGTCTTCCCTGCTCCCGGGTCATCGGCAATCAGAAACCGGATTCTTGGGATCTGTAACACATAACCATATACAGCCTCAATCTGATGGGGAAGCGGATCTACTTTTGAAGTGTTCATAGCAAGAAGGGGATCGTATTCGGAAGCGAACCGATAGCGTTTCGTCTCAAGGGCGAGGAAAACCTTCCAAGGAGCTTCGGCAAAAAGAGATTGAGTCTCGGTTGTAGATAGCCGGTCAAACTCATCACGAGGGATTATCTGATCGATGTGATTCCTCGATTGCGTGGTGGCGCCGACGATATGGATGTAGTCGCCCATTTCTTCAATGAGCTTGACCTCAACCGGCTCCGGCCATGCGGCGCCTTTAATGATGGTTCCGGGTTTGATGTTTTCCATTTCGTTTTCCATGCCTCAAATACACAAAAACCCCATTTCTATTTAAAGAAAACGGGGTTTGTTGTGATTATTTGCCATCTTTATGCCCTTTTTCTTATGTTTAAGAAGAAAAGATCATTTATCGTTTAATGCATGGCGCCCTTTATTTCTTTTGTTAAGACTTTAACATACTTAACAAAAAACCTTAGAATGTCAAGGGGTATCAACAACTCTTGTTAAGAATTATTGCAGCATTTTAGTTGTTTGAAATCCACCCTTGCCCCTCTCCCTGAGGAGAGGGAACTGTGGGAAAGGGGAAATGGCCGTCATTATTCTGTAATTATCCCATAGTTGCGTATCTTCATCCTCAGGGTTTTTCTGTCGATACCGAGGAATTTTGCCGCCTTGCCGATCTGGAAGTTGAAGTGCAGTAAGACTTTCTCTATGTGATCTTTCTCAACATCGACCAGGGTCATCTTACCTGAGAGAGAATCCACTACCGGAATCTTCGCTCCTCCGTTCTGCCCGTAGTAAAGAATGTCGGACAGGTTGACAACGTCATTTTCGCAAAGCACACATAAACGTTCCATGGTATTTTTCAGTTCTCTGACATTGCCGGGCCAGTTGTACGAGGTTAGCGATTTCTTTGCCTCTTCCGAGAGGCGTTGTACCTTGCTATTGTGTCTCTTTTTATATATATCAAAATAATGCCGGGCAATAGGCAGTATGTCGGATTTGTGTTCCCTCAATGGTTCTATATCTATGGGTACCACTGAAATCCTGTAAAACAAGTCTTCTCTGAATTTACCAGATTCCACTTCTGCCCGGATATCCTTATTTGTTGCAACTATAAGTCTAACGTCCACTTTTTCAGGCGATGAACTGCCAACCCGCGGAACCTCCTGTTCCTGGATTACCCTTAACAGCTTGGCCTGGATGTTAAGACTGATATTGGAAATCTCGTCAAGGAACAATGTCCCCTTGTCTGCCATCTGGAAACGTCCCTCGCGTGATTCTGTAGCTCCGCTGAATGCCCCTTTGACATGACCGAAAAGTTCGCTTTCCATCAGGTTCTCAACCAGTGAAGAGCAATCAACGGGGATAAATGGTTTGTTACTCCTCTTGCTGAGGCCTTGCATGGTACGCGCAACAAGTTCTTTTCCTGTACCACTCTCTCCTGTAATAAGTACTGTGCTGTCTGTTTGTGCTATCCGCTGAATAGTTTCCTTAAGTTCTTTCATGTAATCGCTGTTACCGATCAACACGGAAAGAGTTTCTGCTATATCCCGCATATCATACCTGTCCAGGGCATCCTCCACCGCTTTTTTAAGCTCCGTTGCGCTGAAGGGTTTTGTCAGAAAATTATGGGCACCGTGTCTCATGGCTCCAACAGCCATTTCAATGGTCCCGTACCCTGTAATGATTATGACCCGCGCAGATATAGAACTCTTATATTTGAGCTTTCTCAGTATATCGAGACCTCCTATCCCGGGCATCCGTATATCAAGCAGAACGAGGTCATAAATATCTTTGAGCGCCATTTCAAGGCCATAGAGCGAGTCTCCTGTACTTTCAACCCGATAGCCCATACGGGAAAGGGTTTGACGACAGGCATCCCGTATCGACTCTTCATCGTCTATAATAAGAATTTTTACTGTTTCCCTAAACAATACTTGATCCCTCTTTCTTTTCCCTGTCAGCGTCCCTGTCCATTTCCGTGTCTACAGGCAGGAAGATGTTAAAGGTTGTTCCTTTACCGGGTTCGCTTTCCACATCGATGAAACCGTTATGTCTTTGGATCACCCCATATGCGATGGGCAATCCGAGACCGGTTCCCTGTCCGGGTTCCTTTGTTGTAAAAAAGGGTTCAAAAACATGTGGCAGATAAGCCTTGTCTATCCCCTTGCCCGTGTCTGATATGGTTATTTTTACTGTCTTGGTACTGGCCAATAGACATATTCTTTCTGCTTCTGTTTCTGTTTGCACCTCTTCCTCTGTCCTATCCGA
Organism: Syntrophaceae bacterium UBA3084; assembly: GCA_002367335.1. Classification (GTDB taxonomy): domain Bacteria; phylum Desulfobacterota; class Syntrophia; order Syntrophales; family UBA6807; genus UBA3084. The sequence goes on along the minus strand of DFBI01000109.1, from coordinate 18,102 downwards.
AAGCCGGTTGAGCAACTTCGTTGTTATTGTGAGTCTGCCCCTCCCCTCCATGGCATCAGTGGCATTTATAAAGAGATTCAAAAAGACCTGTTCCAATCTTGACCTATCCCCTTTTATGTCAGGGAGGTCATCTGCAAGCTGTGTGTTTATCTCTATTCCAAGAAACATGGATTGGTCCTTTACCAGATTCAGCGATGTAAGGATGACATTGTTTATTTGAAAGGGCAGCATTTCACTGGAAGGAGTTCTGGCAAAATCTAAAAGATTCTGTACGATTTCTTTACACCTGTTAGTTTGATATATGATCTTTTCCACATTTTCCCGTCCTGTCGGATTATCTTCGGGAAATTCCTCAAGCAGAAGACTGCTGTACAGAAGAATCCCCCCTAACGGATTGTTTATCTCATGAGCCACCCCTGCTGCCATCTGCCCCAGAGAGACCAGCCTTTCTGTCCTTGTGAGTTGCTGAAATGCTTCCTGCAGCCTGTTATCACGGTCCTTTAAGGATTTTACCATGTTATTGAATGCCTCATCCAGTATGTCAAACTCTGAAAATTTGTCACGTGGCAGTTGGTGATCGAGATTGCCGGATGCGATGACCTCGGTAGCCTGTTTCAGAATGCGTATCTTTTTTATGATGCTGTGACCCAGGGAAAAGGAAATGACAAAAGCTATTACCATACCAAGGCCTGTTACCCCCAGGAATATCCAGATGGTCAACAGCTTCATGTCCCTGTATTTCGCTTCCAATATCCCTGTGTAAAGCATTCCTATTATATTTTTATTAATATCATATATGGGAGTGTAGGAACTGATGTACCAATTGTTTACAACAAATGCCCTTCCTGTCCAGTCTCTGCCCTGTTCAATAACTTTTTCATACACTTCCCTGGATACAATGGTCCCGATTGCCCTCTTGTAATCTTTTGTCATCACATTGGTGGCTATGCGGATCCCCCCCTGGAATATGGTAGCAAAACCCATATCGCGACCTTTATACTTTTCGTTAAGGGATACAGTCGCTTTTACTTTATCCACAATGGCATAATTCCTGTTCAGCAGGATACCCCCAACCAGCGCCCCCAAAAGATTTTTCTCCCCGTCAACAATAGGATAGGCTACTTTCAATACCATGCCCTCTGAGAGATGACTTTCCTTAACCTCAATGGACTGTGGAGTCTTTACGATAGCCATCTCAATCCGTGGAGAAAGCTCCGGATTTTCCCTCTCAATGAGCCTGATGGGCATGAGTTCAGTGGACGACTGGAGCGTTTCCTCTTCAAGACATTTCCTTACAACCGGATCCCGGAGGATGTTGTCTCCGCTAACCTCAGGATTAAATGCCCTGTACAGCACTGTGCCGCCGGCATCCACTAAAGAAAGCATATCGATATTCATATAATAGGAATCTTTTGGAGTACAAGATATTTGGGTTCCCTCATGGAGTAATTTCTTAAACTCCTCCCCCACATGAAGAGTACCGGAGGCAATTGTCTCGTGCAAAGGAAATTGCAATGCAATATAGCGAATCCGGCATGCCAGTTTTTCTATGCTGTAATTGTAGATTAATTTTGCAGTGTTGATATCCTGTTGTACTCTCCCTTGCACCTCATTTACGGTATTCTTGTCTATCACTCTTATTCCCACAAAGGTAGCTACCGCGCCGGTAAGACATGTAGCTATCAGGAAACCCAGAACAAGACGCTTTTGCAGATTTGCCATGAAAAGTTTATTCAACAACTCTTTGATAAATTTCATTGTAGATTCCCGCGGTGTCCAACAAATGATAATACAGTAAAGCCCCCCACCCACAGGGTGGGGATTCCCTGTGAGGGAAACATTTATTCATATTGCACCCCTTACCCAGCCTACAAGGCGGGGCTTGCAAGATGCGCCCCCGGTCAACCGCTATCGGCCAAATCTGTTCCTGTCAAAGTCTGGAACAGATTCAATGTATTTATTGCGGTGATTATTTTGATCCAATTCCAAGGCACAAAATCAGCAGGTTATACTATTTTTAGTTGAAACTTGAAAAAGTGGCTTCCCGTGGAATAATCCACTGTCAATAAACAACAATTAAGCAGAAAAGAGCCACAGATGAGATTAGACATGAAAAGAAGGAAAAATGCAACAAAAGGTTTTAAACCCTGTCATAAGCAAGTAATCTGTCCGGTTTATAATGAGTCACCAGGAAGTGACCAATGAAACGAACAAAAATATTACAGGAGATCAGGAAGAAGCGTATGCCAAGGGGTCAAGTTGCCGTTTGACTTATGGTGATCTATCTGGTTCGTATGCTTAGGAAGGGCGGCTTACCGGTAATCAGTGCCAAATTCAGCCTCAGTGGCTACAGCTCTGCCCGCATTATTGTGGAGTGGATGAAAGAACACCTTGACTTGAGGAAAATCATCGACTGCAAGAACAATGTAAGGCGATCAAGAATGCCATCATAAGTCAATCGGCGACTTGACCTTTTTTCTTCTAGCTGTAAGTTGAGTTGATGTGCGAAACCCAACAAAAGTCTTTCGGCTTTCAGCCTGATTACGCAAGGACAAACGAGTTTGTCCATGCCACCCGCCTTTGAGCTTTGAGCCTGGATAGCTGCGCTGCAAGTTACTTTTCATTATAATACCGCAAGGTGGCATAGTGGAGCTTTCCAGCAAGTTCTACTTTTTAACAGTTCGGATCCTCAGGGCTTCTTCATAGGCTCCAACCGCCTTGATCAAATTCTTCTCCTTATCTCTAACCTCGGAAAGAGATCGGTAAGCAGTCCCAAGATTATTTTGTATCCCCCCATAATTTCCGGGGTATTGGTCAGCCGTGTAAATTTTAAGAGCCTTTTTATAGGCACTAATCGCCCTGGTCAGGTTTTCCTCCTTATCCTGGACTTCGGAAAGAACAAGATATGCATTACCTATATTGTTCTTTATCATGGCATAGTCCACAGGGTATTTGTCCGCCGTTTTCGATTTAAGGGATTTTTTATAAGCCCTGATCGCTTTAACCAGATTTTCCTTCTCATCACGAATTTCAGAAAGAATACGGTAGGCATTGCCCAGGTTATTTTGCGTCATGGCATAATCCACAGGATATTTATCAACTTTGTAGATTTTAAGAGCTTTTTCGTAAGCTTGAATTGCATTTGACAGGTTTTCCTCTTTATCGCAAACCCCTGAAAGAGCAGAGTAGGCTGCTCCAAGGTTATTCTGTGTCATTGCATAATTAACAGGATGTTTGTCAACAATGTAGATCGTTAAAGCTTCCTCATAGATTCCGAGTGCCTTTAACAGGTTCTTTTCCTTGTCGCGAACCTCTGAAAGAACAAGATAAGCATTCCCGAGATTGTTTTGCGTCATGGCATAATCGATTGGGTATTTGTCAACCGTATAGATCGTTAAAGCTTCTTCATAGGCTTGAACCGCATCGATTAGATTCTCTTCCTTATCCTGGATTCCTGAAAGGGTGCGATAGGCATTGCCCAAATTATTCTGCGTCATGGCATAGTTTAAAGGATATTGGTCAACCGTATAGATCGTTAAAACTTCATCATAAACCCGGATGGCTTTTAGCAGATTCTCTTCCCTGTCCCGAACTTCTGAAAGAGCCCGATAGGCTGCCCCAAGATTATTTTGCGCCCCGCCATAATTTAAAGGATATCTTTCCTTTGTGTATATTTTTAGAACCTCATCATAATGTTGAATTGCCTTTAGCAGGTTTTCTTCTTTATCTCGGACCTCTGAAAGAATAAGGCAGGCATTGCCAAGATTGTTTTGAGTTGTTGCATAATCCACAGGATGTTTTTTAACCGCATAAATTTTTAAAGCCTGTTCATAAGCCTGGATTGCTTTCAAAAGATTTTTCTTCTTGCCACGAATCTCGGAAAGAGTGAAGTATGCGTCTCCTAGATTATTCCGTGTCTCAGCATAATCTTCAGGGTCTTTGTCAACCGCCCTGATTTTCAGGGCCTCCGCATAGGAATGAAACGCCTTTGAAAGATTTTTTCCCTTATCCCGTATCCTGGAAAGGGCACGATAGGCCATTCCGAGATTATTCTGTGTCCCGGCATAGTCTTCAGGGTGTTCATTAACTGTGAAGATTTTTAAAGCTTCGCCATAGGATTCGATTGAGTTGTAGAGATTCTCCTCCGTATCCCGGATCTCTGATAGAATAAGATAGGAATTACCGAGACTGTTCTGAGTCACGGCATAATCAACGGGATATTTTTCCACCGTCCTGATTTTCAAGGCCTCCGCATAGGAACGGATTGCACTTACCAGGTTTCCCTCTTTATCTCTAACTCCGGAAAGGACACGGTAAGCATCCCCAAGGTTGTTCTGCAATCTGCCATATTTAACAGGATATTTGTCAACTGTATAAACTTTAAAAACTTCCGCATAGGATTTGACTGCTTTGACAAGATTTTCTTCCTTATCGCTGTACCTGGAAAGAGCATGGTACGCAACTCCCAGCCTATTATGTATAATGGCACATTTGTCAGGGTATTCTTCGATTGTCTTAAACTTAAGCGATTCATTATAAGCCTGGATTGCCTTAAGCAGGTTTTCCTGCCTGTTGTTTATGATGGCCAGATTCTCATAGCAAATCCCTTCCTGATTTTTGATATGACTATAAAGCTCCGGCTCCTTTTTTTCAGATAGTATTTTCAACACACTATCATATATCGTCAGCGCGTCTTCAGTCATATCTTTCCCCAATAATCTATCCGCGCTATCTACGGAAGTCCCAATTATCATTTTGTAAAGCTGCCGCTCTTTGTAAATAAAGAAATGATTGTACGCCAATATCGCCAAAAAAGCCCCGATAATGACGCCTATTACAACAAACCACAGATTATTTTTGTTCCTTTTGTTACTTTCTTCCATGTCATACCTCCATGACTTAACCAACCCCGGATCGGATACAACCGATTATTGAATCTTCAATCTCTGATTTACATAGATTCGATCTCTTTGCTTTAAATTGTTCAGATTGATTAAAATTCCCGTAGATGTTCTATTCGTTCTCGCAATTTGTTCTATTGTATCTCCTCTTCTTACAATGTATATTCTCGATTTTGGCTCCTGAATGGCCGCAGAAGGAATCTTCAGCTTCTGACTGACATAGATCCGATCTCTCAGCTTCATATCATTCAGTTTTAGTAAGGTTCTTATATCTGTGCCGTACCTCCTCGCGATTCTTTCTAATGTATCTCTCCTCTTTACAATGTATGTGGAGGTTTTCGGCTCTTCGACAACAGCGGGAAGAACCCTTAACTTCTGACCAGCATATATTCGGTTTCTACTTTTTAGATGATTGAATTCCTGAAGATTTTTTATAGTTGTGTTATGTCTCCTGGCAATTCTTTCCAGAACATCGCCCCTCTTCACAATATATGTCACAGATATTGGCTCTTTAATAATAGCCGCAGAAGGAATCTTCAGTTTCTGACTGACATAGATCCGATCTCTCAGCTTCATATCATTCAGTTTTAGTAGAGTCCCAACCGTTATGCCATATCTGTAAGCAATCTTCCCAAGAGTGTCTCCCCTTTTCACAACATACAGCGAAGTTGATTCCGGCTTTGATGCCGTGGAAACCTTAAGCCTCTGACCAGCATATATTCGGTTTCTACTTTTTAGATGATTGAGTTCCTGAAGATTTTTTATAGTTGTGTTATGTCTCCTGGCAATTCTATCCAGAATGTCGCCCCTTTTCACAATATATGTTACAGGTACTGACGCCGGGGTTGAAGCATGAGAAGCAAAAACAGGTCGTTTAAGTTTACGGCCTTCACCCTTAGCGAACGAAGACGGGAGTGGGAAAAATTCTTGAACTGAAGAAGCAACCGCCCACGCAACCTCTTTCCGGTAGGAAGGCTTTCGAAGAAGAAGTTCTTCACGCGGATTTGAAATATAGGCAACTTCTATTAAAATCGACGGTGTATCAGGTAATTTTAACACCCTGAAGGGGGCCTCATGAACTTTAGAATATTTTATGTGATTGATTTTTTTAAGGTCTTTAAGAACTATTGAGCCAATGGATTTCGACAGATTACACGTCTCCGTTTGTAACATGTTGAGGGTGATGGGATCAGACTCACCATTATTCTGTCCATTGGGAACTCCTGCAATAACATCGGAAAGGTTTTCATTCCTTGCCAGGAGTCTGGCAGCCTCACTGCTCGCCCCCCTGGTAGAAAGACAATAGACAGATGAACCTCGTGCTCCTCTGGATCTATACGCATCTGTATGTAAGCTGATGAAAAGATTTGCTCCGTATTCTTTTGCTATCTTCAATCTTTTTTTAAACGAAATATAATAATCTCCTTTTCTTGTAAGAAATGCCTGGTATCCTCTGTTTCTAAGGATATCCCTCAGATCTTTTGCAATTTTCAGGACGACGTTTTTTTCTTTTGTCCCCCTCCGTCCTATCGCTCCCGGATCTTCCCCCCCGTGACCCGGATCTATCACTATAATTTTTTTCTTCTCCGAAATATGAACCTGTTTTCTTTCTTGGCTTTCTTTTTTTTCAATTTCGGGAAGTCTTACATCAATCACAACACGATGTGGTTTATTCAATACTCTTTGTAATGTAAAGATCTTAACCTTTACATTTTTTGACAGCCACAATTCGACTCTTACCTTGCACCCGGGAAGGGGGCGCAAGAGAATTTTTTTAACGGCAGGTTTATTAAGAATATATTGATGTGGAATTGTTGCTGGAAAGACTGTATTTTTGAAATCAATGGTTAACTTCTGGTTTTTGTCTTTTGCTTCATACTGTACCCTGTCACTTGTATCTATCACAACTCTCGTATAATCAGGTGCCGTCCACCGCCTTATACTAAGGATATCTATCGAACAAAAAGCACTCGAAAAGGGAATGTTAAGATATAATAGTCCTATGAAAAACGCAATTTTAAATGCTCTTGTCATTATCCCGGCTAATCCCTTCCCTTACTGGGGCTTGCTTACCAGTTTTATCGAAAGATTTCAACCTTAAACACAGAATCTTCGGACGTCTTTTTTACCGCTTCACTATCCTCTCTACTGTACTGTAAAATTTTCGGTTCTTCTCCAATTTAGTTGGAGAAGATGGTTCGAATTATGATATTGGTGGAAAAGAGATTGACAATAACTCATCTAAATGACATTTAGAAGGCCATGCATTTGCAGGAGATCCGCAATGAAAATTATAGATATGCTGTTGAAAGATCAATTCACTCTTTCTTTTGAGGTTTTTCCACCGGTAAGGGAAGGAAATTTCGATAGTCTGTACTCGACGATTGAAGAATTGATCAAGATAAATCCTCATTTTATCTCGGTTACTTATGGAGCAGGCGGCAGCACGAGAGATAAAACGGTAGAAATCGCATCCAGGATCAAGAACGAATTTCGTCAAGAGGTCCTGGCACATTTAACCTGTGTCCAGGCAACAGCAGAGGATACTGCTAAAATACTCGATACATTTAAAGCAAAAAATATAGAAAATGTCCTCGCCTTACGTGGTGATCCGCCCAAAGAGGAAAAAGCATTTCTTAAGCCGGAGGGAGGATTCGGGCATGCCAACGAACTGGTTGAATTTATTAAAATGAAGGATAATTTTTCTATCGGTGTTGCAGGTTATCCCGAAGGGCATATCGAGGCTCCAAACCTGGATGTTGATATAACAAACCTCAAACGAAAGGTAGATGCTGGGGCTGATTTTATAATTACACAACTGTTTTTCAACAATGATGACTTTTATCGGTTTCGTGACTTGTCAATTGCCAAGGGAATCAGGGTACCGATTATTCCAGCTATTTTCCCAATTTTCAACTATAAACAAATATCTAAAATCGCTTCGCTCTGTGGCGCCAAGTTACCATCGAAATTGCATGATAAACTTTGTAAGGTCAGTAACAAGAGTGAGGAAGTTGAAAAATATGGGATTGAATACGCTACCAGCCAGAGCGAAAAACTCCTGGATAATAACATACCTGGCCTTCATTTCTATAGCATGAACAGAAGCCGACATGTTATTCAGATTATCAGGGACCTTCATCTTCCCATACAAAAATCGGCCCCCATACCCGAATAATCCAATATTGACAGATGTACACATCGGCATTCAAATCAACTGACGGGTATTTCATTTGCGTGATTACTGACCGGGGTTGTCCCGTTGAAGCAGCTATAGTTACCCCTCATCGGAAAAGAAAGGGCGATTAGCTCAGCAGGATAGAGCGTTGGCCTCCGGAGCCAAAGGTCACGGGTTCGAATCCCGTATCGCCCTCCACATTATTTATCAAAAAGTTATACAAATATCATCACTGTTTTCCGTTTGGTGACTGTTCAGACAGATAGTTCCTTAATTGTAAAGTTTTTGCAAAAATGGCTTCGGCGTGAGACTCCGGCGTGAGCTCAGCCTTCGGCGAGTTCAGTCGAACCGTCGAACGCTCAGTCAAACGGCAAAAAAATTAAAAACAATCTACAACACTGGTAATGTTACGTGGCTGGCCAGTTTTGCACCCAAAGGTATGTTGGGAGAAATATTATTTATTCTTAACAGGAAAGAATCCATTTTCAGTCTAAACCAAGATGATTTTTACGAACTTTTGGCGGGATTTTCTCAAATATTTAAATTTTTTCACCAGAGAAACATTTCTGCTTTTAATCTCGCTCTATGCCACTCTGGCAGAAGATGATAATCTGTGGGTACAGGGAGAAATTGTCACCAGGTTCAGGATTCCCTCTGTGGATACCAGCGACATTAACTACTTTGAAAAACTTCATGATGAAGTCATCTGCGTCGTTGTCCCTGAAGTGTTATGTAAAAATGTTCAGCAGTTACTTTAATAAGTGAGGGAAAACAATCAACAGAATCATTTTTTCCACGCCTTCGGGGGACTGACCATGGCCTCTCCATCCAGCACAATTGTTCCTTCCTGATTGAAACAGGTGGTTTTTAATCGAATTCTGTTTTTTTCTGCAATAATTTCCAGCACCTCTGCACGGGCAGTAATAGTATCGCCAATATGGACCGGTGCAAGAAACTTAAGCTCCTGCCTGATATAAACAGTACCGGGTCCAGGAAGTTTAGTCCCAAGTATTGCAGATATAAAACCCGCAGGCAGCATCCCATGAGCAATCCTGGTCTTAAAAAAGGTCTTCTCAGCATAGGCCTCGTTTATATGAGCTGGATTAAAGTCACCCGATATGCCGGCATAGAGATAAATATCTGTCTCAGATATGGTTTTAGAAGTTTCAGCAGCATCGCCAACTTTCATTTGATCAATCGTCTTTCCAATCATGATAAATCTTCTCCTTTTTCATAATCCGGCAAAGCCGGAAATCGAAATTCGCAAATCGGGAAAGATGGGATTAAAGGATTACTTCCTTACTCCTTACTCCTTACTCCTGTCTCCTCGCAGTTATTTCGTGTTTTCGTGATCGTTTTTTTTAATTCTGTTGCTATTGTTGACTAAAACCATGATTTATGAGCCCATAATTCTTCTTTCATACTATCCATATCATCCTGGAGCATCAAATACATGGATGCATTCTGGATAGCCAGTCCCCCCATACCTGCCAGGGCGGAGACTAACATAATCTCATCCTCCGTGAATTCCCTCGGCACTCCGGAATAAAGCCTTAATACCCCGATTACCTCTTCTTTGGCCTTTATGGGAACACAAAGAATGGACTTAATCCCTTCCTTTTTCTTTTCATTCTTATACTGAACCCCTTTATCCGTGGCAGCATCTTTGAC
>DFBI01000109.1:0-8263 GCA_002367335.1 Syntrophaceae bacterium UBA3084 | reverse complement strand
TCTTGTTGTCTTTATCAAGAAGGCGAACAGAAGCGGCTTTCACACCCAGGGCACTGGCCATATCTTCCGACAGACTCTGGAAAATCTCTTTCATATCCAAAGTGGAATTGATACGAGTGGCCATGTTATAGAAAAGTTTCGTATCCTCCCGTATTTGTTCTATTAATCGGGTGTGGTCAATGGCCATGCCCCCCTCTTCGGCAAGGGCTCTCAAGAAAGCTATCTCATCTTTAGAAAAATCCCTTGGATTTGAAGTATAAAGACAGAGGCTACCAGTCATTTTGTCCTTCACAATGACAGGCACAACCAACATAGACTCAATCCCTTCCGCCTTTTTAGCTTCATGATTTGCTACCCGGGAATCTGTCGTTGCGTTACTAACGGAAAGACAACCTTCTTTCATGACATCGGATATCGTTTCGCTGGCACGCCTCCGCCCCGCGTGCAAATAGTCTTGAGACAATCCTTTCTGAGCTACCGGCAGAGATACATCTTTTTCCTCATCAATCAGAAAAAGACAAGCAGCCTTTCCTCCCATTGTATCAATAGCACCCTGAACAATCAGATCCAAAAGTTTGTCCCTGTCCAGAGTTGTCCCAAAAAGACTGCTTACCTTACACATGGTTTCAAAATAATCTTTTTTCTCAGTCATTTTTTAACACTCCTTATGCAGAAATTTTCTTTTTTTCTTTCTTCGGTGAAGACGTCCTGCTCCCGGGTTTTTCGACTGTTGCCGTCGCCTTAGCCGCTGGTTTTCCCCTGCTTGAAGGCCCTTTTTCCGGGTTATCCCGTTCTTTCAGCCATCTGGCAATCCTTGGAGCAAATTCTTTTTGAACCTTTGAGCTGACGTATATTCCGATGTGACCCGTATCAAGACAGACATTTTCGGCATCTTTGCTTCCCACCGCTTCCGTGAGCTGTTCACAGGCCCCGGGAGGCACCAGGTGATCATACTTCCCATAAAAATTCAAAAGGGGCATGGTGACCTTTTTGAGATTGATCCCGCGCCCCCCTAACTCCATCTTATTCTGGATGAGCAGATTTTTTTCATAAAGGTCATTAATAAACTGCCTGAAGGTCTCTCCTGGAAAATCAGGACTATCAAAGATCCATTTTTCCATACGTAAAAAGTTTTCCACAAAGGTCTTATCGCTGATATTCTTTAAGAATCCCACATATTTATCAATCATCAGGCGGGCAGGATTAAGTATCAGGAACCCTAAGTTCATCATATCTCCGGGGATATTGCCCATGGTATCCACCATCCGATCTACGTTGATTGTCTTCATCCATATATGTAAAAGGCCCTGTTCAGTATCGAAGTTCGTCGGGGTAACAGTGGTAACAAGGTTTTTGATCTTCTCGGGGTGCAACGCGGCGTACATAACAGAAAAAGTTCCACCTATACAGATCCCCATCAGGTTGATTTTGGGAAGATTATGCCTCTCGCGGATAAAATCAATAACATTATCCATATATCCGTTCACATGATCGTCTATGGTAAGATATTTATCCTTCCGGGTGGGGGATCCCCAATCAATCATATAGACTTCGACACCCTCATCGAGAAAATTCTGTATCGTGCTCCTGCCTGGCTGGAGATCAAGCATGGTTTCCCTGTTTATCAGGGCATAAACCAGCAAAAGTGGCGTTTTTAACTTGACACCTGTCTTGGGTTTGTAATGCTTCACCTTGATACGATCTTCCTCATAAACAATATCACAAGGGGTAGTAGAAATTGCGGTATCAAGGGGACCGAGCAGAACATCTGAGGCCTTTTGAACGGTCTTAAAGACTTCTTCACTATCTTCAGCCAACTTTTTCATGATAAGATCTACGGGAATCTTAGGCTCGCTCATCAAACACCTCCATCTCAGAACGGTCGGTTATTTTAAACCAGCTACTTTTTTTGAAAGTTTTTTAACTTCCTTCTTCAAAAGATAAACTTCCTTACAAAGTTCATCCATATCTTTATCGGTCGCAATGGGGAAAAATTGCAGGATGTCTTCCATTAAATGATTTCTGGCTGAAAGGTAATTTTCCCCTCCCTCAAGAACATTGTTTAAGCCTTTTATGTATTCGGTTGATCTAAAAAGAACCATGTAATGTCCTTCTAACATTTTTATCCACTCTCCATAATATTCGTTAAAGTCTCCAGAGAGTTCTCCATTTTTCGTTACCTCTTCCAATTTTTCAGACATAGCCTTCGCAGATTTCTCCATAGGCAGATACAACAACTTCATAAATTCAGACAAAGAAATCTCGAAAAGGTTTAAGCGATCCAATGTCTGTCCTATTCTCTCCTGATAAAAGCGGGTTAAGCCTATCTGCGGAAAATTCAGGAACTGTCTTAATTCATTTTCATAAACTTCGGCCCAAGCATTGAATAGATCTTTATCAATATCCTCAAATTTATAGGCTTCCGATTGCTTTCCCATCCTCGATGCCTTTTCCAGCCATTCCTTCTGTAAAGCTGAATATCCTACCCATCCTGATTGGAGTGTACGTAATACGACTTCCGGCAGCACATCCATACCTTTAAACAGAGCGTTCACGCTTTCAGGTACACTCAAGGTAGAGAAAAATGATTGCCACATTTTTGGCACTGATTCTAATCTCTGAAATTGCTTTTTTACCCCTTCCGGCTGAAACGGCTCGGTGACATCGGACCACATCCGGTACGTCGATCCCCAGAAATCCGTTGCCGATTTCATCCAGAAAGATATCAAAGATTCGGGATAAAGCTTCTCATTTTGGTTTTCACTCATAGCTCACGACTCCTTATAAATACATTTATACCTAACCCAGATAAACTGGAAATTCGAAATACGAAGCACTAAATGCGAAACAAATCCGAATTTCTAATGTCCAAATGTTCAAAACATCAACGCCACAAAAGTGGCATTAACTCTATTGTAAAAAGTTTAACTCTTTCCCGTTTAGATATTTGTATTTTTGTCATTCGATATTCGGATTTAAGTTTAGCGAGAACTTATCAGCCATAATGAAATTCTTTTGCCATTTTTGCAAGAATTTTACCACTAAGGGACTAAAAGGTTCACCGAGTCACTGCAAATTCGTCTGAGACGGACAGAAAGTCACATCGTCAAAGATCCATGTTTATTCACGGTTTTTTAGTAGTCTTTGCCTTGGAAATCTCAGTTTGAAAAAGGTGGCCAAGGTTCTTTGTTAACTCCTGAAATTCAGCCGCCTGTTTTTCCATGAGGGACTGATATCCGTCGAGTATGCCCCCTTCATCTACAGATTTGGTGTTCAAAAGTTTTTTAAGATGTTTAATTGTCTCCTCCTGGGAGACAACTTTTTCTTTTAGTTTCTCATATTTTTCAACTAACGACAAATGTTCTTTTCTCGGAACAACCCCAAGGAGGTTTAAATAATTCCCGAAAGAATTTAAGAAACTTTCTGACGCTCGATTCCATATCTCTATATAATCCGGATCATCCTTGCTCGTCTTATCCAAACCATAGGACTTTTGGAACATATTAGAAAGATCTTCAAAACCCTTTAACCCCTGTCCGATCCATTCATTCATGTCTTCTACCTGCTTTTTCCCCTTGGCGGCGCTTAGCAGAAAATTTCCCCAGAATTCCAAAAAGTTTTTATCCATAAGGCACATCTCATTATAATTCTTCTTCCAGGTGGTCCAATTGGTCATAAAAATATTATTATGCGAAAGTGTGTTTTGTGTGTTATTGGGTCTTCGTCCTCGACAATTTCTTTTCCTGAGAGCCAATTACCTTTTTCTGATCTGCCATTGCCCTCTTCCGGCTATCAAGTTCTTTTCGCAGCCTGTCAACTGTCTTCCCATAGCTGTTGATCTCTTTCTTCTGACTCATAATCACTTTTTTCTGTTCCGCAATTATTTTCTTTTTGTCCTCAAGCGTTTTTCCCTTCGCAGAAACTGTTTTTTCGCAACCGCTAATTTCCTTTTTCTGATTGGCAACAAACGTTCGGAGATCTGCAACCTCTTCACCGAGATTCTCATATTTATTTAATAATATCCGGTGTTCTTTCCGGGGTACTACACCCATTAAGTCCAGATAGTCATTTAAAGACTTCTCAAAATTTTCTATCGCTTCTTTCCACATCTTTACATATTCATCGCCGGCATCGGATATTCGGTCCAACCCATAGGCTTTTTGAAATAGATCAGTCAAATAGTCGACTCCCTTGAATCCCTGCCCCATCCATTTGGTCATATCTTCCAATTGCTTTTGCCCTTTTGCGGAATTGACAAAAGAATCCCCCCAGAATTGCAAAAATTGCTTATCCATAACATTTTTCTCCTTCATTTAGCTGATTATTTACCTTTCAAACGGCACTAACTGAAGAAATTCTATTGGTAATCACCGCAAAGAACACGAAGAGTACAAAACTTTTTTTTCTTTATCTTTGGGGTTTTCGTGGTAAAAAACATTACAGCAAGCGTCTCCGAGTATTCTTCAGTTAATGATTTTGATTTATCCTCAACAAAATTAAATTCTTAGCACTCAAGATTGAAAGTTACCCTTTGTATTCTTCTTCCATATCTAGATGATAACGTACCGGACCTCGCTGATTATTTTCAAAACGCTTATGCAAACCGTATTTGGTAGTCGGAAGTGACCAGGAAGTAGCTATTGCCACATGACCTTTAGGAAACATCGTAACCTCAGCATCTACATAATCCAACGGGGCAAGTGCTGTTTCTTTTTCCACAAGATCATCCTTTTCACCGTAACAGACAAGCCACCTGATCCCCTTTTCTTTCAGGCGCTTGAAATTGAGTTTCCGGTCGAAAAGTTTTACTGGAAGAGTTCCATCGCTTGTTATGGGTATGTTGTATGATTTAAAACTCATATCAGTGATCGCCATGGGAAGATCATTTCGTTCATAGGTCAGCCAGTAGTTGATTGCCAATGCGGTTTTGCTGACATTCAATTTTTTCCCCTCCCGGGAATCGCCATCAGATGCATTTTTCAACATCATCAAATCCCGGTAAAAAGCAATAATCGGGGCTTCATCATTCAAGCTTTTCATCTTATAAACCCAGCTCATGAGGTCGCCATCGGCTACCTGATTGCCATTGCGCAGGGTCTTTGTTCCATAAGCAAGATCATTGAATCGCTGCGGCAGGTTTCTCAAGAACTTTCCCAATCCCTTACTCCTGGTGCCGTCAATGGGAGACACACACGTAATCAGAACATCTACCAGACCGTCCAGCTCACCTGACAGGAGATCGCACACTGCCGAGAATCCTCCTTGACAATAACCGTTCAGAGTTAGCAACTTTCCATGTTTCGCCTTTACCCGCTCACAAAAATAACGGGTATCAAGGGCATCCTCCTCACCGGTCATCACCTGAACAGCCAGAGTCGTTTTTATATCCTTCAGTATTCTGATGTAGGTAGGGATTCCCTGATTCGCAAAACTATGCACATAGCTTTTGCCTTCCCCCGGCAGAAAAGCGAGAACATTCGAACCCAGGACATAGGGCGGAATGATTAGAACCGGTTTTCCATTTTCTCTGACCTTGACTTTTTTCTCGTTGGGAAGCACCTGGTAAAGTTCAAACCGGTCTGTCTCCGCTGTCTTTTCATAACCAGCTCGTTCAAAGTGAAAACCGTATTCCGGCTCAATATCCCGGATAGACTGGTGATATTGATAAGTGACCGACTCCAGTGTTTCCGCATGTCTGGCGATAAATTCAAAGATATCCTCGCCCTTTGAGTTAAACACGGTATTAAGACATGCTAAAAAGCATCTGTTCAACTCAGGAAGATGATAATTATTTATGGCCGTTATCCTACAGGCAATCTCCTTACCGGCAAGGCCAAGATTAAGCTCTAATAACTCCGTATAGGCTTTCATGCTGTCTGCAAATGGAGCATGTGAAATTCTATCCTGTTCGACATGTGTAATATATTTCACTGCGGTCATATACGGAATCATAAAATCGTTGATATACTTACTAAGACCGGCCCAGTAAGTCTGTTCGGCATTTATAAGATGGCCTGTTGCCTCAAGCATCTTCAGTTGCCATTCCATTAATTTCCCAGGATTCTCAAACATAAAACTATAGAAGTCAGAATTCAGATCAAACAAATCTTTCATGTACATGCCTTTCAACATAATGAGTTATTCCTTGTATGCACCGGCAAGGAAGTCTTCTACCTTTTGATAATTATTATCTACGGCCTTCTTGAAATTCTCACGCCCTTCCCTGCATGTATCGACCCATTGATTAATGACTTTTTTCCCATCCTCGGGAAGCCACATAGCCTGACTCAAATGGATGTCAACCACCTTTTCCATTTGCTCCTGCGCCAGGGTAATGACGTTAAAGGAGTTATCAAAGGCAGTCTTCTGAAAATCTATTACCTGCTTAACCATCTTTTTCTGTTGTTCCATTTTTTATTCCTCCTGCAACATATTTTTATTAGTTGCATCTCGAATAGCGAGATCAAGGAATTTTTTTATCCCGTGATCTTGCTATTCGTGACTCGATGTTACTATTTTTTAGATTTCTCTACATCGGCAAAGAAACCTTCTACCTTTTTAAAACTTTCATCTACAGACTTTTTGAAATCCTCACGTCCCTTTTTATAGGCATCGACCCATTCACCAATAACCTTTTTCCCTTCTTCGGGCAGTCCCTGGCTTTGGCCCAAAAACATGTTGGACATTCTTTCCGCCTGTTCCTGCAACATGGTCATGGCATTAAAGGTGTTGTCAAAAGTCGCTTTCTGAAAATCAATCGTCTGCTTTACTATCTTTTCCAAATCCATAATTTTATTCCTCCTTCATATTTTTTTATAATAGATATTGAATACACACATTTTAATACATAAATTTCATTTGTCAAGGTAAAATGTTGCGTTGCAACAATTTATTTTCTGGCACCATCGTAATTATTGTTTGTGGTAACAGATTGATATAATTATATATACAAATATAACAGACCTGCCAGAGTGTATGCGGAAAAATAATATATTGATTTTTTGTTGCATTATGTTATAAAATAATGCGATTCTATCTAAAAGTGAGGGGAATAAAATGACTGATAAGATATTAATCAAAAAATATGCTAACAGGCGGTTGTATGACACAGAAAAGAGCGCTTATATAACTCTCGATGATATAAGTCACATGATTAAACAGAGTCAACACGTGGAAATTATTGACGCTAAAACCAAAGAAGATGTTACCGCCTTTGTACTTACACAGATTATCCTGGAAGAAGCAAAAAATAATAAAAATGTTCTGCCCGTACCTTTACTCCTACTGTTCATTCAATACGGAGAAAGTATACTTAGTGAATTCTTCGAAAAACACCTCTATCAAACCATTCAAAACTATCTGTCTTACAAAAAGTTTGCCGATGGTCAGTTTAAAAAGTGGCTTGATATGGGCATGAACGCATCAAGTCTGACCAAAGGACCCTTGGCTGAGTTCGCACCTTTTAGGCCCTTTTTCGATTTTGCCCCGCATGCAGAAGATAGAAAAAGTAAAACAGCGGGCAATAACAAAACGAAGGAATAAAGTAACATTTGAATGGTTCAGGGTTGGTGGACTTGCAAAAAGTCCAAATCCGAAAAGACCCTTGATGAAGTCAACTTTGGTTTCTTTGATCTTCTCCAATCCTTCAATAACAACCCCGGCGTCGTCACCATGCACAGTTACAAGCTTATCTCACGTGTCTTACAGGAACAGTACGCCGTGACAGCGGTTTCCGATGGAACCACGCCAGAGGTTTCACTGAAACCGCCGAAAGTGATTCCTAACGATTCTCTCCAGAATCTCTCAGACCCTGATGCAATCTATGACGGTCACAAGGGACAGGTTATGGAGACTTACAGTATGAAGGGGATAAGAAAACCAGGGGCTAAACCCTTAATCTGAGAACCCACGTTGAACTTCAGACTGCCTGAAGAGCATATGGATTTATAGCTGTGAAAAGGCTTCGGGCTTGAAAGTCATTCGCTGATATTGCCAGATGGAACGCTCTCTTCTTTTTCATCTTTTTAATATATGCACGGCGCAAGCAGCCCCTTGAGCACCGTGGCAGTGTGTCATCCCAGTCTTAGCTCCTTCAACCTGTCTCTCTCCGGCCTGACCTCTCAACTGCCAGGTAACCTCACAAACCTGCGCTATTCCTGTAGCGCCTACCGGATGTCCTTTGGCAAGCAACCCACCACTGGGATTTACTGGGATTCTACCACCTATCTCTATGTTCCCGCTATCAATAAGACTACCCTCTTCA
>DFBI01000064.1:2614-21828 GCA_002367335.1 Syntrophaceae bacterium UBA3084 | reverse complement strand
TCGTTTGTTTATTTCTGGTCCCTTTACCGATTAAGGCCTCCACATGCTCAAGTTGCTCAATTACCCTCACATTCCGGGGATCCCCCTTTATCACTTTTTTCAAAACATCTCTCGCCATTGTTAAATGACCCTGGTTAATATACAGTTCAGCCAGGGTAATGGTGTGAAAATCTGATGAAATCTGCTCAATATTACCCCCTTCGTCACCCTGAATAAGATTATCGAGGTTATCTCCCATTCCTAAAGAGTCAATTTTTTCTGATATCTCTTTCTTCTTCTCGGGGTCGGGGTTAAGACCCAGGGCTTTCCGGTATAATTGTATCGCCTCTTCTACCAACCCCCTTTCCCGATAAATATCTCCCAAGTATTTATAGATTCGAGACCAATCCTGAATAACTTTTTCCAGCTCTCTCAAGATTTCAGAAGTTTTTGTTAGTTTTCCCATATGGGCCCAGCAGGAAGCAATAACCAGCCATGCATCCACGTCCCCTGGAAAACGACCCTGCCTTTCCTTAGCAAGTGTAATGGCCTTTTCGCATAACCCTTTCCCTAAATATCTTTCTGCTTCGGAAATGAAATTTTTTCGTTCTGCAAAACTTGGAGAAATCATAGATGAAAACCTCCGGCGAATAGAGAATTGTGGTTTTAACCACGAATGAAAGGCCGGATAACACAGCGCTTTTTGCGTGTCAAGTGAGAAATCCATCTTCTCCCCTGAGAAAAAGAGCTGAGTCCGAGATACAGGCCGGGCTTTTGAAAGGTTCTAGAAACCAATTGACACACCTGCCATCAAAATGCTAAACACTCACGACTCTGAATCATTGTAACTGCTCAGTTTATTAGCCTGAAGGCTGTAGACTGAAGGATACTGATATTCTCCTAACCCGGCAAGGACTGAGCAACGAGCAATGAAGACTAAGGGCTAAAGGTTTTTCCTTCAGCCTTTAGCCTATCCAGCTGAGTAGTTACGTTATTCATATAAATATTTCAAGGAATTTTAATATGTTTTCATCAAACCTTTGCTTCATAAAGTATTTGTTTGTTTCTTCAATTCTCTTATCAAATATTATAGCTACCAAGATTATTGATGCAGGGGGTCTCATATTGCCTGCGGCTATTATACTTTACCCCTTAACATTTCTTTTTACCGATGTTGTCTCTGAAATAGAGGGAAGAAAGAAAACTCAAGATCTTGTTATGATGGGCTTTTACATGTCACTTATAATGGTCCTAATAATTTATATCAGTCAAATACTTCCACCAGCGTCATTCTGGAAACAACAGGAGGCGTATAATATTATTCTTGGGTCAACTCCAAGAATCGTCCTGGCATCCATGATAGCCTATTTGATCTCTCAAAACCATGACGTGTGGGCTTTTCACTGGTGGAAAGATAAAACTTCCGGCAAGCATCTCTGGATGAGGAACAATTTTTCCACAATCATCTCCCAACTAATTGATTCCGTACTGTTTATAGGAATAGCCTTCGGAGGAATATATCCCGCAAAAAGCATTGCAATAATGATCTTCAGCCAATATTTAATCAAGGTAGGAATAGCCATCCTTGACACTCCATTTTGTTACATATTAGTGAGGATTTATGGAAACTATAGAAAACAAATACAGAAGGCATGATTATGAAGTACGGATACGATTCCCGGAATTTACCTGTCTCTGTCCAATGACTTCCCAGCCCGACTTTGCTGAAATTATTATCAATTACGTGCCGGATGAACTTCTGGTTGAACTAAAGTCACTGAAGTTATATTTGAATTCATATCGTAACAAAGGAATCTTTCACGAAGAGGTTGTAAACCGGATCTTGAGTGATTTTACGGAAAAGGTTCATCCCAAAAAAGCTGAGATTATAGGAAATTTCAACATAAGGGGTGGTTTATACACTACTGTTAAGGTTGTATATCCATAGAAGGGGTCCCCCGGTCAGTATAAATGGGACCCCTCAAGTCTTGC
The DNA here is from genome assembly GCA_002367335.1 of Syntrophaceae bacterium UBA3084. GTDB lineage: Bacteria > Desulfobacterota > Syntrophia > Syntrophales > UBA6807 > UBA3084. The sequence continues at coordinate 19,857 of DFBI01000064.1, read as the reverse complement.
AAATTTATGTACCCTGTTTCGACACAATCCTGGGTGTAATGAAAATTAACAACTCTCTTTTCTCTGTAGTGATGTTTTTATATTTGAAAAGCCAACCAAGGACAGGTATTTTTGAAATCCAGGGCGTTCCACTTACTGTTTCCACTTGATTTGTTTTATAAATTCCACCGAGGACTAATGTTTCCCCATCCTCGACAACAATCTTTGATTCCACCCTACTCTTAATTATGGGAGGATTTTTATTATTTGTATCGGTCTTGTTCCAGTCTGCATAGTCATTTTTTACCTTAACTTCCATAGATATTTTCCCGGTCGGGGTTATATTAGGCTTAACATCTAATTGTAACACTGCATCTTTGAATTGCACCGAATTCCCTTCACCGGGGTTAGTATAGGGAATTTGTTCTCCTTGATTTATCTGTGCCCACACATTATCAAGGGTTGTTACCTTGGGAGATGAAACGATTTTCCCTTTACCAGTTGTTTCAAGGGCAGACAGCTGAGCGTCCAAAACCCACTTACCCGTTCCCATTAAGATGCCTAACGCAGGAGTAGAAATCCCGGCAACTGCGGGAAAATTTACTGCAATATTACTGCTTGTCAATCCGATACCGCCGGGAAGGGAAGTAGAGGTGCCGGTCGCGGCATTTCCAAACATTATCCCGAAATCCCTGTCATTCCAAGTACCCTGATGTCCAGCGCCCCAGTTAATTCCCAGTTCTCTGGCAAAATTCGTTGAAGCTTCGACAATCTTTGCCTCTATGGAAATCTGTTGCAGTTTTCCTTCAGCCACATCTTTCTGCTGCTGTTCCTTCTCAGCATCTTTTAGTTTCTTCAGCGGCAATACCGTAATTACTGTTCCCGATTGTTTCTTCCCAAGGCCGTTTATTTCCAGGACTGTATCCAGCGCCTGATCCCAGGGGACATCTTTCATGTGGATGGTAACTTTACCCTTTACATCCGGACCGGAAACGATATTGAATCCACTGTATACAGATATCGCTCTGAGTACACCCTTAATATCGGCTTTTTGAAAGCTGAGAAGGGATATCTTCCTACCCGTGTATTTTACTATATTCCCAGTCTGTTTGTTGTCTTTCTCTTTTTGTAACTCTTCTTTTTTAATCAGATCAAATATTTTCATCGTTGATGCCGATTTTTCCATCGGGACGGGTCCTTCATCCTTCTTTGCAACCTTCGAAGGTAGGGTAGAAACATCGAAATCAATAATGTAGCCTCTAATATCTTCCCTGATCCTGTAAGGAACCATTTGCCCAAGCGTTATTTCGACATAAGACCATTTCTTACCGTTGATGATCTTCTGGACAGGAACGACATACTGGACATTATTCAACAGACCCACGCCCTGTCGCCCCTTTAGTCTGTCTGATACAAACGTATTGGCTAACTTTATTACAATAGAACGATCCGACTTTTTTTCGACATCAAAACCAGATACCTCCGAGAGGAGAAATGATACCCTCTCTTTCCCTTTCATTTTCTCAAATGTAACCCCCTTCATACAGCCGCCGGTATAGCTTAAGGCTTTGACTTCTTCCCCTTTGTCAGATGGTATGGTCTTGATGACAGTTTTATCTTTACCAGTAGCACAACCGAAAATAATCAATGAGATAATAAAATAAGGGATAAATATCACAAGTCTTTTCTTTTTCATGGTTTTTCCCCACCTGATTCAGTGTAAAGCTCCAATACAACCCGGTTTATCTTAGCTTTTCCCATAGCATTTTCTTCTTTTTCTTCCACAATAACTTTATTGGCTAATATCCGGGTCACCCTGCCTTTGTTGAAACCAATGAGAGTGCCTTTCCCAACAGGATAAAATTTCCCCGTAGGATCTTCTATCATGGCCACTTCCTTCCCTTGGCCCATTGTAATACCTACAAGCCTGAGTTGCTCAATGCCGAATAATTCGAGCGGGGTCAAGGGAGTTATGTCTTTCTCTTTTTTGTACTTATTTCCCCCCACCTTCTCGATAGCCGGTTTAATAATTGGATTAAAGGGATCCGGCGCCCCCTCTATATCAAAGCTAAGGGGGTTACCGTTTCCAGTTTTTGTGTTATCTCCATAAACAGGGCAAACCAATAGGAAAACCATGAGAGACAGAAAAATCAAGGTGATAGTAATTCCCAACCAGTTATTTTCTACGTTTTTTATTTTTTTTACCTTCATGTTTCTTTTCCAAAAACATATACGTTTTTATAAGACAATTCACCGTGAGAAGATTCTTCTTACCTTCCGCAACGCTCTTTCCCCCCTGGATTGAAATATTTTTTATGTTCACTATACGAGGGAGATCTGCAACACTTACAAAAAAATGGGCAATATCGCGATAGCTACCCACAATGACAATTTTCACGGGTATCTCGGCATAAAAATCTCTGGAGACCGGAGACGCCGGCTGAAAAAGTAAAAAATCAAGCCCCGTTTTTATTCCTGCCTGAGAAACTGAGGTTAAAAGACCGGGAATTTCTTTTTGTTCGGGCAACCTGGCCAAAGCTAATTCCAGGTTTTCTCTCAATTCAGCTAATTCCTTTTTGTGTTTCTTTATCTGCCTGGCCACAAGCTCCTTCGCTTGAATCTGTTTTTGAAGATTACTCAACCTCGCTTCCAGCTTGCTTTTATTATCCAATGTGGTTTGAAGAAAGAAGAAATAATAAAAATATCCGATCAGAATAAATACAAAGAAAACCAGCATGACTTTGTACTTGTTGGGCATTTTCTTAATGTCTTCTGCTGTAATTGACATTTTTTAACCCTTCTTCAATGTACAGGATAACGAGAAGTCCATCAATTTAACGTTAGAATAATTTATCTGTTTAGATGAAACTAAATCCACCGATTTTATGTGCCTGGCCATTTTCAAATTTATCATAAAGAGGGCTATATCAGAATTACTCATAGACATACCCCTTAAACGCACAACAACATCTTTTTGTGAAACACTGGTAAGCCATATCTTACCCGCAGGGATACTTCTGGCAATTTCGTCTAACAGGTAAATGGGGTCCATCCTGTTTTTTTCAAGGTTATCAATGATCGTAAGTTTCTTTATCATAATCGCCTTGTCTCTTTTGAATTTATTTACATCACCCGTTATCTTTGTCAGTATTGCCAATCTATTCTCTGAAAGCTTAACCTTCCTTTCGAGAGTATTAACGGTCATAGTCATATACACATGCAAAGAAGCTATCAAAATGAAAAATAACACAAAAGAGGCGGAAACAAAGATGATTTGCTTCCTAATACCTTCTTTCTTTTTATGTTCCCAGTAAGGAAGAAGATTAATCTTTATCATCTATCCTCCTCAGGGCTAAACCAATCCCGATGGTTGCTGTGGGGCCGATTTCTTCCAGATAGGCTTCGTCGAAGACCTTGCTGTTACACACTACATTTCTAAAGGGATCGAACCTTTCCACTTCACAATGTAATCTCTCTGAAAGCATGTCAATCATACCTGGAAGCTTTGAACATCCGCCACTTATTAATATCTGTTTGATATACGGATCCATGAACGTAGAACTGAAATAATCAATTGATCTTTCAATTTCCGAGAAAATCGGCTCTGTGTAACCAAGGATTTCTTTTTGGCTTATATTTTTCTTTTCCCCGCCTTCAATTTTTACTTTTTCAGCCTCTTCAAAAGAAACTTTCAATTTCTTCTGCAGGGCTTCGGTAATAGAATCGCCTCCCAATTGGAAACTCCGGGTAAAAACAGATTCTCCTCCCTTGACAATGTTGATATCTGTCATACTTGCCCCTATGTTTACCAATCCTATTATGTCCTCATCGGCAAAATCATAATTTTCTACATATGCTGTTTCCATGGCAAAAGTATCAACATCCATAACAGCTACTTTACGACCCGCCTCTTCGATAGCGTTTATATAACTTTCTATAATATCTTTCTTAGCTGCCACAATCATAACGTCCATTTGATTAGGATTAAGGTCATTTTCACCAATGATGTGAAAATCGAAATTGATTTCGCTGACATCATCAAAAGGCATATAATTCTCTGCTTCATCGGTTAATAGCTCGCGCAGTTCTTCATCGTCCATTTGAGCAAAATTTGCCTTTTTTACGATAACAGAAGAACCCGAAAGAGCAGCAACAACGTTTTTCAAATGGCACTTGGAACTTTTAAAAAGCGTTCTGATTTTTTCTGCAAGTATCGTCTGGTCTTGTAAAAGACCTTTCTCAATGACACCACGCGGAATTGGAATCTGATCATACTTCTTGAGAACATATCCCTGGCGGCTATCGCCAATTTCCACTAATTTAATGAGACTCGAACCAACATCAAGGCCGATAACTTTCTTACCGTTGTCCGAAAACACACCGCTTATTTCAAACATTGAATCTCCCTGCTTGATTCTTAGTACTACGCTTAAACACAATATTACTCGACAAATCTATAAATGATGTCTCCTTTTTTGACCATGCCAAGTTCGTTTCTTGCTATATTCTCAATATATCTTAAATCATGTCTAAGTAAAGTAATCTTTTTTTTCAACATACTATTCTCATTTACTATTTGTTCGTTTGTTGCCTTTATTGCAAAAAGTTTCCCCTTCAATGAGAAATAATCAACAAGCCCTTTATTTCCTGACAGTATAAGAAACCCCATAAACAAAATGACTATTATGAAATATCTACCAGCTTTCATGTAAAATTACACTTAGAAATCTGAGAGCTTCAAAAAAATCGTTAAAGGTCTTAATGAGACATAAAAATCTCTTCCTGCTATTTGTTTTACATTATAACCGCCCACATGTAAAGAGATGAAACAACTTTCTCCATAAATAACAACTTACGAAGCCACGGAGGTAAGAAGTTGCTGAGGTTCACCTAAAATAAATTCCCCTCTTTCTATCCATTCCTTCAGGATGTTTGCGATTTCTCTTGCCCTGTAATAACTGGACAGTGGTGCTGTCGGAACCTTCTTACCGTTGAGTGTAATCATACCACTCCTCAGCTCTTTATAACTTACCTCCCCAAGGCTCTTCGCCACTCCACTAGGATAATCGACACTATAATCGAAAACTTGAGTATAAATATCATCGTCTTTAACCGCTGTATAACGTGCCATCTTCTCGTTAAGAATGGGTATGGGTATACCAACCCCAACATAAAGGGATACACCATACCCAAGAACACTCGCCCCAACAAGCCACCGGGGATTCATTTCTTTCAGATTTCCAATTGTTGCTATTGTCCCCGCACCTTCTACTGGAACCCCGTTTTCTCTTCTTTGAACATGGGGATTATGCTGCGTTCCGTTCCATGTCACATAACCTTGGGCACCTCCAAGAAATATTCTTGTTCCAATACCAATTGTTTTATAGTAAGGATCGTTAAAAAGAGGGCTCAGCCTGCCGGATGTACAGTAAGTTGCATTTGCCATCTGGGGTCTTAAGACCCCCATATATGTATAGATGATTTTATCTGACATATTGACGGCGCAATTATAATTTTGATAGGCATTCCTGGGATTGAAGAGGACAGCATCCACCAAATCGTGAATTGTTATTTTTTTCTCGTATTTTCTGGCAGGATAGCAATCGGTACCGTAACCTTCAAGCCTTAGTCTTATTACGCTACCTGAAACGAGATCTTCTATAACATGTCCCCCACCATAATTGAATTCACCTGGATAAACGCTATTAAGGGGGTCTCCCTCTACGGTTTCAGCCGCCCCGATATAACAATCCACAGCTGCAATACCGCCATAAGCAGGTACGTCATTGAGCCATACCCGTGATGCCTTTATTTTGGGAGAAGAATGACCAAAGTTCAGGAAAGCGCCTGAGGAACACATGGGGCTGAAAGTCCCCGTTGTAACGACATCAATTTTCTTCGCCGCTTCGATTTCACCATCTTTTTCTACAACATCTATCATTTCCTCGGCTGTAACGACCACAGCTTTACCCTGTTTTATTTTTTCATTTATCTCATTATAGGTTTTGTTTACTTTAAATTTCTTCATCACTTATCAATACCTGACAAAACTCGAGTAAAAAGCTAACGCATTTCACGGCAAGCATTACACTAAAGAAAAGAATAAAACAAGATTCAATTTTAAAATTCCTGACGTGATGTGGCGCCCACAAAAAACCCCCTTCCCGTTTACAGAAAGAGGGTTTTTGCATTCAATCATTGCGGCCCACTCGGGGACTGTCAAATTCGGCTTTTGGAGAACAAATTGATACCTTGCATATTATGTAACAATTTCAAATTACGCATGAATTTAGCTCTTTGAAAAAACTTGACATGATTAACCGGCAAAAGTGGTCAGTGTTCTCCTGAACACTAATCACTTTTCACTAATCATTTTCGCCAGTATGGCCAAAACCACCGATACCCCTCTCTGTTGCATCCAGCCTTTCCTTTAATTTCCAGGAAATCCTGCATACACGCTGTACTATCATCTGTGCAATACGGTCGCCTCTATTGACGACAAAAGGATCTTTGCCATGGTTAATAATAATAATGCCCACTTCTCCTCGATAGTCAGAATCAATCGTACCTGGGGAATTGAGCAACGTAACTCCTTTATCCAGGGCAAGTCCACTTCTTGGCCGGATAGTGGCTTCGTATCCTTCAGGCAGAGCAATTTCAATTCCAGATGGTATCATCTTCCATTCACCGGGCAGAATAGTTTCTTCTCGTTCCACAGCGGCAAAGATATCCATACCTGCCGAATGTTCCGTCATATAACGGGGGAGCGGTATCTCGCTATTGCCCTGTAATCTTTTTATAGGTACCTTAATCTCATCCACAATTATCACGCAAAGACGCAAAGCACAACAAAAGAAACCCTTATCTTAGCAACTTTGCGTGAAGGTATTCTTTTTGAAGATGTGTTATTTTTCTGTATTTGCATCGACCTTGATGTTGATGTACTGATCCCGTTATCAAGAACAGCTTTACTATACATTCTCTCCAAGGGCCTCTTTTCTGCTTAACCTGATCTTCCCGCTTCTATCTATCTCTATGACTTTCACGGAAACTTCATCACCCTCATTAAGAATATCGGTTACCTTATTAACTCTTTCCCTGGCAAGTTGGGATATATGGACGAGCCCTTCTGTTCCCGGGAGTATCTCTACAAAAGCGCCAAAATCAACGACTTTTTTCACCTTGCCAAGATAAATTTTACCCACTTCTGCCTCTTCGGTCAGCCAGTTAACCATATCAACAGCCATTGACGCCGCCGCCGCATCGCTTGTTGCGATGGTAACCGTTCCATCATCTTCAACATTGATGCTCACACCGGTTTCACTGATAATCTGTCTGATATTTTTCCCACCGGGACCAATAACGTCTCTGATTCGATCCGGTTTAACCTTCATGGTCGTAATCCTCGGAGCATAAATAGATATTTCACCTCTTGGCTCAGCAATCGCTTCATTCATCTTATCTATGATAAAGAATCTCGCATCTTTCGCCTGATAGAGAGCCTTCCGTAAAATACTTTCCGTTATTCCATCTATCTTAATGTCCATTTGCAGGGCAGTTACACCCTTTTTGGTGCCGCATACCTTGAAATCCATGTCGCCGGCATGGTCCTCATCTCCAAGAATATCGGTAAGAATGACAACATCATCCCCCTCTTTCAACAATCCCATGGCAACACCGGCTACCACATCCTTTACAGGAACACCCGCATCCATAAGGGAAATGGATCCCCCGCAAACCGTGGCCATGGAAGACGAACCATTGGATGATAATATTTCTGAAACTATTCTGATTGTATATGGGAATTCTTCCTGAGAGGGCAAAATGGGAAGGAGCGCCCGTCTTGCAAGAGCCCCATGCCCTATCTCCCTTCTTCCGGGACCTCTTAAAAATCTCGCCTCTCCCACACTATAAGGAGGAAAATTATAGTGAAGCATAAATGTTCTGAATTCCTCACCAGCTATCATGTCCATTCTCTGCTCATCCGATGATGTTCCCAATGTAAGAACAGCAAGGGCTTGGGTTTCTCCTCTTGTAAAGAGGGCGGAACCATGGGTCCGGGGAAGGAAGCCTGCTTCACAATTAATCGGCCTTATTTCTGTATAAGACCTGTTATCTATTCTCTTTTTTTTCTTAAGTATCATATCCCGAAGGATTGTTTTTTCTAATCCATCCACAATGGTTCGTAAACCCGAAGCAAGAGAGTCATCCGTTGCAGCCAAATTACTGGTGACCATTTCCCTTGCCAGAGAGAGCTTTCGTGATCTTTCTGTTTTATACGGTATTTCATAGGCATCTTTCAATTGTTCCGCGACAATATCATATACCTGCCTCTCAAGTTCTTCATCAACAACAACCGGCTCTACCGACCTTTTTTCCTGTCCCAGCTCCTGATGAATTTGATCCTGAAGCCCGATAACCGGTCTCATTGACTCCAGCCCAAAGTTAATGGCTTCGAGGAGTACATCTTCATCAACTTCACCGGCTCCCCCTTCGAGCATGACCAGATTAATATCATAATCATTACCGCCTGTGCCCGGCTGTACCTTTCTCCCAACCAGAAAGAGATCGAGATCACCCGCCTCTAATTCTGTTTTTGACGGATTGCACACAAGTTCCCCGTTTATTCTTCCGACTCTCATACCGGCAATGGGCCCATTGAATGGGATATCGGATATTCCAAGAGCGGTTGACGCTCCTAACATTGCGGCTACATCAGAACTGTTTTCATTATCCAGTGAAAGAACTGTCGCCACAATTTGTGTTTCATGAAAATATCCCTTGGGAATCAAGGGGCGTATGGATCTGTCAATCATCCTGGAGGTTAATATCTCTTTCTCATTGGGGCGCCCCTCTCTCTTAAAAAAACCGCCGGGTATCTTCCCTGCCGCATAGGTCATCTCCTGATAGTCCACCGTAAGGGGCAGGAAATCTATATTTCCTCTTTTACTTTTTTCTGAAACGGCCGTAACAAGAACGACGGTTTCGCCATAGGTAACCAGAACGGCTCCGCTTGCCTGTCCTGCCATATAATTTGTCTTTATGGAAATGTTTCTTCTCGCAAATTCTGTTGAATATAATTCACTCATAATATTCCTTTCGTAATAAATTGTATGTTAAGTTTTTCCTGTTTTACCTTCTTATACCAAGGCGCTCGATGATAGTTCTGTAGCGTGCTACCTCTTTTTTCTTCAGATAATCAAGGAGTTTCCTCCTGCGTCCAACAAGCTTTAAAAGCCCTCTGCGAGAATGGTGGTCTTTTTTATGAACCTTAAAATGTTCTGTCAAATATTGTATTCTCGCACTCAAAAGAGCAATCTGGACCTCCGGAGATCCCGTATCATTTTCATGCAATTGGAAATTATTCATTATTTCCCCTTTTTTCTCTAAATCCAACACAGTTTATTATCCTCCCTTATGTGCATATAATAAATGTCAAAATCCAAATTGCCAAATGCCAAAACCATTGATAATGATACGCTGTCTTGAAATTTGAGCTCTGGTATTTGGTTCTTACCGATTAAATACCCTTACAATTTTAACGACTTGTTCTTTGTTGTGGAGAGAAGAAAGCTCTTTAGAACTGAAAAGCATTTTTCCTATAGCCACAATATTGTCATCTGCCGTAAGAAACTTTATCAAATCTCCTTTATTAAGTGAAGAAATATTATCATTGCTGTTTAAATTTCCAGCTTCAGGTTGATAACCTTTTCTTATCCTTTCAGCCAGTGTTTGATCCACCGGTATGGGCAGAAAGTCGGGAAGCGCATCTACCATTGAAATGAGGTTTTCTTTTAATATCTTTTGTTTTTGCCTCTCATCAAGATCACCAAGAGATACAGCTTCCTCTTCCGCAAAATTACCGCTTTTTTTTCTTCTTAGAGCGACCATACATGCCCCGCAGCCCAATTTCGTCCCCATATCTGCACACAGGGATCTTACATAGGTACCCTTGGAGCATGACACATCAAACATCACATATGGCAATGTTACATTTTTTACAGTTATCTTATATATTTCGATTGTCCTGACAGGAGGATCAACATCAACTCCCTCCCGCATCCATTTATAAAGTGCTTTTCCTTTATACTTGATAGCGGAATATTTAGGTGGCTTCTGCTCTATTTCGCCTGCAAAGCTCCCGATAACTTTCTCAACATCCGTTATTCGGACATTAGGTTCATGCCGGGCAACGATTTTACCCTCAATGTCCAGAGTGTCCGTTTCAATACCCAGAAGCATGGTAACCTCATATTCCTTATCGTCCTGTGAAAAGAACTGCACGAGCTTTGTGGCTTCGTTTATGCACACAGGGAGGACTCCTGTCGCCAGCGGATCAAGGGTTCCTGTATGACCAGCCTTGTCTATCTTAAGTATCCCCCTGATATCACGAACGATGTCAAAGGACGTCTTGCCTGAAGGCTTATCAATAACTATAACCCCATTCATACCCAGGAATTTTTGATAGCATTTAATAATTTATTTTTAACGCTCTTAATATCCCCTTCAAGAATGCAGGCCGCTGCATTCACATGTCCTCCGCCCCCAAATTCTCTTGCAACTTTTTCCACATTGATTTTCCCCTTCGACCGAAGGCTTATTCTATAATTATCCCCCGATGTTTCCTGGCAAATCAGCGCTACTTCAATCCCTTTAATAGATCGAATCATATCTACCAATCCCTCTGTATGCTCCGGTAATGCTTCTGCATCTTTAAGCATTTTTCGGGAGACATAAATAGACCCTGTTTGGATATCCTGCTGAATTTCTAATGTTTTAAGGGTTTCTTTCATGAGCTGTATCTGTGCCATGGGTTTGATTTCATATATATTTACCGCTATCCATCGAGGATCTGCCCCAGCTTCTACAAGTTTTGCCGCCACGGAAAACGTGTAACTCCCCGTATTGGAATAACAGAAGGCACCTGTGTCTGTAAGAATAGCCGTATAGAGATTTGTTGCAATATCTTTCGTTATGGGAACACTCAGTTTCTCTATAATTTTATAGAGGATTTCTCCTGCAGAACTCGCCCCGGAATCGACCAGGGAAATTTCCGAGAAACCACTGTTTGCGACATGATGGTCTATATTAACTATTTTTTTTATTGAAATTATCCTTTTTGCTTCCTCTCCAACTCTTTCAATATCACTGCAATCCAGCACAAAAGCGGCATCAAATATCTCAACCGAATCGATGTCATTAGTGATAACATTCGCTGCGGGAAGAAACGTATATACATCGGGTGTCCTGTCCTGGTTGTAAATTACAGCTTGTTTCCCCATATTACGAAGTACGTGATACAGAGCCAGTTCAGAACCAACGGCGTCACCATCGGGTCTTACATGTGCGGTAATGAGAAAAGTCTCACAGGAATTTATAATTTCAATAATCTTGTTTATCATCTGTTTTCTTTCCCCTCTATTTTAGCCAGAAGCCTATCGATACGGTCACCATATTCGAAAGATTTGTCGTAGATGAAAGTTATTCCGGGAACATAACGAAGCCGCAATCTTTTACCAAGCTCTCTCCTGAAAAATTTAGAAGCATTCCGCAGACCTTCCATAATTTCATCACTGCAGGTTACTTCACCAAGAGGAACAAAAAATATCCTTGCCAAACGAAGATCATCGGTCATTTTCACATCGGTGATTGTCACATGCCTGATACGAAGGTCTCTCACATCTTTCAACAAGATATCTGAGATTTCCGTCTTTATAAGATCACCCACCCTGTTCACTCTTTTAAAATTAGTAATACTTGGCATCTTGATAACCATATCTGTCATCCACAACATCAGAGATCGTGATAATTTCCATCTTTGAGCAAATTACTTCGACAAGCTGTAGATCTTCTATAAAACTTAGTATCTTATTCATCATAGAATTGACAAAGTTCCTGTCGTTTCCTACTACAGCGAAACCGATTCTCCCCCTTTTCCAACTGTTCTGATCTCCAATTTCCGCTATGGAAATGCTAAACTTGTTTTTCGCCCTGTGTACAATCCTGCGTAGAATCCCACGTTTTTCCTTAAGGGATCTACTGTCTATAATAAAAACCTCTATTATTCTTACTCCGACAACCATTTAAAGACAGCTTTCAGGAATCAGTGATCAGGGGCCAGCGCTTCTGTGTTATTATGTAAAGTTTCAGGCGACAAAGCCGCAACCAGGAAATGTTTCAAGGTCCATGGTTCGAGAGTTCAGGGTTTCTTTTTCCCGTGATCCAGCGCGCTGATGCATGCCGAAAATGAACGTCCAACATCGAACATTGAACGCCGAATAATGATGTCCCTTCGCTCAATAGCAGGACAGTAAATCTTTATTCCTCTTTCTTCATTTTCACCATTTGACCTTCGATGTTGGGCGTTCGATGTTCATTCCAGATCCACGATTCCTGACGTCAACATCCACGCGAAAAACGCAGTTGCTGTAAATAAAGACTCTAAAGTATTACTGATATATTTCTTATTCCAATGTTCTTTCAACCTCTTCCTGTGTATAGGCTTCGATAATATCCCCTACCTTGATGTCATTAAAACCTTCCAGGCCAATACCACATTCAAAACCTGAAGGTACTTCTTTAGCATCATCTTTAAATCTCCTGAGGGACATTATCTTGCCGTCATAAATCACAACACCGTCTCGCACCAGTCTGATATTGGAATTCCTCAACACTTTGCCGTCTATTACGTAGCTTCCTGCAATTGCTCCAATCTTGGGTACCTTAAAGATATCCCGAACCTCCACACGGCCCTGAAAAATCTCTTTATAGACAGGTTCAAGTAACCCCGACATTCCGGCTTTCACATCAGATATGATATTGTATATTACATCGTAGAATTTAATCTCCACCCCTTCTTTTTCGGCCAACTCACCAACCCTTGAGTCAGGTCGCACATTAAATCCAATAATAATGGCATCGGATGCTGATGCCAGGAGAACATCCGTTTCTGTAACAGCACCCGTCGAGCTATGAATAATCTTGAGTTTTACATCATCTGTGCTCAACTTATTAAGTGCTTCTGAGAGTGCCTCTATGGAACCCTGGACATCTCCTTTAATAATAACATTAAATTCCTTGACCCCTTCTTGTATTTTTTCATAAAGCTGTTCGAGAGTAATTTTTGAAGTCTTTGAAAGTTCTTTTTCCCTTTCCTTGATACTCCAGTATTCGGCAATATTACGCGCCTTTTTTTCGCCTTCAACACAGGTGAAATTCACACCTGCTTTCGGGACCTTGGAAAAACCAATGACCTCGACCGGCATGGAAGGCCCGGCTTCTGTTACCTTCTGCCCCTGATCATTTATCAAAGCCCTGACCCTGCCATACTCTGCTTTAGAAACAAAGGCATCTCCTTCTCTCAAAGTACCTTCCTGAATGATAACCGTGGCTACAGGACCCCTTCCCTTATCTATGGTTGCTTCAACGATAATACCCGTTGCAGGTCTATCAGGATCTGCCTTCAGTTCCATTATATCAGCCTGGAGAAGAATCAATTCCAAGAGATTTTCTATTCCTGTTCGCTTCTTCGCCGAAACCTCTGCATATATGGCATCACCCCCCCATTCTTCCGGTACAAGACCTAATTCGGAGAGTTTCTGTTTAATTTGATCCGGATTCGCCCCTGACTTGTCAATTTTATTTATTGCCACAATTATGGGCACTTCTGCCGCCCTTGAATGGTTAATTGCTTCAATGGTCTGGTCCATAACACCATCATCGGCAGCCACTACAAGCACCACGATATCCGTAACCTGCGCACCCCTGGCCCTCATTGATGTGAAAGCTTCATGCCCCGGGGTATCTACAAATACGATGTCTCTATCATTAACATGTACCTGATATGCCCCGATTGCCTGCGTAATGCCTCCCGCTTCTCCATCAATAACATGTGTTTCTCTTATTGTGTCCAGAAGAGACGTTTTGCCATGGTCAACATGTCCCATAACCGTTACCACAGGAGCTCTTGGCTTGAGTTTTTCCGGCAAAGCTTCTACTTTTATGGCAAACTCATCGTATTCAACACCAATACGTTCAACTTGATATCCAAAATCACTGGCAACAATTGTTGCCACATCGATATCAATAAATTGATTAATCGTGACCATTGTACCAAGAGAGATCAGCTTACTTATCACCTCACTTGATTTCACACCCATCTTTTTTGCAAGATCACCAACGGTTATTGTCTCTCCTATCTTTATCCTTCTTTTAATAGCCTTGGGAGTTGTAATCTCCGTCTTGTTCATCTTTAAGACGGCCTCTTTTTTTCTCGGCTTAGATCTTATCCCTCTGTTTTCTGCTGTTTCTTTCCTCAGATATCGTGATTTCTTTCCAATCCTCTGTTTTGTAAATGCCTTCTTCCCAGCATCCGGTAGTTTATCGACTACTACCTCAACGGGTCGTTTCTCTTTCTTCGAAGGCTTCTTATATTCAGGTTTCTGTGGTTTTTCTGTCTCACGCGAAACTTCTTTTTCCTTCTCTGCCGGTTCTGTTCTCTTCGGAACTTCTTTCACTTTATGTTTTACAGACTCTCTTGGAACTGCCTTTTGTTCTTCTATTGATCTAGCTTTTTCTTTCTCTGCAACCTCTGCTTTTATATCTGAGACTTTGACCTCAGGAACTTCCTTTTTCTCTTCCTGCTTTTTCTCAATTCCTGTTTCTTCTACATCCTCTTCTTTTGTTTCAACCGGCCTGACTTCTTCGACTGGTTCCTGAACCACCCTTCTTCTTCTTATAACACCCGATGTTACCCGTTTTTCTACAACCTCACGCACCACACCCACACCAAGGGTAAATTCTTTTCGGATTCTCTCAACATCGTGCTCCTCAAGTGTACTTGAATGAGACTTCACGGCTATACCAAGTTTTTCTATACGTGATATAAACACTTTACTATCTACATCAAACTCTTTGGCTAACTCGTATACTCTTATTTTAGACATTCCTTGAAACTCCTGGTTATTTTGATCATCAGGTCCTAAGGGGTTTGTGCATTATTTCCATCAGCTATAATTTTTCCGGCTTCTTCAATCCACTCCACCGCTTTTTCTTTGCTCATCCCCTCTATTGAAGTCAATGACGCTAACATTTCAGGATTTGCTAAAGCTAGTGTTTCAACATTCTTCAAACCTTCTCTGTAGAAAAGTTCTGCTGTACTTTCATCCATACCCGGAATTTTCAAGAGGGACGTATATCCTTCATTTTCCTGTTCTTCGAGTAGAGATTCACTTTTAACGTCAATTCTCCATCCAGTGAGACGTGCAGCCAATCTCACATTTTGCCCACTCTTCCCAATAGCCAGAGAAAGCTGATCGTTCGGGACAATAACATCCATGGATCGTGCATCCTCATCCATGAGTACCCGGTCTACTTTTGCCGGGGACAGGGCACTGCAAACATATGTTACCTGGTCATCGGCAAAAGGTACAATATCTATCTTCTCTCCCTTTAATTCCTGTACCACACTTTGGACACGAGAGCCCCTCATACCAACACAGGCACCGACAGGATCTACATCTCTGTCTTGCGTTTTAACGGAGATTTTCGACCTGTTCCCAGGCTCTCTCGCCACATTTACTATTTCGATTAACCCCTCAGAAATTTCAGGAACTTCCATCTCAAATAGAGACCTGATAAACCCGGGGTGCGTTCTGGAAAGTATGATCTGTGGGCCTTTGGATATTCTTTTTATCTCACATATATATGCCCGGATTCTCTCTCCCCTTTTAAACATCTCTTTTCTAATTTGCTCGGCAGGTGGAATAACTCCTTCAGCTTTGCCCAGGTTAACGATAATGTTCCCCCCTTCAAACCTTTGGACAAAACCATTGACCAGATCTCCTTTTCTGTCCTTATATTCTTCATAAATCATATCCCGCTCTGCATCTCTTACCTTTTGGATAATGATCTGCTTGGCTGACTGAACAGCAATTCTTCCAAAGGTATTCGCTTCTATTTTCGCACCAAGACTGTCACCCGGCTCCGCATCTTCATCCAGAGTTTTTCTGGCTTCTTCAATGGAAATTTGTGTATCGGGATTTAAAACATTTTCTACAACAGTCATAAACCTGAAGACCTCGATTTCTCCTATTTCTTCATTGTAATGTGATTCCATATCCAGGGTTTGTCCCAGTTTCTTTTTCGCAGCGGTTAATACAGCTGTTTCCAATGCTTCAATAATTATTTCTTTATCTATGCCCTTATCCCTACCCATCTGATCAATCAGGCGCTTAAGGTCTGGCAACATGTAAAAGCCCTCCATATTCTATTAAACCCAGTCTTACATTAGCCCCGAAGGCTCGCCGCAGACTGCGCGGGTTTCTGCGTCTCGTTATTATACCTTCTACAAAATCCGAGTTCAAAGCTCATACTCGAGATTTGCTTTAGACACAATTTCTCTCGGTATGTGATAAAGTTTTCCTTCCTCATCTACAATGAGAGTTTTGTTTTTGCCTTCCTGCATGAAGTTTATTAGCTTACCACAAAACTTTCTTTTTCCAGAAAGAATTTTTTTTACCCGAACCGTTACCCTGGATCCCCTGTATTTTAGAAAGTCTTTGTCTTTTAAAAGGGGACGATTCAACCCCGGTGATGATATTTCAAGGGTATAAGGACCGGGCGGGATATCGTGGATATCCAGTAAATCTCCGACACTATTGCTGATTTCTGCGCAATCATCCAGAGTAACACCGTTTTCTTTATCAATATAGATCCTTACAACCCACCGGGATTTCATTTTAAGACATTCAATATCTATTAACTCCATCAATCCAGATTCGATAACCGGTTCTACCAAATCTATCACTTCCTGCCTGTATGTTTGACGTATATTGTCCATATATGTATTCTTCTTCAAAATAAAAAAGCGGGCACCGGCCCACTCCAATTTTGAAATTCAAAATTTGATATTTTACCGTGTAACACACAAAAACAACTATTTCAAGTAAAAATATGGAGCGGGCGATGGGAATTGAACCCACGACGTTCAGCTTGGGAAGCTGACATTCTACCTCTGAATTACGCCCGCTCAAAAGTCACACAGCTAAAGGCTGCGGCAAACCCGCAAAGGTCAAGGACTGTTAGTCTTTATTCACAACAACTGCGTTTTTCGCGCAGATGTTGGCGGAAAATAAATTCGAAATCCGAAGTACGAAACAATATCAAAACCTTAAACTCGAATGTCCAAAACTGTTTCGAACATTTGTTATTTGACTTCGACCTGAGACTTCGGCGTGAGCTCAGCCTTCGGCGAGCTCAGTCGA
>DFBI01000064.1:0-2607 GCA_002367335.1 Syntrophaceae bacterium UBA3084 | reverse complement strand
AATTTAGTAACCGTTCACGGTTGGCCGCCTTTTCCCATTCAACATTCGATGTTGGACGTTCGATGTTCGATGTTCATCTTGGCTCCGGCTTGTCCGGGTTAGGAATTAATCCTCTAATCCGGAAATTTGAGTTTTGAACCCTTTAGCCTCTGATCTTTTACCTTTGCCGCATTAGTTGATTAATTGTACTATTTTGTCAAGTATTTTTTTTCAACCTGACCATCACTGATCTTTTATGAGCGTCGAGCCCTTCGAGCTCAGCGAAACGTGCGATCCTGTCACCATATTTTTTCAGTGATTTACCAGTAAAAGAGATTACGTTGGTTCTTTTAATAAAATCATAAACGCCCAAAGGAGAAGAAAACCTTGCGGTTCCTCCCGTGGGGAGGATATGGTTCGGTCCTGCCATATAATCTCCAACGGCCTCAGGTGTATCGTAGCCAAGGAACACGGCTCCTGCATTGATAATTTTATCAAGCATCTGCTGTGGTTTTTCCACCATTAATTCCAAATGTTCCGGTGCAAATTTGTTTGCGATATCTATGGCCTCATCCATATCTCTTGTTAGAATAATCATCCCAAACTGTTTAATAGCCTTTGTCGCTATAGATTCTCTGTCAAGATTCTTTAGCTGAATTTGTATCTCTGAAGATACCTTCCGTGCAAAGTCTTCTTTCGGGGTCAGAAGAATGGCGCTCGCCATCTCATCATGTTCTGCCTGAGACAGGAGGTCTGCTGCCACTATTTCGGGATTAGCTGTCCCATCAGAAATAACAACGATCTCACTAGGACCTGCTATCATATCTATTCCCACCTGACCATAAACCATCTTTTTTGCAGCAGCTACATACACATTACCAGGACCAACAATCTTATCCACTGATGGGATCGACTCAGTACCATAGGCCAGAGCTGCCACCGCCTGAGCGCCGCCTATTTTAAATATCCGGCTGATTCCCCCCAATTTCGCAGCGGCAAGTATCAGGGGATTTAATTTTCCATCTTTGGCGGGAGTAACGAGGATAGTTTCACTGACTCCAGCGACCTTTGCCGGGATAGCAGCCATAAGAACGGTCGAAGGATATGTTGCAAGCCCACCCGGTGCGTATATTCCCACCCGATTCAGGGGGCGTATTAGTTGTCCGAGATCTATCCCATCTTCATCTGAATCAATCCATGAACTAACCAATTGTTTTTTATGGAACTTCTCTATCCGTCGCGCAGCGAGCTTAAGGATATCATAATCTGCAAATTCAATATATTTGACAGCTTTGTCTATCTCACCTTTTGAAACTTCCACCGAACGTACATTGAGGGAAACACCATCAAATTTCTCGGTGTATTTAAAGAGTGCCGTATCCCCCCTTGCCGCTACATCTTGCACAATTTTTCTTACAACATCTCTTACGGACAGGTTGACCAATTTCCCTCGATCTCTAATTTGCTTAAATATATCTTTAATCAGTTGTTCATCGGTTCTGATAATTTTCACTTTATCCTCTTACTCTCTCTATCCTGGCGCCGAGCGATGAAAGTTTTTTTTCGATACATTCATATCCTCTGTCAATATGATATACTCTGGAAAGTTCCGTTTTCCCGCAGGCCACTAATCCTGCAAGGATCAGAGAAGCAGAGGCCCTAAGATCTGTCGCCATCACCGGTGCGCCACGAAGCATTGGAACACCCCTCACAATGGCGCTATTTCCTTCCACAATAATGTCTGCTCCCATCCGCATCAGTTCATTGACGTGCATAAACCTGTTTTCAAAAACGGTTTCTCTCACAACACTGATTCCGTTACCTAACGCCATTAATGCAACTATTTGAGCCTGGAGATCAGTCGGAAACCCTGGATAGGGAAGGGTCTTTATGTCCACACTGATTATTTTTTCCCCTCCTGCAACCCTGAGACCCCCATCAAGAATTGTGATATCCATCCCTGCTTCGTTCAGTTTATTAATAAGGGCATCGAGGTGAGCCGGTTCGCATTCCATTATTTTCACATCACCACCTGTAAGCCCTGCTGCAATCATGTATGTTCCCGCTTCAATTCTGTCGGGCATAATGGTATCTTCCACCGGATGAAGTGATTCCACGCCTTCAATTTCTATCATAGTCGTGCCGGCTCCATATATTTTTGCTCCCATGTGATTTAACACATCAGCCAGATTAACCACCTCAGGTTCACAAGCGGCATTTTCAAGCAATGTTGTTCCTTCAGCCAATGTTGCAGCCATCATGATGTTTTCCGTTCCTGTTACCGTTGCAATATCAAAATAGATTTTCGCCCCTTTCAGTTTTGACGCCTCAGCTTCTATATAACCATCTCTGAGATCTATTTTCGCACCCATATCTTTCAGGGCCTTTAAATGTAGGTTTACCGGTCTCGCACCAATTGCACATCCACCCGGAAGAGAAACCCTTGCCCTGCCCATTCTTGCCACAAGAGGCCCTAAAACCAGAATCGAGGCCCTCATTGTCTTAACCAGGTCATAAGATGCCTCACAATTCGTAATATTACTCGCGTTTATCCTGAGAGGGCTGTCACCCTCGATTTGGACCCCGAGACTGACCAGCAGTTTTTTTATAGTTGTGATGTCAGCCAGA
>DFBI01000098.1 GCA_002367335.1 Syntrophaceae bacterium UBA3084 | reverse complement strand
TATCTCCCGGGCCTTCATCGCCGGCGCCTGATCAAAAGGTATCCGGTCCGATTCAATTTCCACCCATTCTTCGGTCTTTTCGTCAAACTTGGCGGAATTGTTTCCATTCCAGAAATAGGTCACATGGCCGAACTTCTGCGTCTCGCTTATGGCGTATTGAGTCACACCGTTTTTGGCCAGGTATTCTGAAACAGTCCGATCGAAAGCCGGCGGAGCAACAAGATATTCAGGCGGCATGTGTGTGTCCACATCATATTCAAGAATGCCTGCATAAAGAACATCAGGTTTATATCCGCGGTTAAATCCCCTGAAATCATCCTCAACAAATGCGCGACTGATTTCGAGCGCCCGGTCACCTCTGTAATTGAATAATATCACATTGTGACCGTCTCTGATTTCGGTGAGAGGTTTTCGGGGATTATTCGGGTCATGTATAACCCAGTGCTGCAGATATTGATCGTCAAGTCGTTGTTCCTCGCGCAATTTTCTGATTGCCGTCAGGCTATCGGGGAATTTAGGACCTTCACCCAGCACGTGAGCATTATAACCCCTTTCCACAATGGACCAGTCCGCCTCGTAACGGTCCATGGTGGTTACCATTCTCCCTCCGCCGGATGCCACGAAATACAGGCGGTTTTTACCCGATTTGACTGCTTCCACACGTATCGACCAGAGATAATCTTCCAATTCGCCGAAGTAGCGGAGCGCGCTTAAGGGCGGAACATCACGGCCGTCTGACAGGCCATGCACATATACCTTTTCTACGCCCTTCCTGTCACATTCACCTATAAGCGCAAAGAGGTGGGCAATGTTGCTGTGGACGTTGCCATCTGATATAAGCCCGATAAAGTGGACGGGAGTTTTTTTGTTCAGGGAATTGTCTATTATTTTCTTCCATGTTTCCGATTCAAATAACCTGCCCGTTGTAATTGCCTCACCCACAAGACGCGCTCCCTGCGCAAAGATCCGGCCCGCGCCGAAGGCATTATGACCAACCTCGCTGTTTCCCTGATCATTATCCGAAGGCATGCCGACTGCCGTGCCGTGTGCCTTCAGTTTCGTTACAATCTTTTCGTTTTTCAAAAGATTGAGAAGATTTTCCGGTTTGGCAATATCAATTGCATTACCGGGATATCCATCATCATTTCCACGATAGAGACCCATGCCATCCATGATTATCAAAAGAAGGGGGCCTTTTACGCCTTTATAGTCGGATAGCCTGTTTAATGTGAAGTCCATAAGATCAAATGCCGGTGTCAGGGGGTGAAAAACAAGGATACAAGGCTCAAGGAGCAAGGGAAAAACCTTGAACCTTGAACCTTTTGCCTTTAGAAAACTACCTCGCACCTAAGAGCTTTCTGGCAATGACCATTCTCTGGATCTCGTTAGTGCCTTCATATATCTGGCAGATCTTTGCGTCACGCATGTGTCTCTCCGCCGGATAATCTTTGCAGTAGCCGTATCCACCGAAGATCTGAACACCCTCAACAGCAGCTCTCATAGCCACATCGGAGGCGTACATCTTTGCCTGGGCCGACTCTTTCTCATAGTTTAAACCATTATCCTCCAGCCATGCCGCCCTGAGAAGCATTAACTCCGCCGCATCCAGTTCGGTTGCCATATCGGCCAGTTTCCACTGAATTGCCTGAAATGAGCTGATGGGTTTGCCGAACTGGACTCTTTCCTTCGCAAACTGGAGGGAATCTTCCAGGACGGATTTCCCGATACCACAGGCCTGGCAACCTATTCCGATTCGACCGGCATCCAGGCCTTCCAGCATTTGCCTGAACCCCTGACCACGTTCACCGAGAAGGTTCTCCGCCGGAACTTCGGCATCCTCAAAGACCATCTCAGCCGTACCGGACGCGAGAATCCCCATTTTCTCTTCTATTGTTCCTACCGAGAATCCAGGTGTGTTCTTTAAATCAACTACCAATGTCAACATTCCCTTGTACCCTTTTTCGGGGTTTTCATTGGCTGCCAGAACGCTATAGTTTGCCACATTGCCATTGGTTATGAACTTCTTTACACCATTGACGATCCACTTGTCCCCCTTAAGTTCGGCACGGCATCTTACCGCGCCGGCATCGGAACCCGCGCCTGCTTCAGTGAGGGCGTAACAACCTTCGACCTGACCTCCGGCTACAGGTGTAAGGTATTTCAGCTTCTGCTCATGGTTGCCGTAGGTTTTGAGAGGGTGGCCATAAAGTGAATTGTTTACAGAAACGATAACACCACAACTCGCGCACCCCCTTGAAATCTCGATCATTGCCATGACATAGGTCACGTTATCCATGCCGGCTCCACCATAATCCGCAGAAACGGAAACTCCCATGAGCCCCATTTCACCCAGTTTCCGGCATATCTCCTGAGGATGCCTGTGGGTCTCATCAAGTTCGGCGGCAACGGGTTTAATCTCATCATCAACAAACCGTGCAACCATATCTTTTACCATTTGTTGTTCTTCGGTTGGTCCAAAATTCATAATGTTTCTCCTTCCAACATGCTTTGTCTTTCATTCGCGCACAGTTCATCCGGCGCTTTCGCAAACTCCACTTATCGCCCGGTAAAGTTCGCCTTCCTCTTTTCAAGGAAAGCGGCCATTCCTTCTTTTTGATCTTTGGTGCTGAAGCACTGGGCGCAACATTCCACCTCAAGCCTGATCGCATTGTCAAGGGATAGATCATAGCCGAAGTTGATGGAGTGCTTGGCCATTTTCATTGTAAAGACCGGCATGCCTGCCAGCTTCTTCGCAAACTTTTTCGTTTCTTCCATAAGCCGGTCGGCAGGGTAGATTTTGTTTACGAGACCCACTTCATAGGCTCTTTGTGCATCGAGCTGTCCCCCCCCCAGAACAATTTCCTTGGCCCTTCCCATACCAATGAGACGGGGCAACCTCTGTGTGCCCCCCCACCCGGGTATAAGACCGAGAAGTATTTCCGGCTGGCCGAAGCGCGCATTTTCCGATGCAAATCTCATATCGCAGGCCATGGAGATTTCTGTTCCCCCTCCGAGGGCGAAACCATTGATCGCCGCGATAGAGGGTTTCGGAAGGGTTTCAAGCAATCGTAATGTATCGTGCCCCAGTTCCATGAATTTAAGAGCATCCTGTGGTTCCAGGTTCTGCATCTCCGAAATATCCGCGCCCGCTATAAATGCCTTATCTCCGGCACCGGTCAGGATAATCGCCTTGACGCTGTCATCGTCCTTACACACCGTTACCGCATCCTTGAGTTCTCTCATCGTTTCTGAATTCATGGCATTAAGCGCTTTGGGCCTGTTGAACGTGATAATCGCGACCCCTTCCTCTACTGTGAAAAGTATATTTTTATATTCCATTTATCTTGTTCCTCCTTCCTTGATGCAAGTTAAAAAATTCAATTAATGTTTATTGATGCTTTCGTAAAAAGTCAAAAACTCGCTAATATGTCATTCTCGCGAAAGCGGGAATCCAGTAATTACAAGCAGTTATAGATTCCCGATCAGGTCGGGAATGACAAAACGGTAAAAACTCTGACTTTTTACGAACTTGTCTTTATTTACTGTAGTCATAAAATCCTCTTCCGGTTTTTCTTCCAAGGTAGCCCGCGTCAACATATTTTTTTAAAAGTGGGCAGGGACGGTATTTTGAGTCACTGAATCCCTTGTAGATGACATCCATGATTGCCCAGCAGGTATCCAGACCGATCAGATCAGCCAGAGCAAGGGGACCCATGGGGTGATTCGCGCCTAATTTCATGATGCTGTCGATAGCTTCCACCGTACCGACTCCTTCAAAGAGGGCATAAACTGCCTCGTTGATCATTGGCAGGAGGATTCTGTTTGCAATAAACCCTGGAAAATCGTTACATTCAACAGGTGTCTTTCCGAATTGTTTCGAAAGGCTTTCAACCAGATCGTATGTCCCCTGTGAGGTTGCCAGGCCTCTAATAACTTCAATAAGTTTCATTACAGGAACAGGGTTCATGAAATGCATTCCAATTACAAGTTCAGGCCTTTTAGTTGCGGCTGCAATCCGTGTAATTGGTATGGAGGACGTGTTCGTAGCAAGGATAACGCCGGGTTTGCAAATCTCGTCAAGTTTCTTAAATATTCCCAGCTTTAGATCTTCTCTTTCCGTAGCCGCTTCCACGACGAAATCGGCATCCTTCATATCCTCCAGGTTTGTGCTCTTTGTGATCCGGCTCAGGATTTCCTCTTTCTGGTCGGCCGTAATCTTTTCTTTGGAAACCAGCCTGTCAAGGTTTTTCGAAATAGTATTGTAACCCCTGTCAACAAACTCATCGGCAATATCGTTCATAATTACGTTAAGTCCGCCGGGATGAGTTGCAACCTGGGCAATACCGTTCCCCATCTGACCAGCCCCAACAACGCCAAAAGTCTTTACTTCCATAGCTTCTTCTCCTTATTTTATTCTAGACAGGATTCACCGCGTTTTGATAAAGAACAAACAGTTAGTATATCTTTCATCATGTTTATCCTGTCAAATAGTTACCTACATGCTTTCCAGAACAATCGCCATACCCTGCCCGCCACCGATACAAAGCGTTGCCAAACCCAGATTATAACCTTTCTTGTTCATTTCCATGGCAAGGCTGTAAGTAAGCCTGGCGCCGGTGCAGCCGATGGGATGACCGATAGAAATTCCACTGCCGTTGAGGTTGCATTTATCGAGATCGATTTCCAGCTCTTTGAGACAGGCCAGGGTCTGAGAGGCAAAAGCCTCGTTCAATTCAATATAATCCATGTCCTTCATCGTCAAACCGAGTTGTCCGAATACCTTTCTGGTTGCCGGAATGGGTCCCAGTCCCATATAAGCAGGATCGATGCCACCGTACGCATATCCCTTGATTTTTGCCAGGGGCTTTAGGCCAAGTTCTTTCGCTTTATCAGCACTCATGACCACAACGGCTGCCGCAGCATCGTTAATCCCGGAAGCATTACCCGCGGTGACTGTGCCGTCTTTTTTAAAAGCCGGGCGCAGCTTGGCCATTTTTTCCATTGTGGTATCCATTGGTCGTTCATCGACCTCGAATATCTCAGGCGCGCCTTTACGCTGAGGGATGACAACGGGAACGATCTCATCGGCAATAGCTCCGCTGGCAATGGCAGCCCTGGCCCTCTGATGGCTTATTAATCCTATCTCGTCCTGCTGTTCTCTTGTAAATCCATATCGTTCTGCAATATTTTCCGCCGTAATCCCCATGTGATATCCATTAAAAATCTCATAGAGACCATCATGCACCATCATGTCTGTAACCTGGCCAAAGGGCATGTTCATGCGGTATCCCCAGCGGGCGTCAGGCAATGCGTAAGGAACATTGCTCATGTTTTCCATACCGCCAGCCACGATGATGTCTGCTTCACCCGACTTGATGATTTGCGCAGCCAGAGTAATGGCCTTCATTCCCGAGGCGCAGACCTTGTTCACAGTAATTCCACCTGTTTCTTCCGGCAATCCCGCATAGATCATTGCCTGTCTGCCGGGGTTTTGTCCCTGGGCCGCCTGAATGACATTTCCCATGATACATTCATCAAAATAAACCGGATTCAGAGAGTCATCGTAATCATAGTACTTCTTGTTGATTTCAGTCATGTCAAACTCACCGAAGATGTCCGGACGGCACGATTTAACAAAATCACTAACGGTAGGCCGTAGCCCGGCCCTCTTTATTGCCTCCCTTATGACAAGGGCTCCCAGATCAACACATTTTACACCTTTTAGCGAACCGCCAAAGTTACCGACAGCAGTCCTCGCTCCACTTACAATTACTACATCTCGCATTCTAAATTCTCCTTTCAAATAAAGTACAGGCTAAATGTTAAAAGTTTGAGGTTTTATATCTTTTTCCTTGCGCCTTTTTCTTGATTATTCAACCTTAATCAGCATTGAATCACCCTGGGCATGACCGGCACAGATTCCACAAACACCGATGCCGCCTCCCCTGCGCCTCAGCTCGTAGGCCAGGGTCATGAGAATTCTGGCTCCCGTTGCTCCGATGGGGTGACCATAGGCAATGGCGCTTCCATTCACGTTCACCTTTTCGTACATTTGCTCTTCCGTTAATCCGAGAATACGCCGAGCGCTGATCAGGACGACAGAGGCAAAGGCTTCATTGATTTCAATAAGATTAACGTCATCGATAGACATGTCATTCTGTTCAAGAACTTTTTTGATGGAAAGTCCCGGGACTGTTGCTATATCCTTTGTCGGCTGGGATACTTCTGCATAATCGAGAATAGTGCAGAGGGGCTTCATTCCCAGTTCGTCCGCTTTCTCTCTGCTCATGAGAAGACAAACATCTCCGCCATCATTGACTCCGGGAGCGTTTCCGGCCGTCACACTACCAGGTTTTCCAGTAACTGCGCTCTTGTGGCCGAAGACAGGCGGAAGATTGGCCAGACCTTTCATTGTTGTGCTCGGTCTGGGAAACTCATCTGTATCCACGATTACAGATCCTTTGCCCTGCTTCACTTCAACGGGGAATATCTCATCATCAAGTTTTCCTTCTTCCATGGCGGCGGCGGCTCCCATTTGTGAGTGATATGCCCAGGCATCCTGATCTTCGCGGGTGAAACCGAATTCATCAGCCGTTTCAGATCCGTGAATGGCCATATGGCGATTGTAGAAGGCATCCCACAGGCCGTCGTAAACCATAAGATCAACAGCCGGCCTGCTGGTCAAACCCATTCGTGATCCCCATCTCATATCGGGAAGCGAGAAAGGGCAGTTGCTCATACTTTCCTGGCCGCCTGCAATGCAAATTTCCGCTCTTCCAAGCTGAATCATCTGGGCCGCCAGATCAACCGTTTTGATTCCCGATGAGCAAACTTTATTTACTGTAATGGAGGGAACCCACTCGGGCAGACCGGCAAGGATGGTCGCCTGGCGACTTGGCACCTGACCGCAACCCGCCGGCACAACCTGTCCCATATAAACATAGTCGATGTCTTCCGGCTTTACCTTACCATCAGTTCTCCTGACGACTTCCTTGATCGCCATAGCCCCGAGTTCACATGCGTCGAAACTTTTTAATCCTCCTCCAAATCTGCCGTAAGGGGTTCTGCATGCTTCCACCAGGACAACTTCCCTGTGATTTTTATATGTATTCTTTATTTTTTTACCCATGGTTGAAAAATCCGGCTTTCGCTCACCGAATTTTGCGATAGGTGCATCCTTGTAAATATCCGCTCTTTTTTTATCTAATTTTTGTGGTATTTTTGACATTTGGTTCCTTTCTCCCAATATTTCAGGGAATTCCGGCAGGTGTGGCAAAAAACAAAACATCTAACCCTGCGCTAACTCAGGTTTTCAACGAATTCAATCTCCCGTGGGATCTTGTACGACGACAGATATATCCTGCAATGCCTCATGATTTCTCTTTTGTCAACAGTTGCATCGTCTCTTTTGACAATGAGGGCCTTGACGATTTCACCTCTCATCAGGTCGGGCTTTGCGATTACCCTCGATGATGCCACGGCAGGATGCATGTCAAGGACAATTTCCACTTCCCGGGGATAAACGTTAAAAGAGCTGGTGATAATCATTCGTTTTTTACGACCAGTGAGGAAGATATATCCGTCTTTATCAATCCTGGCGAGATCTCCGGTGTGCAACCATCCATTTTTGATGACCTCTGCGGTTGCCTTTCTGTCCTTGTAATAACCATCCATAACATTAGCGCCTTTAATTACAAGCTCTCCCACTTCATCAGCCGGCAACTCGCTGCCGCCTTCATCAAACACTTTAGCTTCCACAGCCGGGATGGGGATTCCTATGGATCCCGGTTTTTGCTCCATGGTGATTCTGCGGACCGAACAGACAGGAGAAGCTTCGGTGAGACCATATCCTTCCACTAACTTTACATGAAACCTCTTTTCAAACATGGGAATATATTCAGGGGGCATGGCTGAACCACCGGTAATACATAATCTTAGGGAGCTTACATTATAATTATCTGCATCTTTCTGCAAAAGCATTCCAAGAAACAATCTGGGTACAGCGGCTATATAACTAACCTTCTCTTTTTCTATGGTCTGGAAAATACTGTCGATACTGAATTGATCCATCAGTACCGCAGTGGCGCCAAGCCCGATAACGGTAAGCATATTTGCCGCGGCGCCGTATGAATGAAAGAAGGGAATAACTGAAAGCCCCACGTCATGTTGTGATCCTTCACAAACGTCTCTGAGAAGAGAGGTCTGAGTAGAAAGATTCTTATGTGTAAGGACAGCGCCGAGAGGTTTGCCCGTCAGGCCGGAGGTATAAATCATTACAGCGGGATCATCACAATTGATTCCGGGCATGGTAAATTCAGACGGTCCTGTACTGATAGCTTCCTGAAAAAAAGTTTGCCCGTCAGGACTATCTGTCAGGACCAGATGCCTGCACGAAGGAACGTCGGTCTTTATCTTTTCAAACCTGTTAACTGTCGAAGTGGTTGTTATCAATACTTTTGAATCGCTATTACCGAGAAGATATGTCAGTTCATACGGTGTCGACACTATGTTGAGAGTTACGGCAACTGCACCTAATTTCACCGTGGCAAAATATGATATGACAAATTCGGGTATGTTCGGGAGCATCAACGCAACTGTGTCCCCTTTTTTTACACCCAGGTCTCTTAAACGATTGCCCATGGCATTTACAGATTGATTCAATTCTTCATAAGTAATCCGTCTATCTTCGTAAAGAAGAGCTACCTTACCCGGATATTTACTGCTAACATTTTCCAGCATTTTTCCTAAACTTGTATTTTCCATTAAAGCCTCCAAATCACCTGCTGCGAGACTCCATATCACAACAAGTGGATTGTTTCAATCGAAATATATGGCAATCAGTACTTAAACAGGAACTTTTCAGAGAGATAAGGAGGAAAATATCATTACTCTCTAAGGCGGCAAAGTTGCAATCGAACAAGATACTTTTTTATCGCGAAGAGCGCGAAGATAAAAAAAGTTTCTTTGTGTTCTTCGTGGTAGTTAATAACAAAAAGGGATCCGATACTAGAACACTTCATTTTCACCATTCAACATTCGAAGTTGGGCGTTCGATGTTCGATGTTCATTTGCGATCCCCGACCCCTGTCACAAGCATCTGCGCAAAAAACGCAGTTGTTGAAGATAAAGACTCTATTGCAGACTCTTCATATTAATAAAAGCTCCAAAAGATGTAGATTCATCCATCAGCAAGCCCGAATAAATGACGAATACCACTATATCTTTTTTCTGGCAAAAAAATAGCATTGTTGGCTACCACCTGTTTCATAACTAACTGGCGGAATTTACAAGAGAAACGGATTTGAAAGATTTTCTGGCATATAAGTTGCTTTATATTCAGGTAAAATCACAATTAATATACACAATTCAAAAATGAAATAAGCTCAGGAAAGGGAAAAAGTGATGATTACAATATTTATGCTGTTAGAATGGACTAATATATTGATTTTGAAAATTATGTTTCATATATGGTACTTATTGGGAGTGTGGCTTTCCTCATATATGACAATTGATGAAGATGAAGCAGATAGTAACCCTTTCTTTTTTTCAATAAATAAAGAAGAAAGCTGGTTAGGAAGAGTAAAAGATACCAAAAAATAATCAGAAGAAAGGAACATTATTACGTAATTTTCCCAGGAAAGTGGGGAAATGCAGAGTTTATTCAGATTACCTTGCTGCTAAGTCAGCAAGAATAAATAACTCATACACCTTGCTTGTCCTTTTGCTTGTTTTCTGTGTTGTGTCAAAGCTTACATAACTCGTTATGCGCGCTTCAACACGCCTTGAAAACAAACAACATTACGGCGCAATCCGTATAACTTATTTCTTCTTGATTCCTAAAGGTTGATTTTTTACGAGATTGGCGATCTTCCAGGTTGTTGAATCAGCAGTATCTTTGAGAACCACCTTTTTTTCCGCAAGGATGTTCCGTATTTCGTCGGCTTTCTTCCATTTTTTTGCTGTCCTGGCTTTCTGTCTTTCTTCGATCAAAGCATTTATTTCCTGGATGTCCAAACCCTGTTTTTCAGCTTCTCTTTTTTTGTCTTTTTCGAAATATTCATCAGGATCTTCGAGAAACAGGCCCAGCACTTTACCGACTTTCTTCACATTGTCCCTGGCTGAATTCAAAACAAAAAGCGATTCCGCCGTTGGGACAAATTTCTTGCCGGCCAGATAACCATTAACCAACCGTGTTGCATCAAAAATGTAACCTATTGCCCTGGCGGTATTAAAATCATCATCCATGGCTTCTGCAAATCGATCAGGAAGCGTTGTTATTTTTCCAAACACATCTTTATCTTTTCCTGAAAGGTTTTTTGGTAAGATATCTGAAAAATCAATTCCGGCAGCAAGGATGTCCTTTGTCCTCTTAAATGTTTCATAAAATCTTCCCATACCTGTTCTTGCTTCGGCAAGGGATTCATCGGAAAAATCGACAGGACTTCGATAATGACTTTGCAGCATAAAAAGCCTTAATACTTCGGGATGATAACTGCCTAATGCTTCTCGCAAATTAAAAATGTTACCGAGGGACTTGGACATCTTTTCCTTGTTTATTCTCACAAACCCGTTATGTATCCAATAATTTGCAAAGGGCTTACCCGTTGCTCCTTCGGCCTGGGCAATCTCATTCTCGTGATGGGGGAAGATAAGGTCCATTCCTCCGCCATGGATATCAAATGTCTCTCCCAGGAAACGTTGACTCATGACGGAGCATTCTATATGCCAACCCGGCCGTCCTCTTCCCCAGGGACTATCCCACCAGGGCTCCCCCTCCCTGGCAGATTTCCAAAGGATAAAATCAAGGGGGTTTTTCTTTTTCTCATTAATGTCGATACGCGCTCCGGCCAGCATGTCATCGAGATTTCTACCTGAGAGTTTTCCGTATCCCTTGAATTTATCCACAGCAAAAAAGACATTTCCCTCAACAACATAAGCCAAACCCTTTTCTACAAGAGTACTGATATGGCGGATCATGCCCTTGATGTTTTCCGTCGCTTTCGGTGTTATTGAAGGTCGGGCTACTCCCATCCCGTCCATGTCGTTATTGTGCTCTTTTATATATCGTTCCGATATTTCAATGATGTCTGTATCTTCCTCATTTGCTTTCGCTATGATTTTGTCATCAACATCGGTAAAGTTCTTAACATAGATTACATTGTAACCCTTATACTTCAAGTATTTGCAAATAACATCGAAAACAACAGCAGAACGAGCGTGGCCGATGTGGCACATATCATATGCCGTAATGCCGCAAACGTACATACTCGCCTTGCCCGCTTCAATAGGCTTAAATTCTTCCTTTTTCTTTCTGAGAGTGTTGTAAAACTTTAAGCCCATTTCAATCTCTTAATGCGGCAAAGCCGGAACCAAACAAGATATATTTTTATCACGAAAACACGAAAGTACGAAAACACGAAAAAGAAAATTTAACAAGGACTCTAAGGCGACAAAGCCGCAAAGGTAAAAAGGTTTCTCGTTTCCATGCCTGAGCGCAGGAAAGCATATTAAAGATGAACGTCCAACATCGAACATTGAACGTCGAATAATGATGTCGCTTCGCTCCTCAAATTATTCTAAAATCAAATAGAAAAACATCCGATACCAGACAGTAAGCCTCTATTCCTGTTTCTTCATTTTCCCCATTCAACATTCGATGTTGGACGCTCGATGTTCGATGTTCATTTTCGACCCCTGATACCAACATCTGCGCAAAAAACGCCTGTCTGCGTGCAACGCACAGGCAGGCAATTGTTGAGAATAAAGACTCTATCTACCTTCTTATGGAAACAGTGAAACCAGATTCAGCCCCATATCTTCGGGGAAACCACTCATAAGGTTCATGTTTTGTACTGCCTGACCCGCAGCACCTTTCATAAGATTATCAATTGCCGCGATAATTATCACTCTTCCCGTTTTGTCGTCAAGGGCAAAACCGATATCACAATAATTGGAACCTCTGACACAGGAGATATTGGGGTATGTTCCCTCATCATAAATTCTTACGAAGATGTCATTTCTATAAAATTTCTTATAAAGTCCAACAAGATCAGATACAGAAATATCTCTTTGAAGTGTCGCGTATATAGTGCTGAGTATTCCCCTGCTGACTGGAATGAGATGGGGCACAAATGATACAGTGACATTACATCCGGCAAGGAGGCTCAGTTCCTGCTCTATTTCGGGAGTGTGGCGATGGGTACATATTTTATAGGCCTTAAATCCCTCATTCGCTTCACAAAACAAAGACCCAATCGATAATTCCCGCCCGGCACCACTCACGCCTGATTTAGAATCAACAATGACCGAGGAAATATCGATATATTTTTCCTTTAAAACCGGGGCCAGAGCAAGGATTACTCCCGTTGGATAACAGCCCGGATTAGCTATTAGATTTGCTTCTGTTATGTCATTCCGGTACAGCTCGGGAAGCCCATAAACTGCCCTTTGGATAAGATTCGATGAAGTGTGTTTTTTATACCACTTCTCGTAGACTTTGACATCACGTAAGCGATAATCCGCACTGAGATCAATTATTTTTTTCCCCTTCTCTAAAAAGTAGGGCGCTACCTCCATAGCCTCACCATGGGGCACAGCTAAAAAGATAACATCACACAGAGAGGCAACATCTTCTGGGGATGCATCGATATATTTTTGGTCAGTCAAATCTTTAAATGCCGGATAAATATCGGAAACAGGGAGGCCTTTAAATTTTCTCGATGTCAGAACAACAACATCTGCTTCGGGATGTCGAACAAGAATTTTCAAAAGTTCCTGGCCTGTATAACCGCTTGCTCCGTATATACCGATCTTTAACATAAGTTTTCTCCTCAAATAAAAAAAGGAGGCAAAGCCCCCTTTTAATCATCTTTACCTCTTTGAATATTGGAACCTCTTCCTCGCACCGGGCTGGCCGTATTTCTTCCTCTCTTTTATCCTGGAATCTCTCGTCATGAAACCTGCCTTTCTGAGAATGGGTCTAAAGCTCTCATCGTATTCCACCAAGGCTTTGGATACACCATGTTTAACAGCACCTGCCTGTCCAGACAGTCCTCCACCTTTAACAGTAATATAAAAGTTGAGCATGTCTTTCTTCCCAACGAGGGAAAGTGGTTGTTGTATCAGCATTCTTAAACTCTCGGATGGGAAATAATCAGATAAACCCCTCCCATTTAATACCCAGTTGCCATTTCCCTCTTCCAGCCATACCCTGGCAATTGCGGTTTTCCTTTTACCTGTCGCATAAAATCTACTCTCTGTCATATCTAACTCCAAATTGTGGCGCTGAGCCACCAGATTATAATTCCAATGCCCTTGGATCTTGTGCTGAATGGGGATGTTTCTCACCCTTGTATATCTTCAACTTTTTTAACATTTTTCTTCCCAGGCTGTTCTTCGGCAGCATACCTTTAACCGCAATATATAAAAGCCTCTCCGGTTTTTCTTTAAGCATTTTTCCTGCCGTAACTGATTTTATCCCTCCGGGATAACCCGTATGATGATAATATATTTTGTCAGTAAGCTTCTTTCCCGTGAGTGAAACTTTTTCAGCATTTACAACGACCACGAAGTCACCCGTATCAACATGAGGTGTATAGATGGCTTTATGCTTACCCCTCAACCGTCTTGCGATTTCACTGGCAAGTCTTCCAAGCACCCGTCCCTCTGCATTAACAAGATACCAATCTCTTTTAATATCAGATTCCTTTGCACTATATGTTTTCATCAAAATATCTCAGCTCCCCGAAAAATCAAATGAGGAAAATATGTAATTTAAACGCGTTTGTCAAGAAAAATCTAAGACCTGTCATTTAAGAATTAAAAGTGAACCGTTTTTATCAAATTTAAAGTTTAAAAGTGAACACCTGATAAACCATAATCTAAAACCTAACCCGGACAAGCCGGGACCAAGATGAACATCGAACATCGA
>DFBI01000178.1 GCA_002367335.1 Syntrophaceae bacterium UBA3084 | reverse complement strand
CCAAAGTCAGTTTTATCCAGGATATAGTGAATGAAGTTGCTTCCAATAAAGCCGCAACCACCGGTTACCATTAGATTTTGTACTTTCTGCATTTCCATTGATAATATGGCCTCCGCTTTCTATTGAGAAAAGACTCTAACCGCTCTTTAGCCTTTGTCGCAATTAATATCTTAATATGATTATATGGTCAATCTTATAATATATTGCCTATAACCTTGACACACCATGCATTTTCTCATAGATATTTCTGAGTTTGTTATTAAGTTATTTTTTTACATGGAGCATAAATGTCTTTAGAAAAATTAATTCTCCAATATTCCAGACCCCTGTTTCCCATATCTGCCGACTTCCATAAAAGAGGAAAAACGGAAGGGGAGATCAGAGCCATTCTTTTTGATGTGTACGGCACCCTTTTCATAAGCAAGGCAGGGGATATCAGCATGGCAAAGAAAGAGGCCGAACGAAATGTTATCGGCATTAAAGCCTTACTCGAAAAATTTCATATTAACAAAAATGCCAAAAACCTGCCCGAGGAATTCTTTGAAGAAATAAAGAAAGAAAAAGAAAAGCTGAAAGGACAGGGGGTTGACTTTCCTGAGGTAAAAATTGAAAAAATATGGGAAAGAATACTAAAGATAGAAGATGATGATAACATTAAACAATTTGCTGCGGAGTATGAACTTATCGTAAACCCCGTGTATCCCATGCCCCATTTAAGGGAGGTTCTTGCTGCATGCAAAAAGAATAATATTCCCATGGGCATTATTTCAAATGCTCAATTTTACACGCCTTACCTTTTTTATGCATTTTTGAACGCTACTTTAGAAGAGCTTGGTTTTGTCACTGATTTTATCTTCTTTTCATATGTCTCCGGACATGTGAAGCCTTCGCTTTGCATGTTTGAAAGAGCTGCTGAAAACCTTGAAAAATCGGGGATACCGAAGTGTAATACATTATATGTTGGCAATGATATGATAAAGGATATTCATTGTGCAAGTAAGGTCGGTTTCCAGACAGCTCTCTTTGCGGGAGACAAAAGATCATTGAGGCTGGGCACGGAAGATACAATGGACGCAAAAATTTCTCCCGACCTTGTAATAACGGATCTTTTGCAGGTTTTAGATTATTTATAGGGTCTCAAGTATTGATGGCTTCGTAAAAAGTCGTCACTCCGGTGAAAACCGGAGTCCAGAGCCGTCGTAAGTAATTGAATAGACTGGATTCCGGCTTTCGCCGGAATGACAAAAACGGCATTTTTTGACTTTTTACCGGAGCATCAAGTATTAAACTTTGATAAAAATCCCTTATGTCTTCTATACCAGACGCCCGGGATTAGCCTGTAAAGAAATCGTGAGACAGTACTAATATACTCTTTTTCTCTCTTGTCGAACTGGCAGGCCTGGATAATCCGCCCCAAAATTTCTTCTTTGGAACCTCCTTCGTTGAAAATCTTATAGGCACAGTGAAACAGCGGACTGTACATATTTTTCTTTTCCAGGTATCTGTGAACGTTTTTAATGGTATTTGGACCTTCAGGGGTTCCATCTATCTTTTCTAATGCCTGAATATCTGTTTCTATGGGATTTCCGTTAAATAATTCGTAGAATAGTTTGCCGTACCTGAAATTTTTGCTGGCGTCGGAAGAGAGAGTAACGTACATATCTCCAACGCCGGCCTGACTGTAAAATGACTGGAAGCTTCCTCCCAGTAATTTCGATAATGACCTGATTTCAACTCCCGATCTTGCAAAGAGAGTGCCCGGTATGGAATTCCCTAGATTCAGACATTCAAATACTCCCTTTATATTTGCTACAATGTTTTTCAAGGCGCCGCAGGCCTCTACCCCGACAATATCGAAGTTGTAAAAAGATGTTAATTCCTGCGGGTTGACATTTAAGAATTCTTTTTTAACAATACGTGATATTTCCTTTTTCCCGGCAACCGTTACACAGACCGGTTTTCCCATGGCTATATCAACATCAAAGAAAGGACCTCCGATACAGACAATTTCAAACTTATTGTGGATGTCAAAAAAATGGTTATTAATCATCTGCGAAGGCGTTATCAGCTCTTTTGTTTTTTCATCTGATGCAAGCCCTTTTATGGGGGATAAAAGGCAGGTTCTGCCTTTCTTTTTGGTAATGATCGGTTTTAAGTAATTCAGCAGTTCCGGAAGTCGGTTCATCGTTATGGAAAGAACAATGAAATCGTTTTCTTCCACAACTTTTTCAAGGTCATTTGTTGCGGAAACCCTTTTGGATAAGCGGGGAACCATTTCCATGCTCCCCAGTTTCTTTGCAAGGTCGCTTGTCAGGTGTTTTGGGTTGAAGTGGGTTTCATTGATTTTTCTACATAACTCTGCGTCGTAGTAATATATTTGTACTTCTTTACCATCACGTCCGAATTTATAGGCAAAAGAAGTTCCCAATCTTCCAGGGCCGATAATCGCAATTTTCTCAGAATTAAGATTATTCATTTCTTGTTCATCCTAATGCGGCGTTCATATAATGTTTCTGGCAACCGTTAGAATATATGTAAGAACAGATCGATCTGTCAAACAAAAAACTAAAGGAAGCGAAGAAATCTATGTCATTTCTTCGCAGGTAGCATACCTGCATAAATTATTATAAAATTTAACATTCACGTAAACCGGCTTAAAACAAGGCCTTACGGCAAATCTTATTTCCAGAAAAGTTATAAATATTTATGCAGATATGCTTAGTATAAACCTAATGCGGCAAAGCCGCAAAGTTATCAGGGATCAGGTGCCGGTAAAAGACAGCGATTACCCATTGGGCTTTTGGTACAATGAAACATGTTGTAAAAACCCCGCTGATCCCTGATCCGGTTCGACTGAGTTCACCGAAGTCCCGACCCCTGACACCAACATCTGCGCGAAAAAGCAGTTGTTGAGGATAAAGACTCTAACCAAGTTTGTGGTACACAACGTCGTATTTTTTAGCCATACTTGATGGCTTAGTAAAAAGTCCGAATTGCTCCCTCTCCCTGGATGGGAGAGGGTTGGGGTGAGGGTGAGTACAACGTTATTTCAATCACTTACGTCCCCCTCCCCTTAATCCCCTCCCGCCAGGGGAGGGGAAAACTGACTTTTTACAAAACTGCCATACT
Organism: Syntrophaceae bacterium UBA3084; assembly: GCA_002367335.1. Lineage (GTDB taxonomy): Bacteria > Desulfobacterota > Syntrophia > Syntrophales > UBA6807 > UBA3084. The sequence continues at coordinate 1,750 of DFBI01000178.1, read as the reverse complement.
TGTTAGTTCCATAAAGAATATAAGATTTGTTATCGTGGCCTGAGTACGAAAAAGTTATAAATTTATATATTTTACCATAAGAAAGGTCCCAATTATATTGATTGTCCAATTATGCACCATATATATTCAAGCTTTTTCTTTCTTGCTCCGATTTACTTTTAATATAAATTACTCGTGTGGAAATTTACAATAACGATATGGAGGACAAATGGGTACAGACAACTTGATTTTTTTAGAGGTTATAGAATGGTTTCATGAGGCCGAACAGGAATTGGTTCACAGAATTCCACAAAAAGGTTCGGGTGAAATCAAATTCGGTGCACAGTTGATTGTTCGTGACAGTCAGGCAGGAGTATTGTTTTACAAGGGCAAGTCATACGAAGCATATGGACCCGGCCGNNATCCCGGTGCTGACAAAGGTACTGGCTTTGCCCTGGGGCATGACCAGCCCGCTTCGGGCCGAGGTCTATTTCGTCAACATGAGGGTATTTCCAAACCTCAAATGGGGTACCAGGGATCCGGTAGCCTTCAAGGATTCAGAACTCGGCCTGGTGCGTCTGCGGGCCTATGGTGTATTTAACATTCAGGTAGTCCAGCCGATGCTGTTTATTAATACACTGGTGGGCACCATGGGTAAGTATACCACCGAGGAGATCGGAGAATATCTCAAACAGGTAATTGTTTCACGTTTTAATGATTATTTAGGAGAACATCTAGACAGTTTATTCAGTCTTCCCGGACAATACGATGAACTCTCAAATGGCCTGCAAGAGCGCCTGAAGGAAGATTTCAGCCATTTCGGCCTGGGGCTGGATCATCTTTATATCAGTTCCATTACTCCGCCTCCGGAAGTACAGAAGGCAATTGACGATAAAAGTCGTCTTGGGGTCATTCCTGATCTGGACAGACTTGTCAAGATGAAGGCTGCCATGGCGATGGAAAAGGCCGCTGAATCGACCGGCGAGGCGGGTGCGGGTATGGGAATGGGCATGGGTTTCATGATGCCGGCCATGTTTGCCGATATGTTCAAGTCTCAGGGTGGAGCAACAGCCCCGGCAGCACTTCCGGAGTTTAAGTGTCCGGACTGCGGACACGCCATTAACAAGGATGCGAAATTCTGTCCCCACTGTGGCCATCAACAACTGGTTTTTGACCAGTGCACTAACTGTGGTAAAAATCTTCCACCCAATGCCAAATTCTGTCCCAGATGCGGAACCCCGGTGAGTAAAAAACCAATGCCCAAAATCTGTCCTCACTGCAAAGGTGAAAATCTGCCAGACTCTGTTTTCTGCAATCAGTGCGGGGAGAAATTGGATTAAATGGGTTTTATCGTCGAGCATGAATGTCCACAGTGCGGAGCGCCTGTTGAACTGGAAGAGACCAACCGTTTGTTCCACTGTCCTTACTGTGACGTAAAAAACTATCTCTTCGCCCGCCATTATTTTCGTCTTGTTTTGCCCCATAAGACGTCAAATAAGGATATTATATGGGCGCCTTATATGCGTTTTAAGGGCAACGTATATTTATGCAGCGATACCTCCATAAACCACCGCATCGTTGATATTACCCGTCTGGGGGCGCCCTTCAGGGAACTCCCCATGTCGCTGGGCTTCAGGCCCCAGGCCTTGAAGATGAGATTCGTCACACCTGATCTGGCCGGATCATTTCTTGCGTGTTCTCTTTCGGTTGACAATGTGCTGGATACAGTCGGAAAACATATATCGACGCTGGTTTCTCATGATTTTTTTCA
>DFBI01000177.1 GCA_002367335.1 Syntrophaceae bacterium UBA3084 | reverse complement strand
CCTGCATGCCGCGAACCTTTTCCAATAAAACATTACGAGGTGGAGGAAATTCATCGGGCCATACGTCTGCGTCACAGGCATTCAAGATTAAATTTAAACCTGCTTCCGGTATTAATCGGGTAACAAAGACTTTTGGATTGTTCATGGAAATTGCCTCCGGTTAATTCTTTAATTCAAAATATACTTTATCATGCAGAGGTGTTTTGATGCCTGATTCCTTGCCACTTTTTATAATATATCCTGTAAAGGTTTCAATCTCGGTTTCTTTTCCCTTTTCGAAATCAAGCTGCATGGAGGACTTCGTTTCATAAGGAAAATTAGATGTGAGTTCCAGTGATTGTTCGATAATATTTTCCGGAAGAGGTATTCCTTTCGCGTCGGCAATCAACTTGATTTCTTTCATCATTCCCTCTAACATTATTCTGTAACCCGCTTTTTCCATGATTGCTCCGAAAGGCTTCTCCAACACGGATGTAATGCCTGCCAGAGGGCCTACAAAGAGAAACTTGGACCATACGCCAACGGTAATATTCTGCGAAAGTTCTGCCTCGATATCCGCATCTTTTAGAAGAGTTTCGATTTTTCTATAGGGCTCAACAAGGCCATTTTCAGGACCGAAAAGCAACTTGCAAGATCCCCCTGTCTGCTGGATAACACCGGGGCGGTCAAGGTGCGTACTGATGTAAACGCATCCATTCAAAACGTCTCCTTCGTGCAAAACAGTTTTGAGTCTCTCAACATTATCGACTCCGTTTAAAAGGGGAATCGTTACCGTATTACTATGAAGATTATCCGTAATCATGCGGGCAGCGTTTCCAAGGCCGTAACCTTTTACACAAAAGAAAATCAGATCAAGAGGACCAAGTTCGCCCGGATTGTCTGTTGCCAATGATGGTATGACGGTAAAATCACCTTCTGTCGTGATCAGCTTAAGGCCATTTTTTCTGATTTTATCTAAATGTTCGCCTCTCGCTATAAAGAAGATCTCGTGATCGTCTGAAGCGGCATATTTCAGGGCGAGTTTTCCCCCATAGTAGCCGCCAACACCTCCTATCCCCACGATTGCTATTTTCATCAATTGTTTCCTCCGTAGTGTCATGTCAACGATACTCTGTCATTTCGAAGGAGTCTTCACGACTGAGAAATCCTGGATTTCTCCCTGCGGTCTTCGGTGAACTCAGCCGAACCGTCGAAATGACATTTTTTGATTGGCACGACAGTAGGTTTATTTATCTATTTCTTATTTCAACTCTCGAATATTGATATTATCAATTGATACGTTGGTCCCAGATATTTTGCAACCTGCCCTTTTTGGGGGATCATAAATATGAAACCTTTTCTCTGTTTTGGGATGATTGCGATATGTCTGATAATGCCCGGTTCGGGGTTATTATAGATGAATTCCACAAGGGAATCATACATCTTTGTCATCTCATAATACAGGTAAAAATCGTACGCTCCCCACTTGACTTCCTCTCTGTACAACCGGTGGGCATTCGTTATTTCTGATCCTCGTAAACCGGAATATTTTGACTCAATCAGATGACCTTCCCCGGAAGGATCGTGTCTCATGTACAGTGTGATAAATAATCTGTCATATTTCATGATGAGTTTCGATATGGGTATATAAAGCCATGCATGTCTCGGAAGAAGGGTAATGGTGGCGTCAATCTCGGAGACGGGGCCTTTCTCTCTGAAAAAGAGATTGGCGTGGTATCCCACGATTCCCCCGATATTGGTAAATGTCTGATCATCCGGCTTGATCACGGCCAGGAGGTCGTTGAATGCTGAGAGAAATACCTCTTTATTTTCTTTCTTTCCCCGTGAAAACCCGATTACAAGCATACCGGCAAATGCAAAGAGAAAGAAGAGAAAGGGTAGTGTTGCAAATGCATTCATGTCAAAGCATTTTTTCTCTGATGTGTTTAACAGGATCGAGCCTTTATTTTTTCTCGATCTCCTTTTGCTTGATAACGGAAGGCAACCATTGATAAATCGGGGCAAAGTATTGAGCCACCTTTGTTCTGTGAGGAATCATAAAAACGAAGCTCTTTTTTTGGTCTGGAACGATTGCTATATGTTTGATGATAGCTGGTTCGGGATTCAGTTCCATGAATTTTATAAAATGATCACGTACTTTCAAGTTTACATAATAGAGGTAAAAATCACGATTCCCCCATTTTATCGTTTCTTTGTTTAATCGTTGCTCATTTGTTATTTTCGGCCCCCGAAAACCGGCATACTTTGACTCAATCAAATGACCTTCCCCAAGAGGATTATGCTTCAGGTACAACGTAATGAAGAGCCGGTCATATTTCATTATCAGGAGTTTTGATACAGGAAAATAAAGCCATGAGTGTCTCGGGAGCAGAGTAATCGTAGCATCAATCCTGGAAACAGGGCCTTTCCGTTTGACCAGGAAATTAGCATGATATCCAATAATCCCTCCGATGTTGGTAAAGGTTTGATCATCCGGTTTTACGACATCGACAATATCGTTGAAAACGGAGAGGAATATTTTTTTGTTTTGTCTTCTACCCCAGAAATAACCGAGGCTCAAAAGAAAACTGAAGGCAATGAAGAGGAAAAAAACAGGTTGAGTTATGATATGTTCGTATTCAAACATTTTTACCTATTTTATAACAGTTTTGATGTAATGTCTTCCTGGATATCGTACAACTTTCCGTCTTTACCATCAAGGAGTGCCTTTGAGAGGAAAACACGGTCAATGGGGACATCTTTTGCCTTTTTTCTCATGTTCCCTTCAACATGATCTGCCATTTCTTTGTTATCTTCGGTTACTTTATTATTAATCAGCAAACGAAGCGGGAGATTCAAGTCATTGAGGCCTTCGATCAATCTCTCAGACTCCTTGAGGGAAAGGACATCAGGGTTAAAAACTAAAATGACAGAACAATTTTCTCCTTGCAGGATTTTGTTCAAAGCTTGATAGTTACTATTCAGTTTCCAGAGTCTTTTCAGGATATCATCATCTGCTTCTTTGTAGTTTAACACAGTTTCTTCATTTGACAAGGGCCCTCTTATTCTGTGGATTGTATAGCGTTTTTCCAGGATCTTTTGCCTGATTTGAATCAATCGGTCAATCCAAGTAATGGTAACCTTCGGCAAGGCGAGAAATCTGAGTGTAAGTCCTGTCGGAGGGGTATCGAAAATGATATAGTCAAAGTCCGTTTCATTTTTGATTGTTTTTTCAATGCTGGTTAAGAGGGCATACTCCTCTATTCCAGGTGAATATCTTAAAACAGAAAAATAGTTGTCAAGATTTAACGTCTGAAGGTATTTGTAGGTACCTGAAAGAACATTAATTTCCCTTTGAAGGTATTCCCTCGATAGTTTTTGAAGATCGATTTCTTTAAGAAAAAGAGTGCTCGTATACTGACTTTTATTGTCTTTAAGATCAACGCCAAATATATCACCCAGGTTATGGGCCGGGTCCAGTGATACAATCAACACACGGCTTTTTCGGGAAAGTTGCCACGCGGCAGCTGCTGCCATGGTGGATTTTCCCACGCCTCCTTTTCCGGTAAAAAAGAGAATCTTCATTTAATCGATACCTATTGTTCCGCACATTTCCGCTAACATGTCACCAGCGTCCTCGGCCCTCTGGTTTAATATCTTAAATTCCCTTTCCATGAATGGCAAAAGCTCGACAGCCAGAAATGTAGGTGGCGAAGGAAAGCCGACAAAAGACCCCAGAAGCAGAAGTGCAAAAATATTTTCGAGTTCCTGTGCTTCCACAACCGTAAGAGCAACCGCATCTTCACGATGCATGGCATGAAAATCAGAAAAAATTCGTTGAATAAATTCTAAAATCGAAAAACCCATCAGGATAGCTTCTTGGGTGAATATTGATTGAGAGCCGGCGCGCGGCCAGTCCTGCGCGCCGGCAACAAAGGTTAAACTGTCAAACAAATCATTCTGCTTTGCCTGATTTGCCTGACTTGACGAAATCCACAATAAATACAAAATTCAGGATCAACATTATCGCCAGAATAACCATGACAGTCCATCCCGGGCCGGGTTTGGCTGCTATGGCGCCTGGCTGAACAACAATCATGAACCAGATAATAGCGGAAGTTACAGTAACCCAGAGGATCCAGGCCGGGATAACAGCAACACTGGAAAATGATGATTTGAGTTTCTTGGCGACAAAAGCCGCGCCGGTCATAAGGGCAATAGAAGCGATCAACTGGTTTGCCGCTCCGAAAGAACCCCAGATAATCAGCCAGTTTCCAGTTGCGGCCAGCCAGATTCCTATGGCCGCCGGGATTATAGAAGCAACCCAGCGGTTGGTTAGAGCATTGTAAAGCCACGTAGCTTTGTCTTTGAGAGGAATAGCCATTTCAGATATGCAGTAACGTGCCAACCGGTTGGTTGTGTCCAGTGTGGTCATGGCAAAAGAAGCAACCCACATGCCGGCGATGACCTTGACATATATAGCTGGAATGAAACCAAGCCAGGTTGCAGCAACCATGTCGGAATAGGATTGAACAAAGAGGTTTGCCTTGGATAATTTAACAGATGCAGAGGCTTTGGTGAACATAGCACCCCAGTTGCCCGGATTCAGCATGTCTGCACTCACACCTGCGTTCTTAAGGGCCGTGTATCCAAAGCCGGCTATGGCTACGATAACGATAGTGGACAGGAAACCTTCCGTAAACATGGCACCATAACCAATAAACAATGCATCGCTCTCCTTTTCGATTTGTTTCGATGTTGTTCCGGAAGCAACGAGAGAGTGAAACCCGGAAAGGGACCCGCAGGCAATGATGAGAGGAATCGCGGGCCAGAATGGCGTTGCTTTTCCACCTAACAGAACCGGTGAAAAACTTGAAAATGCAGGAACTTCAAATCCCTTGAACGCAAATATGGCGGCGAGAAAACCTATCAGCAATCCAAAATACAAAAGCCAGGAGTTCAGGTAATCTCTCGGCTGCAATAGAACATTAACGGGAATAGCGGCGGCGATGATGATATAGAAAAAGATTATCCACATCCAGGATATATAACTCAGTTTTATAGGTGTGATCGTGCCCAGCCATATTGCAAGCATAAGCATAATTATCCCGATAATAGTTGCCAGGCTGAAATTCATCTTCACCCGGTACATCAATACACCTAGGATAAGGGCGGCTAATATTTTCCACGCGTATGCAGATGCGATGGCCGGGGTTCTGACGAACATTCCTCCAACAATAGCTCCAAAGGCCCCCACAACCAGTATGAGAAGGAAAAAAACAATCCAGTAGAATGCCGTCCCAGTTCTCTTACCCATGAGGTCTGAGGCAACAAACTGAATAGATTTGCCGTCGTAACGGATCGATGCCATCAGCGCCAGGTAATCGTGAACGGCGCCAATAAAGATGTTGCCGAACCATACCCAGAGCAGACCGGGAACCCAGCCCCAGCACATTGCCAATGCAGGGCCGATGATGGGAGCCGCGCCTGCAATTGAGGCAAAATGATGCCCGAAAAGGACCGCTCTTCTTGCCGGGATATAATCTACCCCGTCATAGAGGCGTTTGGACGGCGCCTCTATAGTATCTGAGGCCTTCACAACATCCTTTTCTATTTTTTTACCGTACGTAAAATAGAGAATCAGGAAAATTAACAAACCGATAATAACAATTAGTGTTGTCATACGTTACCTCCTTTTTATAAGATTAAAAAATTAGTTAGGATAAAAAACTCACCACCCACCTGTAAAAAATTAAAAATTGATTCAATCTTAAAATTCGTTGATGTGAAATAAATTATGGTTTTTCTCAAATATGACTTGATTAACGCTTCAACTTTACTACACTTGTCAAAAAAATACCCCTTTGTAAATTCAAAGTCAATGATTTTTTATGTAATTTATAGAGATTATTCCAGGTATTAAACATAATGGTGAAAATTTTCATAAATTTTACTTCTTTGCGAAATCAATGAGATGGATTTGAAATATTTTCTTGACAAATAATAATATGAGCCCTAGTAAAAATAAGTAGAGATGTTCAAATCAACTACTGTCGTTGAGGTGCAAAAATGATAGAAAACAAAAATATGGGAACACCGGTCGCCGATGAACTCAAAATAGGTAGTAAAGTAAGGGAACTCAGGCAAAAAAAGCATTACACATTGCAGGATCTGGTTACAAAGACAGGGCTTTCTAAATCTGTTTTGACTGAAATAGAAGATGGAGATACTATCCCTCCCGTAGCTACACTACTGAAACTGTCCAAGGCTCTAAAGGTGGGCATGGCCTATTTCTTTGAGGGTGAGGTCATCAGTGAAAAGATATCTGTTACCAGAAGCGGTGAGCGCATGAGGCTGGAACGGCGGCCTCATCATCACGAAGGAGAGGTTGACTACAGTTACGAAACCCTTGAGACAAAAAAACCTGATAAGCACATGGAGCCCCTTCTCGTCGAGTTTCGTCCCATGGATACATCTGACATGATTTTTATGAGTCATGAAGGTGAAGAGTTTTTGTATGTCCTTGAAGAAACACTCGAATTTCGTACAGACGACAGGATAGAGATCCTCAATCCCGGTGATACCATCTATTTTGAGTCAGACATAAATCACAGTTTTCGTTCTTTAACTGACCAACCGGCCAGGGCAATCGTCGTAGTTTGGGCTAAAGGATAGAACCGTTTCCCCTCTCCCTCCAGGAGAGAGGGAACTGTAAGGAAGAAAGGAGTTGGCATGATTGAGATCCGTTTCCATGGTCGAGGTGGACAAGGAACCGTCATAGCCTCGATTTTATTGGCAAAGGCTTTATTCCAGGCAGGTTATCAGGTCCAGAGCTTCCCGGTCTTTGGGGTAGAAAGAAGGGGAGCACCCGTTGAAGCCTATGTGCGTTTTGACAAGGAAAACATTCTGATAAGGACAAATGTTTACAATCCCGACCATGTTGTGGTGCAGGATTGTACACTACTCCAGAACATTGATGTTACCAGAGGACTTAAACCCGGAGGATGGATTATCATTAACAGTCCGGTTTCTCCTGATGATTTGGCCCCCTTTGCAGGCTTTAAACTTGCTTTTGTGGATGCCAACAGAATTGCTCTGAGAAACCATTTGGGTACCCGCACCCATCCAATTGTCAATACACCAATGATCGGAGCCTTTGCGCGCGTGTTTAATATGCCCTCGATGGATGCGGTTGAGGTAGCTATCAGAGAAGAAGTTCCTGCGGAGGTGGAAGGAAATATTAAAGCTGCGGGGGATGCGTATGACGAGGTACAACTCATTGGATTAATTAAAAAGAAGGATGTAGCCGAGGCATAAAATTATTGATGTTGAAATACGAAACAAATCTGAAATTTAAATAGCAAATGTTCAAAACTTTCTTTGTTTTGGATTTTGTAATTTTGTTCATTCGAATTTGTTTCGGCTTCCGTGCTTCTAATCTCGTATTTTAAATCGTACGAAGAGCGACCAGACAAACAACATTCGATTGAGGGATGAAAAATGGCAGAGAAAAAAGATTCAGAAAGTGTAGTTCCATTGTTGTTCCCGCGCTCCAGTATGTCAACAGAAAACAACTTGACAGGTTCATGGCGTTTTCTTAAACCTTGTTATGAGGAAAAAACAGCGCCATGCAGCGCTGCCTGTCCTGCCGGTGAGGATGTCGGACGAGTTGAAATGCTGATGACCCAGGGAATGTTCAAGGAAGCCTGGGAAACGATACTTAAAGAAAATCCTTTTCCTGCCGTGTGTGGGCGTGTCTGTTTTCATCCTTGCGAGGGGAAATGTAACAGGGGAGAGTTTGATGACCCCGTTGCTATTCACAGTATTGAGCGTTTTCTCGCTGATACCGCCATGCGAAATGAATTTAATCCTTCTCTTGACAAACTTTCTTCCAGAAAAGAGAAAATTGCTGTTATCGGAGCCGGTCCCAGTGGTCTCGCTGCGGCCTATTTCCTCACGCTTCTCGGTTATACATGTGATGTTTTTGAGTCGATGCCTGAAGCGGGAGGAATCCTTCGCTGGGGAATACCTCTTTATCGCCTCCCCGTTTCGGTTCTCAGAAGTGAGATTGCGCGAATTGAGAATCTGGGTGTCCATATCCACACAGGGAAACACATTTCACAGGATTTTCTAAAAAAGGCGCGCGGTGATTACAGCGCCATATTCATGGGTTGTGGTCATTCCAGTACACGCAGGCTGAATATTCCCGGGGAAGATATCGAAGGGGTCGAAAATGGTCTTGAGTTTTTAGGAAAAATCCGCCAGGGAGAAAAACCTTCATTCGACGGCCCGGTTGCAGTGATCGGAGGAGGTAACACAGCCGTTGATGTTGCCCGCAATGTTGTAAGACTGGGGGGTAAATCCCTTATTGTTTATCGTCGCCGCCGACAGGATATGCCTGCTTTTGACCAGGAAATACAGATGGCTCTTGAGGAAGGAGTTGAAATCAGGGAACTTCTGGCGCCTGCAAAAGTAGAGTCAAATGGTAATGAGTACACTCTGACAGTACAACTCATGAAAGTTGCCGGAAAAGATATAGATGGACGGGCCGCCATAGAACCTGAAGGTGGTAAAACCGAGGAAATTACAGTCAGGAAAATATTCAAAGCAATCGGTGAGGAAGCGGCCGAGTCCTGGTATAATCCACCTGACAAGAATGAAAATATTATAACTCTCAGCAATTCTGTGCTGGTTCAAAACTCTAAGGGGGGTGTACTTGTATTTGGTGGAGATCTCACGAATAAAACGAAAAGTGTCGTTCATGCGGTAGCTTCGGGAAAAGAAGCCGCCATAGCCCTGGATGTCCTTTTTCGGGAAGGATTTGATGCCATCGAATCCAGACTTGAAACTTGCACAGTTGGAGAGGGATCTTCACTGTCAATGGAAGTGTATATGGAAGGACCACGCTGTGACAGGACCCATCATGTTGTCGTATATGATGAAATCAATACGGATTATTTTCAAATGGTTTCAAGAGTTTCCCAGCCCCGGCTTTTAATCGAGGAACGGTTGAAAACTTTTGGTGAGATAGATCTGAAAATTTCGGCCAATTCGGCAATGAAAGAGGCCGGGCGCTGTTTCAATTGCGGTCTCTGTAACCAGTGTGACAATTGTTATTTTTTCTGTCCGGATTTAGCAATCATCAGGGATGATGGTCCCCAGGGGCGGCACATCAATTATGACTACTGCAAGGGGTGTGGCGTATGTGTGGTGGAATGTCCCCGCAATGCCATGGTTCTGAAGGAGGAAAATCAATGAAACGTGTCTTGGAAGGAAGCCAGGCAGTAGCTGAAGCGGTGCGCCTGGCAAAGGTTGACGTCATCTCCGCTTATCCCATAACACCTCAGACCCACATTGTGGAATTCCTTTCAGAGTATTGTGCAAACGGTACCATGAATGCCCGTTTTCTGCGCGTCGAAAGCGAACATTCGGCACTGGCTACTCTCATCGGAGCGGCAACCACGGGTGTGCGTACTTTTACCGCCACTTCTTCTCAAGGTCTTGCCCTGATGCATGAGCTGCTGCACTGGTCAACTGGTGCAAGAGTCCCTATTGTAATGGCAGAAGTAAATAGAGCACTTGGTCCCGGTTGGAACATCTGGACAGATCAGACTGACAGTCTTGCTCAAAGGGATACAGGCTGGATACAGTTGTATTGTGAAAATGGTCAGGAAGTCCTTGATACAACCATCCAGGCCTTTCGTCTGGGAGAATGGGTAAACCTGCCTGTAATGGTGGTTCTGGATGCATTTTTCCTTTCTCACACATACGAACCCGTGGATGTGCCTGACCAGGAACCGGTAGATCAATTTCTGCCGCCATACGANNATGGAAATGCGCTATAATATTGCCGAAGCTATGGAAGAAGCCCAGTCTTGTTTCCAGAAAATTGAAGATGAATATGAGGGTATCTTTGGCCGTCGTTATGGTTCGGTAGAACCGGTTTACTGTGATGACGCAGAGATTGTTTTAGTGACGTCGGGAACAATTACAAGCACAAGCCGTCAGGTAATTAATGATTTGCGTGCAAGAGGAGAGAAGGTCGGGCTCCTTAAAATAAAACTTTTTCGTCCTTTTCCCGTGGATATTATTCGCCAGGCCCTGAAATCAATCCCCAAAGTGGCCGTTATTGACAGAAATATCTCTTTTGGGGCCTCTGGTATCTTCGCTCAGGAAGTGCGGGCCGCTCTTTGTAATCTTGCCGGTCATCCTCCTGTATTCGGCTATATTGTAGGATTGGGCGGACGCGACGTAACCACTGATGTATTGGAAGACATTTACTGGCGAACCAAAAATAATGAAGTCCCCGAAAAAGAAAGCATCTGGCTGGGGCTCCAGGAGGTATAAATCATGGAACTGAACGTTCTTGACGAAGAATACATGTATCCGGGTCATGTGGCGTGCCCCGGCTGCGGCGCCGCAATTGCCATGAGGTTTCTTTTAAAAACTTTGGGAAACAAAACCATCATAATACTTCCTGCATGTTGCTGGTCGGTAATTGCGGGGCCATATCCACAGTCAACATTAAAGGTTCCTGTAATACACAGCGCATTTGAAACGGGGGGTGCTGTAGCAAGTGGTGTAAGAGCAGCGCTGGACATTAAGGGAGACACGGAAACAACAGTCGTCACATGGGCGGGTGATGGAGGAACTTTTGACATTGGGTTTCAGGCGCTTAGCGGCGCCGTGGAACGAAATGAAGATTTTATCTACGTATGTTACGACAATGAAGCTTATATGAATACAGGAATCCAGCGCAGCTCTTCTACGCCTTACGGCGCGTGGACTACTACCACCCCTGGGACCGAGTGGAAAAAGATGCGGAAAAAGAATATTGTTGAAGCCCTGGTTGCTCACCGCATTCCTTATGCAGCAACGGCAAGCATTGCTTTCCCTGAAGATCTGGTTAGTAAGGTCAAAAAAGCAAAGGCAATAAAAGGATCAAGATTTCTTCATATATACGCTACCTGTCCCACCGGTTGGCGGATTCCTTCTGAGATATCCGTTAAGATTGCCCGCATGGCTGTGCAGGCAAACATATTTCCCTTATACGAGGTAGAAAATGGGCTGAAGTACACTATTAATTATAAACCCAAGGAATATCCCGTAAAGGAATACTTTAAACTCCAGGGGCGATTCAAACATCTAACGGACCGGGATTTTAAATACATTCAGGATATGGTGGATGAAGACTGGCAACTTCTTCTCCGAAAGGCTGGAGAACGCTCCTAATGCGGCAAGGCCGCAAGGACTGAGCAACGAGCGATGAGGACTAAGGGTTTTTCCTTCAGCCTTTTGCCCTTCAACATCTGCGCAAAAAACGCCTGTCTGTGCGTGCCCGCACGCAGACAGGCAACGCATATGCAAGCAGTTGTTGAGGATAAAGACTCTAAAGTAATAAAACTTGTAACTACTCAGGTTCAAAGGGATTTCCGAAACTGTTCTCATAAACAAAATTCTTTAAATCTTTCCTTGGTGTGTGGTCCTTCTTCACTGTTGCCGGCCGACCGACTGGAATAGAAATGGCCACCTCATAATCATCCGGGACTAAAAGTATCTTTTTACATTTATCGTGATCCAGCAATCCAACGACAACTGTCCCCAATCCCAGATCATAACTCTTAAGACAGAGATTCTGAACAGCCATGCCAAGATCAAACATGAACCAGTCAGAAAATTTTGTTGCCTTTTCTCCCTTCTCGTACCCTGAAGCGCCAGTCCTTGCGCATCCAATTATCAGCACAGACGCGGCCAGTGAGCACTTAGTGGACGGATTACCCTCAGAATATGTTCCGGTTACCTGCTCGATCAAATCCCGGTCTCTTACAACAATAAATTCCCATGCTTGAGTATTTGCCCATGAAGGAGCCCACCGGGCAGCTTCAAGTATTGTTTTTATTTCTTCATCAGTTACATAATACTCCGAGAATTTCCTGACACTTTTCCTCTCCATAATAGCCTTTTGAAGTTCCATATTTTACTT
>DFBI01000136.1 GCA_002367335.1 Syntrophaceae bacterium UBA3084 | reverse complement strand
TTGTTCCCTTTTCGCCACAGTACAGCAGGGCCGCTGCTGAAACACGGTCAAGATCAGTTCCTTTCCCCCCTTTTTTGTCCTTTAAGGAATCACAATACGACGCCGCGCTGTAAGCCATCCACTTGGATGCCTTGTACTCACAATACATATCAGCAAGCTTGCCCTGAATAAGCTGGAACGAAGAAATAGGTTTTCCAAACTGAATTCGTTCTTTAGCGTATTTTAAAGACAATTCAAGACATGATCTTTGCGAACCCAGACTGCAGCCGCAAAGGGTAATCCTCTCGGTACATAACCCGCCTGTCAATACAGCAACACCCATATTATATTCACCAACGAGGTTTTCAGCGGGTATTTCCATGTCTTCAAACGTAATAAGCCCTGTGGGCGATGTTCTCATTCCCCATTTCTTAATTTTTTCAACACTAAATCCCCTGGTTGTTTTAGGGTAAAACCAGAATGCAGACATCCCATGAGCGCCCTTTTCCGGTTCTGTCTTTGCATAGAACAACATAATATCTGCAACCTGTGCGTTAGTTATAAAAATTTTCGAGCCATTTATAATATATCTGTCACCTTTTTTCACAGCTCTGGTTGCCAGACTCATCGCATCGGAACCCGCATTTGGCTCAGTAATGCCAAGGCAACCTATATATTCACCGCTGCAAGCTCTGGGCAGCACTTCCATTCTATGTTCTTCCCTGGCGTTTCTCCTGAAATTATCAAAACACAGTGTCTGACTTGCTCCAACGGTCATGGAAAGCGCATTGCTCACCCTTGCAACATTTTCATAAACCAGAACCGTTTCCACATACCCCAGAGCCGTTCCGCCATATTTTTCTTCAAAGACAACTCCATTAACACCAAGTTGCCCGAGTTCCCTGAACAAATCCGGTGGGAATTCATCCTTCTCGTACAACTCCTCCATCTGAGGTTCCAACCAGTCTATTCCCCATTTGTACACCATTTCCTCCAGCATTTGTTGTTCTTCGGTCAGCGTGAAATCTAAGGCCATAGTTTCATCCTCCTTTAAAATAATTTCTATGAACACGCATTTACTGCTTTTCGGATTAAGAAGATTACAGAATTAATTTGTCATTCCTGCGTGCGACGGCAGACAGGTCTAACGAATGTGAGAAATCCTGGATTTCTCGTCGTTTCACTCCTCGAAATGACAGATGTAAAAATCGATTCTCTTCTTTTTGACATTTAAGTTACTTAAATGTCATCAATTATTTCCAATAATTCCCGACACTCTTCCTCTAATTTTCCAGATATCTTTTCTATTTTCTTAAGATTTTTTTTCACACGGGATTTTTTAATTGATCTTGTTCTACCTATCCAATCGTCTTTTATGCTATACTCAAGACAACCGGTCCCCAGCAGACGGATAAAATGATCTGCGATTTCTTCCGGGCGGTAGGGAGAATATTGCGGTTTGTACCATTTATATATCCAGTTACACATTCCTATGATGGCATACGACAGCAGTTTGGGATCGGTTTCCAGAAAAATGCCTTTTGAAATTCCCTCTTCAATAATTTCTTCAACAATTACAGTATATTTCTTTTTTTCCGCTCTAATCTTTTGAAAATCTTTTTCACTGACCTGATTCTCTTCGCTGAAGAAGACAGAAAACATAGATAATTTCTTAATAATGATATTGGTGATGTGGTTGCGGATGATACGTCTTAACTTTTCGTCAGGCGGGATCTCCATGCCGGCTATTTTATTAGTATCCCTGAAGATATTTTCAAAAGCCTGGGTGTAAATAATCGAAAGAAGTTCATCTTTACTCTCAATATAGTGATAAATGGCAGCCTTGCTTATTCCTAATTCTTTTGAAATATCGTCTATCGTAGTAGATCTATACCCCTTTTCATGAAAGAGATCCAGGGCAGTATCAATGATTTCCTGTAGTTTTTTACTTTTATCTAATTCCTTGAATTCGTGTTCATTGTCCATTTCTTATCCTTCTTTTAGAAGCTCCACCATGCCACCTTGCGACATTATAATGGGAAATAATTTGTCATTTCGAACGAATGTGAGAAGTCTTAAATTTCTCGTCGGTTCACCCCTCGAAATGACGGACGTAAAAACCGCTCAGCATCAATACTCATCATATATACGCAAACCCCAGATACACAATGCTAAAAAAAATTAAAAAAATACTTGACACCCTCAAACTCTATTGGTAAACGAACGGTTAGTAAATTCGAACGTCTGTTTAGTAACGTATGATAAAAGAAAAGTCAACCTTATTATTACTATTCAAAAATGGAGGAGAAGGTGACCAGTAAAAATAACGCGAGCGAAGTCAATTGGGATGACTATCTCAAGGCATACTATGAGAAGCCATCCAGTTTCAAAAGCTGGTCAGGGTATGATGTAAAGGAAATTTATACTCCGGAAGACAGTCCTGATGAGAAGTATGAAGAAAAGATTGCAGATGCCGGCAAATATCCTTTCACCCGGGGGATTCACGCAAACATGTTCCGTGGCCGATTATGGACTAAAAGAGAGGTTGTAGGCATAGGTTCGCCTGCGGACACACATGACCGTCTGCAATATCTGGTTGAGCAGGGGGGCTCCGGGTTGAACACCATCGCTGATGTTACTTATGAGATGGGGCTTGATGCGGATCATCCCTGGGCAGTCAATGAAGTCGGCTTAACAGGTGTTAACATTACCAATATCAAAGACATGCAAACCTTAACCAGAGACATACCCCTGGACAAAGTCAGCTGGTCTCTGATTACTGCTTCCACTGCCGCATCAGTAACCATGGCTCAATACATAGCTGTTGCGGAAGACGCAGGTTATGAGCCGGCGGCATTACGTGGTTCTGTGCAGAATGATCCAATACACTTTCGTTACTGTGGTTTCAGGCCTGCATCTCCTTTGGATTTATCCATCAAGCTGGGTTCCGACGTCATGGAATACTGCACAAGGAACCTGCCCAAATGGTATTTTACGACTGTGAATATGTATGATCTGAGGGAACAGGGGATAACAGCGCCTCAGGAGGTAGCGTTCGGTTTTGGTATTGCCATGTGTTACATAGATGAGCTGATTCGACGTGGATTGAATATTGATGAATTTGCCCCGCGGTTTACCTTTTATGTTTCCTGTCATATGGACATTTTTGAGGAAGTGGCCAAGATCAGGGCTGCGCGAAGGATGTGGGCAAAATTGATGAAGGAAAAGTATGGGGCAAAAGACCCGCGTTCGATGCACTTCCGCTTCGCGGTTCATACGGCAGGGTGTTCGCTTATTCCACAACAGCCGTTGAATAATATT
>DFBI01000165.1:3733-4782 GCA_002367335.1 Syntrophaceae bacterium UBA3084 | reverse complement strand
AGGAAATGCTACCGGTAGGAATATTCACCAGAAATCCCTGGAAGAAGCAGTGAAGATGTGTAATGCTGTTTATGCTATCACTGTGGATGCCCAAGGAGTGGAAGAGGCTCTGCAAATTTACCGGTCATAATATCCTGGAGTTGAGTATATGATAAAACCGGTACTGCTGCGACATGGACATCAATATTCCCACGAGCTTTATCCCTGGGAAAGGAAAAAGATATCTTTATCCGTGATTATAAAAATATCAGAAAGGAGGTAATCAAAATGCCAAGAGGAGACGGAACAGGCCCGAGAGGCCAGGGACCTCGTACAGGCAGAGGCATGGGTGGAACCGGTGGCGGTGGCCGTGGACTGGGTGGCGGCACAGCAGCAGGGCCCGGCGGATACTGTGTTTGCCCGAACTGTGGTGAAAAGGCGCCACATCAGTTAGGAACCCCCTGCTACGAGCAAAAATGTCCTAAGTGTGGAACCGCTATGACGCGAGAATAGAAACACGATACAGAAAGCCGAGTCGGAACATCCGGGTTTGTCCATAGGAACGATTGTCAATGCGTATTCTCTCTGGGCGAAGCAGTTCAAACATAATCCGCCCGACCCGAAATGGGTAGATCGGCTTTATAATTGAGACAATTATGTACAGACCACATTTCCTGCCGGTTCCTAGGCATGTTCTAAATCGTTCTGAGCGGTTTTGTTGTGGCAAATAAAATATTATGAAATCTGGATGGAGCGGCACTTCAATGGCTGATTCTTTACAGGCAGTTCAATGGCCCGGGCTCACTTCATCGGCAGAGGAAATCAATCATCTGAAGAACGCCCTTCAAAAAGAGTTGGCCGTGTATTACTACAAAAAGGCCGGTCTTTTGTCCTGGGTTGTTTTTATTGGGGGAACGGGAACAGGTAAATCCACCCTTTTTAACGCTCTTTGTGGAAAGAATATAAGCGAAACCGGCGTGGAAAGACCAAAAACGCAAAAACCCGTCGTATACATTTATTCGAAAGACTCTGTCGGCGAAGAATTTCCTTTTCGTGAATTTCAAATAAGA
>DFBI01000165.1:2836-3679 GCA_002367335.1 Syntrophaceae bacterium UBA3084 | reverse complement strand
TGAACATCATCGCGAAGAAATCAAACATCTTGCGCTGGTAGATACGCCTGACCTCGATAGTCTTGAGGTTAAAAACAGGCAGATGGCTGAGGATTTTTACCTGTTAGCTGATGTGATTGTTTTTGTAGCCAGTCAGGAAAAATATGCCGATGAAGTACCTTCCCGGTTTTTTTACCGGATTTATCAGGAAGAAATACCTTATTATTTTCTTTTAAATAAAGCAGATAAGATTCTGACCCGTGAAGAAGTTCTGACTTTTTTCCGACAGCAGGATATCAAAATTTCCGACGATCATTTTTGGCTTATACCCTACATATCATCGCCCACCTGTGAAACGATTTCAAACAACGAAGAATTTGATAAATTTACGTCCCTTTTTTTTAAAATGTTCAACAAGGACCATTCCTTTCAGCTCCATCAAGAGGGAAAGAGGCGAAATGCCCGGAAACTCTCGGGAAGAATTAACCGTCTTTTAAGTTTGCTGGAAGGGGAAGATCTGGCCGGTAAGGAATGGTTAAAAGGACTCGACGCAGTCCTTGAAGACAGTAGCCGTGATCTTCTTGAGCAGTTTAACGCTCATTACAAAGAGGTATCTCGCAGTCATCTCCAGAACGAGGTCAGAAAAATCTTTAATAAATATGATTTATTGAGGAAACCCCGGCGTTATATTGGCCAGTTTCTTCTGGTACCCTTTAGATTTTTGGGATTAAAGAAAAGAGGATTGTCCGAAACACATACCAAACAGCTTTTAACTATTAGACAAAGGGTCGATATCTCTCCCGTTCTGGAAACTGTGGAACGATTCAATCGACTTGTTTTAGAGAGACTTTCTCCCGGGGATAA
>DFBI01000165.1:0-2768 GCA_002367335.1 Syntrophaceae bacterium UBA3084 | reverse complement strand
AATCGGGTTCTGGAAGAACAGGAAAAGCTGGCTCTCTGGGTTGAAGAAACTTTTCGGGAACTTGCCAGGAGTATTCCGAAAAGCAAGAAATGGGGTATTTATTCAGCATCAATCCTTTGGGGGATTATCATTTTGTCCTTTGAAATTGTTTTGGGTGGTGGCATCAGCATTCTGGAGGCAGCTCTGGATTCTGTTCTTGCCCCTCTGATTACCAGGGGGTCGGCTGAACTTTTCGCGTCACATGAGATCAAAAAAATTGCTCGTGACCTGGACCACCGTTACCGGAATGGACTACTTTCCATATTACAGGAGCAAAAAGATAGATATAAATTATGTCTTGTTTATCTAACGACATCGCGGGAAGCCATTGAAAGCATTCGATCCATCGATGAAAACCTGGAGAACTAAAGTGATAGATTCCGTTCAAAAACTGCGAGACGATCTGACGAAAGCCAGAAAAATATTGAGAGAAGGTGTTTTTTATACCCTTACCACCGATGAGAAAGAAGCTCTCTTCATAACTTCCGGTAATCTCCTGGAAAGACTCGATTCATTCACAAAAAGCTCATTAATGGTGGGACTTTTGGGTGGAACGGGAGTGGGAAAGTCAAGTCTGATGAATGCCCTTGCAGGATCTGAAATTGCGGCAACCAGCCACCGCCGGCCTCATACCGATTCTGTTTTAATATACCGGTATGTGAAAACACCTTTTCCATCAGATCTTCCTGTGACCGACGTTCCCTGGACAGAATATACACACGAAGCAGAATCGATTCAGCAGATACTGCTCTGTGACCTTCCCGATTTTGACAGCCTTATCGGTGAGCATCGTAGTCATGTCATTGATTTTCTTCAATACCTGGATGTCCTGGTGTGGGTTACCTCTCCGGAGAAGTATGCCGACGAGCGGTTTTATGAATTTTTGAAGCTTGTCCCCAAGGCAAAGCAGAATTCTTATTTTGTCCTTAATAAAGTAGATATCCTGTTTGAGGAACGATCTGTCGATGCAGGTTTTGAGGAACTGGAAAAAGTGACTACTTCACTCCGGCAGTATCTAAATGAAAACGGTTTTCACGATCCTCTGGTCTTCACAATATCAACGGTGGAAGCTGTGAAGAAGCAAAGTCTCGCTCACTGGAACCAGTTTTCAGGTTTTGCCCGGCAATTATTTCAACAGAGGGAATTGAAGGAAATCAGGAATATAAAGGCAGCCAATATTGGCAGGGAAGTGACGCAACTCCTTTCACAATTTGAAAAAGAGTTACTGAATCTCGAAATTTTACAAAAGACCGTGGAAGATTTCATTGCTGAACTAAAGGAAGAAAGCTGGGAATGGAGACGAAATGTTCATGAATCAGCGATTTCGTGTATGGAAACGAAGCAATTAAAATCGGAACTGATTCTGAAAATGAAGAATCCATCCCTTCTGATTGGCCCCACCTCCGGTTTTGCTTTTTTAGGCAAGAGATGGAAAAATTTGCTAAGAAACCACGAGAGTGAAAAGAACGCGAGTTTTTCTTATCTTATCGAAGAAATCATCGTTATGGTTCAACGTCAGACAAGCCGGCTGAAAAACCGTCTTGTCAGTCAATTCCTGCGTAAGGGAATTCCCTCATCTTTTGCGGACAGTCTGGAGGATATTCCAGGTGCGGCAAATACTGGAGCGGATTTGAATAAAAGGTTAAAGTATTTGTTTAATATTCGTCTCACATCCTATGGGAATTCTTCTCATTTTGCATTTCAGGGTATCCAGTATGTTACCTACTTATTCATTTTTTTCATCTTGCTCATTTCTCTGGCAGGGGAGGGGGCATGGCACAGACTTTTTGAATACCCGGGATGGGCAAGTGGTCTTAATTTCATAGTAACAGCAACGTACGCCATTTTTACTCCCCGCGGTCTTGCGGCATTGGGAAGTTATGTGTTGATCAATATCTTTTTTGGCTACAGATTTTACGTCCGTTACGGGAAAATCCTGGAAAAGAATGCCGGTAAACTGATTGATTCCCTGAAGAAAGAAATGGAAATGTTATGGGAGGAAGAGTTCGACCGCATTCATAGTAGTCTGATAAAGTTTGAAGATGAGATGAAGAATAATATCAAGGCCATTGACGGATTAAAAGATTCCCCTTGATTCCTAATCCCTTTACCCTTGCGGCTTTGCCGCATGCCGACCTGGATCCAAATCATAGCATTAGATTCCACGTATTCGAATAATTCTAAGAAAAGACTTGAAGCAAAAAATAATTATTGATAGCATCACACAATTTTAAAAGTGGTGGTTGTGTTTCGTGAGAGCCGTTATTCAAAGAGTAGATTTTGCAAGAGTAAAAATCGATGGAAAA
This sequence comes from Syntrophaceae bacterium UBA3084, assembly GCA_002367335.1. Taxonomy (GTDB): domain Bacteria; phylum Desulfobacterota; class Syntrophia; order Syntrophales; family UBA6807; genus UBA3084. The sequence continues at coordinate 423 of DFBI01000165.1, read as the reverse complement.
ATAATTGGAAAAATAAAAAAGGGATTCCTCGTGCTTCTCGGTGTTGAGAAAGAAGATAAAAAAGCGGATGCTGATTACCTTGTCGATAAGATAGTCAATCTCAGGATATTTGAAGATGATAACGGAAAGATGAATCTTTCTCTCTTGGACATATCAGGTGAAATGCTGGTGGTTTCTCAGTTTACACTCCTTGCGGATTGTAGAAAAGGGAGGAGACCTTCCTTTGTAAACGCTGGTAATCCCGAACTTGCCGAGAATCTATATGAGTATTTCGTAAAAAATACACGGAGACAAATACAAAAGGTGGCAACCGGAAAATTTCAGGCCATGATGGAGATTGAACTGCTGAATAATGGGCCTGTTACTATTATTCTGGACAGCAGAAAATAGCATCATTACCTAACCCGAACAAGCCGGAACCAA
>DFBI01000176.1:2151-2851 GCA_002367335.1 Syntrophaceae bacterium UBA3084 | reverse complement strand
AATGCCGACGTGTCGGCATAGTGGCGCTTTTTACGAAGTCGTCAAAGTTGAAGATCAATCACACAACAAGAATTCAGTTTAATCTACAACCCGTTTACATAATGAAAAGGAGAAGAAAATGAAAATGTTAAAAAAGTGTTTTATCTTATTGCTGGCTGTTACATTTATGGCAGGTATGTCTAATTTTGCTTTCGCAACAGATAACCAAAAAATCAACATTAATACAGCAACTGTTAAGGAACTGGTAAAGCTCAAACGAATAGGGACGAAGTATGCGGAAAGGATTATTAAATATCGGGAAGAGAATGGTCCGTTTAAAATACCTGAAGATATAATGAAGGTGAAAGGTATTGGTCCGAAGACATTTGAAGTAAACAAAGATATAATCACCGTCCAATAAAGCATGGAAAAGGTAACGGGTTGTAGATTTTTATCTATAAATAGTGACAGCCACTATTTGTTTTAATTTTCGTGATGATATGATTCAAAATTCAAAATTCAAAATTCAGAATTTCGATACGCGTCGCATATTAGTTACTGGAGCCGCCGGATTTATCGGCTTTCACCTGTCCAGACGACTCCTGGAAATGGGAGATATTGTCGTTGGCATCGATAATCTGAATGATTATTATGACGTGAATCTTAAGAAAGCACGCCTCGCTATCCTGCAGAATTACGACAACTTTTCCTTCATCGAAAT
>DFBI01000176.1:0-2133 GCA_002367335.1 Syntrophaceae bacterium UBA3084 | reverse complement strand
ACAACCATACGACATCGTCGTACATTTGGCCGCCCAGGCCGGAGTTCGTTATTCTCTGGAGAATCCCCACGCTTATATTAACAGTAACATTGTTGGCTTTATGAATATTCTGGAGGGGTGCAGGCACAGCGAAATTAAACATCTGGTATTTGCCTCATCGAGTTCTGTCTATGGCGCGAATATTATGATGCCCTTTTCCGTGCATCATAATGTGGACCATCCCGTTAGTCTTTACGCCGCAACCAAAAAAGCAAATGAACTCATGGCGCATACCTATGCGAGTTTGTATAATATTCCATGTACGGGTTTACGATTTTTTACCGTGTACGGTCCATGGGGAAGGCCGGATATGGCCTTATTTTTATTTACGAAGGCTATACTGGAGGGCAAGTCCATAGATGTATACAATAATGGCAAAATGAAAAGAGACTTCACATATATAGATGATATTATAGAAGGCGTTGTCAGAGTTATGGACAAGATCCCACAGCCGGATTCTCGCTGGAACGGGGATAACCCGGACCCCTGCACAAGCTTTGCGCCTTATAAAATTTATAATATAGGCAACAATAACCCGGTAGAATTGATGCGATTCATTGATGTCCTTGAAAAATGTCTTGGCAAAAAGACCGAAAAGAATTTTCTTCCAATGCAGCCCGGTGATGTTCCGGCAACCTGTGCCGATGTTGATGATCTTATGAAGAATGTTGGTTTTAGCCCATCAACTCCAATTGAAAAAGGAGTTAAAAAGTTTTTGGATTGGTACCTTGACTACTATGACAGCTCATCGCCCGTTTCCACCAAACAAAACCAAAGGCCGGTTTTATGAAAGTTCCATTACTTGATTTAAAAGCACAATTACAGACGATAAAAAAGGATGTAAAGAATGCCGTCGATGAAGTCATTGACTCAACCCAGTATATTATGGGTCCCAAAGTTGCGGAACTGGAAGAACAAATTGCGGAATATGCAGGTGCTGAATACGCCACAGGAGTTTCTTCCGGAACGGATGCCCTGCTGATTTCGCTCATGGCTCTGGATATTGGTCCCGGCGATATTGTCATTACAACACCTTTTTCATTTTTTTCCACGGCCGGCGTTATCGCGAGACTCGGCGCGACCCCCGCGTTTGTAGACATAGATCCCGATACATATAATCTCAGCCCAGCGGCCTTACGGAAATGGTTTGGATCGGAGACAGAAAAACAAAACAGGGTAAAGGCAATTATTCCCGTCCATCTCTACGGCCAGTGTGCGGATATGGACCCGATTCTTGAAATTGCCGGCAGATTCGGCATCCCTGTGGTTGAAGACGCGGCACAAGCCATCGGCGCAAGATATCCCTCAAAGACCGGAACAAAAAAAGCGGGTGCTATGGGAACGATGGGCTGCTTTTCATTCTTTCCCAGCAAGAATCTCGGAGCTATGGGTGATGGTGGCATGGTTGTTACAAACGATGCGCGCATCGATGAAAAATTGAAGAAATTCAGGAATCACGGCGCCAAACCCAAGTATTATCATGCACTAATCGGAGGCAATTTCCGGCTCGATCCAATCCAAGCCGCAATCCTTCTGGTAAAGCTGCCTCACCTCGATAAATGGCACTCCATGAGGCAGGAAAACGCTGCCTGCTACGATGAAAAACTGGGCATCAAAGGTGTAAAGACCCCCGTTGTTGCTTACAAAAGAGAATATCATATCTACAACCAGTACGTCATTTCAGTCATGGAACAGAGAGACGAGCTGAAAAATTTCCTTACAGAAAATAACATAGGCACCGAAATATACTATCCCGTGCCCTTCCACAAGCAAGAGTGTTTTAAATACCTGGGCTATCAACCAGGCGATTTTCCAGACAGCGAATATGCCGCAACGCACACCATCGCCCTGCCGATATACCCGGAACTAACCACAGAGATGCAGGATTACGTCGTTGAAAAACTGGTGAGAGGGAAGAGTGCGTAATATGTATTGTAATCATCAACTAAAAGGACCTGTCGAAATGACAAATAACAATAGTTATGTCAAGGTCTCCTTTCGTGATAATCTTTTTAACCAAACATTCGCATATACCCCATATTCCACTTCATCCCCGGCGACCCGATGGCGGAATCCACCTGGCGCGGAGACGGC
>DFBI01000209.1 GCA_002367335.1 Syntrophaceae bacterium UBA3084 | reverse complement strand
TTGAAATCCTTCAGCCTTCAACCTGAATAGTTACCCCAAACTTACAAAGATCAGTAAAGTGGACCGGGAGCATTACGTATTTGTCCGTAAAAATCGTTTTGCTTGGTCTTGAGAAACATATTTTTCAAAAGCACTTTCGGCTACCAACTTAAAGCGGGACACTTTCCCATCAGCGCTAACTCAGTCGCAACGTCATTCCGGCGAAAGCCGGAATCCAGATTTCTTAATGCAAGCTTGTCCATGGCAAACCTTTGGATCAATTGAAATCCGTTGGTACATAAGATCACCTCCTAGAGTTGGGAGTCGGCACGGAGGCAGTTGCCCCTATCGGATCGGTGCCGGAACTTCTCGGTTCAAGTCAGCCCTGAGCCCATAAATTCTCACCGAGGTTAAAACAAATCGAAATGATACGCAACCTTAATAAACCTAAGTTGAGCGATTAGCTGTTAGCTGTCAAATGCCAATACATCGGTTACCCGATTTTAAAAGGGTAAATAATGCCAATACATCGGTTACCCATGTACCTGAGGTTATATACTTCAAGCATTGACGTTGAACTCATAAATTTAAAAAAACAATAATGCCGAGAGTTATGGGAGAAAAAAAGCAACTAGCAGAAGAAGCAAGCTGCGCGAGAATGGGCCACCCTAGCTCGTCGGAGCGCTGGTTGCTCCTTCTGCGGGTTATCCACTCGGCTTTGGTAATAGTGAACATAAGAAAAAATAATTTGCCTCTTCACTATTTTGTATGTGTAAGTGTTGTTTTGTTCATGGCCTGCCCGGAGGATAGGGCTCTGCTGGGGAGCAAGCCGAGCGCCGAGGCAGGGAACAAGACCGAAGAGGGTGACTACTGTTGCCCTCTTTTATCGGGATAGGGAGGAGCTGTGAGGCTCCTCCCTATCCCGATAGATGGTTATTTATAATACATTAAAAATAAAACTTTACCTATTTATTACAATGGATTGATTTATTTTTCAGAGTAAACAATGAATAATAATTGTGTCCTAATAATCCCTCGTGAATTATGCACTGGCTGTGGAGCATGCGCTTCTGTCTGCCCAAAAAATGCTATCCATATGCAACAGGATGCTGTTACAGGAACGTTTTTCCCATCCGTCAACCATTCAAAATGTTCTAATAACTGCGACCTTTGCTTATCTGTATGTCCTGCTGTCAACTGGTCAAATACTGTTAGAACAAAACAAAACCACTATGCCTTGGGAGACTATGTCCAGGCCTATGCTGCATTTTCATCAGATCATAAATTGAGAACTGCGGCTGCCTCCGGCGGTTTTACAACCAGTTTATTGCAATCTTTGCTTGTCCAGGGATATATCTCAGGTGCCATTGTCTCTCGAAGGGTTAAAGGGGATCCTTTTCAGACAGAAACAATCATAGCGCGGACACCTGAAGAAATAGATTCTTGTAAGGGATCTATTTATTCGCCGGTCTGTTTCTCGGAAGTTTTTCGTAACTTGAAAAAAATTTCTAATGAAGAGTCATTGGCCGTTGTTGGTTTGCCCTGTCATAGCCAGGCGCTTTCTTTACTGATAGATAAAATTCCGTCATTACGTAAAAAAAATATTCTTAAAATTTCTCTGGTTTGCGGTCATGCCCCAACACAAAATGCTTACAGATATACCATGAAAAGATTAGGCATCAATGAAACGGATGTTGTGGATATCAATAATAGAGGAGAAGGCTGGCCGGGATTTCTTCGTTTTCAATTAAAAAATGGTGATATTCGACGTATACCGTGCGGTGACGCATTGAGTTGGGGAATGATACTGTCTTCACCTGTATTTACACCGGACGCATGCCAACTATGCCCTGATCCTGGAGGATTCGCCGCAGATATTATGGTATGTGACGCATGGCTGCCACGATATAAAAAGAACAAAGAAGGAATCAACCTTATTCTTACTAAAACAGTTTTAGGCGATAGAATGGTACATAATGCAAAAAACAACAGAGATATCGATCTTGAATTAATTGATATCGATGATTTTTTGCGAGCTAACAACAGAGTTTTTACGGCTAAAACAAGGAATCATAATATCGCTATGCGATATCTCATTGGAAAAAATTTAACTATATTTCATAAAAATATCAAGGAGATTGAAGCATTAGGATTCATGACAATTATTAAATTAAAAATATATTATTTTCATATTAAATTTATGAAATTTATGAAATTGAGTAAATTTTCGAATCATCTTCCTAAAGCATTATTTTTTTATTTTAAAGTTGTACAGTTATTAAAAAGATGAAAAAAATTCTAATTGTACAGAATTACAATGCCAATAAAGGAGACAGTTCTGTTGCCTTTACAATGCTGAAATCACTCCGTGCCATAGATGATGATTTAGATTTTGGGGTAACCAGTTATGATCCTAAAAAAGCCACAGAAGAATATGGAATCCCTGCAGCAGAATTTGCCTTTAACTTGCACGACATCAAGCTTAAAAAAGGGATATCCAGGATATGGGCTTTTGCCCGCGAGGGGCTTTGGGTTGGATATGGTTTTGGTTGGGCATTTTTTCGGCGTTATCTAGGCATTCGATTGCCTGTTCCCACTTTTAAAAATAAGACCGTGGGATTGTATGAAAATACAGACGTAGTCGTTTTGCCGGGAGGACACTTCTTCACAAATTTTAATGGATTGGGGATGAATTTTTCCCATTTTTTTGCCATGATTCTAGCTTTTTCTCTAAAAAAGCCGACCATGATCTATGCTCAAACTATAGGCCCATTTTTTGGGGTATTTAAATTGCCAGTCCTTGCTATGACAGCTTTTATCTTGCGAAATGTTGATGCTGTGACGCTACGTGAAAAAGGGGGATTAACGTACTGTAATAATGTAAAAAGAATAGAACTGACAGCAGAGACAGTTTTCGCTCTCGATACGGAAATAAGTTTGGCACAAAATGTAAAAGGCCTTCAATCTGTGCGAGATAATGGGGAAATTTTGGTCGGAGTGACAATCCATCATATTTATTATAAGTATTTTTTTAGCAAAGATAGGTATGTAAGTATAATGGCAGAAATTTTTCAAAGAATAGTCGATGGCTATAATGCTACGATTTTAATTATTCCTATGGAGGAAGCCGTTCATGGGGGAGGGGACAGGCCTTTGGCAAGGGAAATGATTGATCGCTCTGGACGAGAGAAAAGCGTTTCTGTTCTTGAAGGAGACTTGCTGTCCCATGTAACTGCAGCCGTTATTGCAAGCACGGATGTTTTTATTGGGACAAAGACACATTCAGTTGTTTATGGACTCAAGAGTGGTGTTCCTACTATTTCTATTTCTTATCAGGATAAATCCAATGAATTTATGCAAATGTTTGGCGTAAGAGAGAATGCGATAAATTTGAAAGATATAACTCCTGATGATTTTATGCAAATATTTAAGCGGGTATTTGAATCATTGGAATTTTATCGACAAAAGCAGCAAAATGCTTTGTCAAGAGTCAAATTACTGGCGGAAAAGAATAATCATATACTTTTGAGCCTTATTAAGTGATGATTACTAAAGTAATATGGCTTTGTCAAAGAGCCTCTGTGATGTCTTTTCCTGAGTATATCTATCGACTAGGCCATCTTTTTCGTGATGTTGTTCAATATTTTTGGATAAAGGCTAACAAGAAACATAGCCTTCAGGTGCTACACCCTTCTTCTGCTGAATTGAAAAACTCTGTATTTTCAGATTTATCAGAAACTAATATTCTTCATGATTTGCCAGAAGAGTACTGTAAACGATGTATTTGTGAGGCGAATGCGGTATTACATAATAAATTCTCATTATTTAAATTGGAGAACCATTTTGTCGGTGATTCCATAGAATGGAATTATGATTATAAAAATAATATTCATATTCAGTTACGTTATGCCCCTTTTCTTGATTTTCGTTCTTTTAATGCCGTTGGTGATATAAAGTATGTTTTTGAAATCAATAAACATCAAGGATTACCAAGACTATCTCAAGCCTATATATTAACACAAGATACTCACTATGTAGATAAATTGATATATTATGTTGATTCGTGGATTGAACAAAATCCATATATGATAGGCGTGAATTGGGCTAGTCCCAGTGTCGCAGCATATCGTCTTGTTAGCTGGTCTCTTGCTTTTGAGTTCTTAAGAAATCGTTATCAATTTTCTGCTGAATTTTTGCAAAAATGGGCTCAGTCTGTTTATTTGCACGTTAAATTTATTTCTGAAAATTACTCGCTTTATAGTTCGGCTGGTAATCATCTTATTTCCGAAGCTGTGGGGGTATTTGTTGCCTCTTTACGGTGGAAGATTTTTTTTGGCAGACAAGAAAAATCTTTTTTGAATGCAGCACAAGAAAAGGCATATTTAATCTTAGCGCAAGAAATAGATACCCAGATTTTATCGGACGGAGTGAACCACGAACAATCTGTATCATACCAAGTATTTGCAGCAAATCAATTTTTTATTGCATATTATTTCGGAAATAAAAGTGGAATTACATTTTCTGATAACTACTTTGATAGGCTTCGCAAATGTGGAGAGTTTGTATCATCACTTCTCAACGTAGCTGGTAATGTGCCTAATTTTGGTGATGAGGATGGTGCGTGGGCTTTTCGTCTTGCTTCAAGAAATACCAATAAATATATGGACCAGCTCGGAATATGGTCAGTTCTTTTCGATGAGCCTGCATTTGCTTCTAAAGGCATGCTATCTGAGACTGTGTACTGGCTTTTTGCTTCTCAGACCGAAAAAATAAATCGTTTGATCCAAAAAAAGTTGCCACAACTAACATCAGAAAATCAAATTGATGAAAAATATTTTTCAAAAGGAGGATATTATATCGCAACTATTGGAAGGGGCACGCAACATGAAGTTTTTGTTTTTTTTGATTGTGGCCCGCTCGGAATATGCCAGACAGGGGCTCATGGGCATGCTGATGCATTAAGTATTTGTTTGAGTCTTGGAGGGATTCAAGTTTTTGTCGATTCCGGAACGTACACGTATAAAAATATACCTGAACGAAAAGCATTGCGTGTTACTTCAGCTCATAACACCTTAAATTTCGGTAAATTATCATGCCAGGACAAATACTTAGGCCCATTTTTGTGGGGTGCTCGGCATAAGACTTTTGCTCATTCAGAAGGTCATGGGCGATTTGTTGGCAATGTGAAATGGTGGTCTGGAGAAACCCATTCCCGCGAACTTACAATTTTAGAAAATGCTTTGACTATCAATGATCAGTGGCATGGAAAATGTTTTCCTTCTATCGTATTTCACATTAATTCACTTTTGACCGACTCGGTTTATCGTAAGAATTCTGAATGTGTTTATATTAAGACAAAAAAAATTAAATGTACCCTGCGGTCTGTGGGGAATAGAGCTGTAATAGAGAAGACTAAAATTTCTCCCGCTTTTCACGAACTGCTGGAGTCTAAAAAAATTATTATTCGACCTCAACAGCTTGCGGGAATGCAGAAAACCCAAATATCGTGGGAGTTCAAATAGCAAATGTGCGGCATTTTAGGGTCAGTTAACTTCCCTTTTAGTGGAAAATCTTTGAATCTGCTCGCTCACCGGGGCCCTGATGATCAAGGCAGTTATGAAGATACGGTTGGTCGTCATCGCATCTGTCTGGCGCAGACGAGGTTGGCTATTGTTGATCTGTCGGCTACGGGGCATCAGCCGATGGTATCGGTTTGCGGGCGTTATGTAATCATTTTTAATGGCGAAATTTACAATCATCTTGAGTTACGAGAGAAGTTGCGGGAAATACATTTTCGTGGACATTCAGATACCGAAACAATACTTTATTATATTGCGAAATATGGTTTACATAGGGTTAATGATTTAAATGGGATCTTTGCATTTGCTTTTCTGGACAAAGAACGTGAAGCAATCTTCTTATGCAGAGATCCATTCGGTGTAAAACCCCTTTATTACTGGCGTAAAGCTGAGAAACTGATTTTTGCCTCTGAAATCAGGCCCCTCCAGCAATTGGTTCGGGATACGGTTGAGACGGATAACCTTGCAACCCTGTTGTGCCTGAGATACTCTCCTTCCCCGGATACCCTGTTCAAAAATATTCATAAGGTTCGGCCCGGGCATGTCATTTCGATAGAGCTTGCGAAAAGCGATCTCGGCTTGGCAGTCTCCCCTTTTGCTTTTACACCTCAATCCAGCGTTACTTCACCAACTTTGGCGGATGCCGTTGATCGCTATGGGCATTTATTGCAGCAGGCAATCAGGAGGCAATTGATGTCTGACGTTGAAGTCGGTATTTTGCTCAGCGGAGGGATTGACTCCGCCTTAGTGGCCAAATTTGCCCAGATGGACCACTCGCGTCCAATGAAGGCTTTTACGGTTGGCTTCAAAGAACAAGATGAGAGTGATGAAATAAGTGATGCGCAGGATACGGCTACGACTCTTGGCCTTGATTCAATAGTGACCAGAGTTGGCTTTACTGACTTTCTTGAGATTATTCATTCCTGTATCACCATCGTTGAAGAGCCTCTGGCAACGACGTCGATTATTCCAATGTATTATTTGGCGAAATTGGCTGCTCGAGATGTCAAAGTCGTCCTTTCCGGGCAGGGTGCCGATGAATCGTTGGGTGGCTATGGTCGCTATCAGGGTGAATTGTTTCATCGGTTTTTTCCTCCTTTGTTGGCGGCCTCAGGTCAACATATCGCAGACCTTTTTGGCTTTAAAAATGAGCAGGTGAGACGCGGCCTCTCGGCGTTGCAGCACAGTGATGATATTTCTCGTTTTTTATCAGCCTACTCGGTTTTTCAAGAGGACAAGATCGAAAAACTGATTGGTTATCGAGAAACAAAGTCGCAAAAAAAACTGCAATATTTTTATGATCTACTTGCCTGTGCGAGCATGAAAACCAGTGTTGAGCGTATGATGGCAATAGATTTGAGGATGAATCTGGCTGATGATCTGTTGTTGTATACGGATAAAGTGACGATGCATTTTTCACTGGAATGCCGGGTTCCAATGCTGGATCTGGAGCTTGTAAAATATATCCAGTCACTGCCAGCTCATTTCAGGGTAAAAATTGCGAAATCCAAAATCGTTCATCGGGAATTGGCTAAAAGAGTGCTCCTAGAGGCGATAATTAAGCGAAAAAAGAAAGGTTTTCAATCGCCAACCAGAAAATGGTTTGGCGGGCATGGCCCTGTATGGGAGATATTGTTGGCTAAAGGATCAAAATTTGCGAGCTATTTTAATTTGTCTGAAGTGAAAAAAGTGTTATTAACGCATGAACAAGGAGTCAATCAGGAGCGGCAAATATTCCTGCTGCTGAGCCTTTGTTACTGGCTGGAAGAATTTGCATAGTTTATTAGCTGATGTTTTCTCAGACTTTATCCGTTCCTGCGAGTGGATTGTGCCATAGCCATGGCTGATGATGGAGGTATATTTGGGCCTTTTACGCCTTGGCCGAATATACCGGGATGAATGCTGAATGATGGAAGATTATAAAAAGCTGCACTGTCCGTTGCCGGTGATGTCTTTGCAGGTAACCCCTTTTGTGAGCTACCGTCATGCCGACCTTGATCATCGTTTCGGCCAATACGATGTTAAACCGCAGAATATCGAACAAGGAATTATGAATGTCGAAGGAAACGACCTTAAAATTTTTCATGATTCGATATTCCTTGTTCGATATTCGATATTCAATTATCAGTTCGAGTGGCTCAAACGATGATCAAGGCCAAGAATTCCTTGAGAAATCCAGGAAGGCAATGGCCTATGCAATAAAGGCTTTGAGACGAGATTATTCCTGGTCTTATGGAGAGCGTCACCACCATCAGTTTGTCGACAATTTCCATACAGGCTTTAATCTTGTGGCCTTGCACGACTGGATGGAGAGCACTGGCGACCACCGGTGGCAGGAACAGTTGCTGGGGGCGTATCATTTAAAATCCCATATATCAGATGGTCGCAGGCATGGATGTTTTATGCCTTAGCCTATTTGAGTTCCCATACTCACTCGAAGGAAAAATTAACAGCCCCTGCAGATCGATTTTGACCTGTCAAGTTCCGAAAGATACAAACCAGCCAATTCATGTCACACACAAACAATAAGAAAACCGTCCAAATGATGGGTGTGCCGATGCATCCTTGGACAATGGGTGAAACATTGGGTGAAATTTCCCGACGCCTTGATGAAGGTAAATTCACCCAACATGTTGTGGTAAACGTGGCAAAGCTTGTAAAGATGCAGGACAATGTACAGTTGCGTAATTCAGTATTTGCTTGCGACATCATTAATGTTGATGGGATGGGGATAGTATGGGGAGCCGGGCTTTTAGGTGTCGACATACCCGAACGGGTTGCCGGAATCGATTTATTCTCGAATTTACTCCATTTGGCCTCTGAACGAGGCGATTCGGTTTTTTTGCTCGGAGCTCGGCCAGAAGTTATTGAAAAAACCTTAAAAAATCTACAAGAAGACTATCCAAAGCTGAAGATAGCAGGCTGGCACCACGGGTATTTTTGGGATAATGAAAAAGAGGTTGTCGATATTATCCGGTATTCAGGAGCCAAACTTTTATTTGTCGGTATAAGTTCTCCCAAAAAAGAGCAATTTATTAACAAATGGCGTGAGCAGTTAGGAGTCAAGTTTGTAATGGGGGTTGGAGGCACTTTTGACATTATGGCCGGGATAACAAGACGGGCCCCTATCTGGATGCAGAATGCGGGATTGGAGTGGCTTTATCGGGTCATTCAGGAGCCAAGGAGGATGTGGAAGCGTTATTTGGTTACTAACAGCAAATTTATTTGGATGTTGGCAAAAGAAAAGATGAAGGGGCATGCTGTTGGCACATGATAATGGGGATTACAATGTAGACTGAGCTCCAATTTGGGATATCTTAACATAAAAGGCGCCGGACGCGGAATATTGGCAAAGAGACTGAGGTCAAAACCAACTGAACCTTTGAACACACGTTCCCCATCCATTTCGCTACTTTCTGGGTATTTTTAATCATAAATTTCAAAGAAAACTTGCGTTTTAGGCTTATGAAAGACATAAAAAAAGTTCCTATCGAGTTGCCAAACAAATAAATAATTCGTTCCGCCAATTTTCTTAGAAACAGTCATGCAAACTACAAATAGTTCAAGTTTTGAAGCCTTGTTATATAGCGGGCAATTTGTCCTTGGTCCATCCGTTGCAAATTGCTTTGGAACACCTAAAATAGTAAAGATCGATGAATCATTAATTCTGACTGCTCATACAGAACTGAATACTGCACAGGCTTTTGATGATAAGAAGTCGTTAACGTTAATTGGTTTTATAATAGATCCCAATAACCCTGAAGCAAGTGATCTTGACATACTGAATCGCCTTTTAAGTAACTGTTCAAACGCCAAAAGTTTAATAGAATCTACAAGTAGATATGGCGGGCGCTGGATACTTATAGCAACTAACGGCAAAAAAAAATATTTGTTTAATGACGCTTTAGGTCTTCGTCAGGTTTTTTATTCAAACCCTAAAAGTACTGAGAGCTTATGGGCCATGTCACAGCCTGGTTTGGGTGCAGACCTGCTATGTTTAACTATCGATGATATGGCACTTGAATACATGGATTCATATGAATTTAGATCTAATCCTGAATATAGATGGCCCGGCTTTGCGACACCATACAAGGAGATTAAACATTTACTACCAAATCACTATCTGGATTTAATTACTGGAACTTGTCATAGGTACTGGCCGGATAAAGCACTCGAAAGGATAACCCATGATGAGGCGATTAATGAAATATCCAGTTTGTTGCAAAATTCAATGAAAGGCATAGCTTTACGTTTTGATTCGGCGGTCGGGATAACAGCTGGGTTGGATAGCAGATTAGTCCTCGCAGCGAGTAAAGAGATATGTAATAAACTGTCTTTTATTACTGTCCGCCAGTGTCGGATGTCTGATGATAACCACGATATTGTCGTGCCCGCCAGGCTGCTTCCCAGGTTATCACTGCAACATCATATAATTAAATCTTCTGCTATCATGACACCGGATTTTAGCAGAGTCTTTAAAAAAAATGTTTTCTTGGCACATGACATATATGGATCTGATGCAGAGGCGATTTACTCTTTTTTCCCACAAAGGAAGGTAGCAGTTACCGGCAGTGGCGCGGAAGTCGGAAGATGTTCATTCAGAAAGCAGTTATCAGAATCACAAAGACAAAACATAACGCCCGAAGATCTGTCGCGGTTACAAAAAATGGGAAAAAACGATTTTGTGATTAACAATTTTACAAATTGGCTTAATAGTATTGAGAAAAAATATAATTTAAACATACTTGATCTCTTTGAATGGGAGCAGGGACATGGTAACTGGCTGGCAATGACACAATTGGAATTTAATATCGCATGGCGTGATATATTCACACCTTTCAACTGTAGAAATATTCTGACAACAATGCTGTCAGTAGACGAAAAGTATAGAAAGGATCCAGATTACTCTTTATTTAAAAATCTAATTTTAAAACTATGGCCAGAGACTTTATGTGAGCCCATAAACCCGGATGGAAGGAAAAAAAGATCTAAACATTTTAGATATATAAAGAATATACTATCTTTAGTAAAAAGGCTTATAGCTTAATGAAAATCGCTATTGCTACAATACGTAAATATTCAAAGCCATGCGGAAAAGTGTTCTTTCATCCATAACATCTTGGCGGTGAACAGTATTCAGACAAAGACCCTATATTGACTCGTAGCTGATGGCTTAATGTCCTCACCACTTCCAACCATCTTCCATCTTGGGGCTGAACACCAGGTAACCGGCTCATGCCATCTGTTAAGGGCCAATGGACTCAACATCATGGTGGATTGCGGATCTGCACAGGGCAAGGTAAAGAGGGTCGGAAGTCAGATGTCAGATGTCAGATGTCAGATGTCAGAGATCAGATGCTGGATCTGTGGCTATTTAAATATCTGAGAATGAGTGCCGATTCTCGTTAACCTGATAATGTCGTCTTCAACATAATATACAGCCAGTACATCTCCACCAATATGAAATTCTTTAAAATCTGAATAAT
>DFBI01000169.1:852-3164 GCA_002367335.1 Syntrophaceae bacterium UBA3084 | reverse complement strand
GTTTTTCTTCTCGGACCAATCGCATTTTACGAAGTAGTGGTGCGTAAACTTGGGCATCCCACAACCTGGAGCTTTCATATTCTTGTGTATATTCAATTGTTTATGATTTGGTTTGGTATTGCCTATACACAAAAGGTTCGGGGACATGTGAGCGTTGATATTATAACCAGACTTTTACCTCTTACTGCCCGGGTAGTGACCAGGATATTTGCTCATCTCGTCTGTGAAGTCATTACCGTTGTCCTTATATGGGAGAGTTGTGTAATGGTGAAACGCAGTTACAGCTATCATCTGATGACTACCGAAGAATTTCTACATCCCGTATACTGGCTGCAGATCCCCGTAGTTATTGGCGCAGTTTTGCTTTTCTTTGTATTCTTCAGCCAGATGTGTGATGACATAAAATGGCTGGTAACCGGAAAGGGTAGCCCGGAGGATTTATAAAACTGTAAAAGGGGAAGGTTATTATGGCGTTTGAAATATCGGTTTTATTGTTTATTATGTTGTTTCTGTTTGCCGCAGGCATACCGATTGCCTTCGTTTTAACGGCGGTGGGTCTTGTCGGCATATTGTTTCAGCTTGGTGTTCCCGGTCTTTACCAGTTTGCCCAGCAATTCTGGCAGGGGGGGATGAACTTTATTTATATTTGTATTCCTCTTTTCATTTTTATGGCTATCGCTTTGGAAAAAGGCAAGGCGGGCGGCCTGATTTTTGAAGTTGCGGCAAAGTGGTTGAAGCGTTTGCCCGGGGGTTTGCTGATATCTACAATCGGCGCTTCAACGATATTTGCGGCTCTTTCAGGGACAAGTATCGCCACCGCGGCGACGGTCGGCCTCGTTGCCTATCCGGAGATGATGAAACGCAATTACCCGAAAAGGATGACTCTTGGCGCCATATCTGTTGGTGGCGGGTTAGGCATGCTTATCCCTCCAAGCATCCCTTTGATTGTTTATGGGGCACTGACCGGAGAATCTATTGGGAAATTGTTCATTGCCGGGATAATACCGGGTATTGTGCTGGCCAGTCTTTTTTGTCTTCTTATCTTCTTTCGCGCCTGGCGGGGTGATGTCGCGGTAGCTGAACAGACTTCAACGTGGCGGGAAAAATTTGTGAGCATAAAAAATGCTTTCTGGGGGCTATTACTTATTCCTATAGTGATAGGCGGCATGTACCTTGGTTATTTTACGCCGACGGAAGCCGGCGCTGCCGGGATGATATTGTCTCTTGTGGTTACCATGTTGATATATCGAACCTTAAAGGTGAAAGATATACCCGAGATATTAGGTGATACTCTTCGTGTTTCCATTATGATTTTCGTTCTCTTGCTGGGGGCGGCACTTTTCAGTTATGTTATGGCTCTGTACGGGATCCCGGCTCTCGCTACTAAATGGGTTCTCGGCCTTGATATGTCTCCGCTTGGTATAATTGTTATGCTCAATATCTTTTTCCTGATACTTGGGTGCTTTGTCGATGCAATTTCCCTGATGGTCATTTCGCTTCCTTTTGCTTATCCGGTAATTACCGCTCTCGGCTTTGACGGCGTCTGGTTCGGCATTGTGTTGATGGTGAATATCAATATGGCTGTGGAGACACCACCCGTCGGACTTAATCTATATGTCCTGAAAGGTATTTCAAAAGACATCACCCTTGCCGATGTGATCATGGGCGTCATACCGTTTTATTCATGTGAGCTTGTTGGTCTTATGATCGTAATATTATTTCCGTGGTTGTCCTTATGGTTACCGGCGCTTATGGGATAATGAACTTTTCTACGGTTGTAAATACAGTTAAATACTTTGGTAGTAGGAGAAACCAATAAATATTATTTTCAGGTGAGTGTAGACTAATTTTAGTCTCTGGTTGTAACGTTCAACTAAATTGATTATTCAAGAAGGAGGTTTCTTGTGGAGTGGAATATCGGTAAAATACCCGCTAAGTGGAGTATCCTTACCCCGGACAAGGCGGCTATCATTTATGATGATGAAGCAATTACTTACAAACAAATCAACGATGGCGCAAACCGGGCAGCCAACTATTTACAGCAAATGGGACTGAAAAAGGGTGATCGGATAACAGTTTTGCTGAGAGATTGTCCTGAATTTATGGAAGTATATTTTGCCGCCGCAAAGCTTGGGCTTATCTTTGTTCCGCTGAACTTTCGTTTTATGGGTCCCGAGGTAAAATATCAGCTTAATAATTGTGGCTCACGTGTGCTTGTGTTTCACGATATAATGACCGAAATGATTAATTCCATACGTTCGGAAGTCGCGGTTGACAAAGACAAGTTTATTTATCTGCCAAGCACATTCTCT
>DFBI01000169.1:0-817 GCA_002367335.1 Syntrophaceae bacterium UBA3084 | reverse complement strand
ACATCTGGGACGACAGGAGAACCTAAGGGTGCTTTAATGTCTCATGGACAGACCTACTCCAAAAATTTCCAGAACATTTTTTATACAGACATGAGAGTTGATGATATATATCTTTCCCAGTTGCCGCTGTTTCATTCCGGAGGGCTCTTCGTTGCGGTGACCCCGACCCTTTGCAGGGGCGCAACCATGGTTATGAGACAAAAATTTGACCCTGCGAAGTTTGTCAGTGATATTGAACGGTACAAACCAACTATTGTTTTTGCGCTTACGAGTATGTGGAGATTGATACTTCAGACGAAAACACTTGATGGAGCTGATGTCAGCAGTGTGAGGAATGTGATAGGAGGCGGAGAGCGAACTCCAAAAACACTGTTCGATGAACTTGCAGCACATGGTCTTTATATGCAACAGGTATTTGGACAGACAGAAAACTCTATTATGATGGTTTTGCCCAAAAAAGATGTTCAGAGAAAAATGGGGTCTATCGGTATCCCTGGATTCTTCACAGAGGTCTGGATTGGAGATGAACAGGGCAGGGAACTACCTCACGGCACAACAGGTGAGATCGTGGCGAAAGGACCCAATGTCATGATGAAATACTGGAATATGCCTGAAAGAACCGCTGAAACGATTAAAAATGGGATTTTGTTTACCGGTGATCTTGGTTACAGAGATGATGAAGGCTATTTTTACATCGTGGACAGGGCTAAGGACATGTACCGGAGCGGCGGGGAAAATGTCTATCCTGCTGAAATAGAAAAAGTTCTGGCAAACCACCCCAGGATCCTCAATGTCGCTATCATTGGCGTGCCGGATG
>DFBI01000083.1:4946-5069 GCA_002367335.1 Syntrophaceae bacterium UBA3084 | reverse complement strand
ATTCCTGCCAACGGAGTTACAGGCGCCACTTAGTCCGGTGCCTTGGCCGATGCCGGTTCCGAGCGCTGCTATTCCTATACCCAGGCCGGCGGCGAGCATGGCACATCCCAGGACAATCGCTTT
>DFBI01000083.1:3549-4773 GCA_002367335.1 Syntrophaceae bacterium UBA3084 | reverse complement strand
AACGGAATGAAAACAAATTTGAGTGTCTATATCTATAGTTATGAAAAATAATTGTCAAGAACAATTTGAATGTGATATTAGTTCACGGACTAGAGGATTAAGGGATTATGGATTAATTGCCCTTTGCCTTTTGATCCTTTAAACCCTTAATCCTGAGATACTATGTTTACTGAAAAAGAAAGAAAACTGGCAAAACACATCCAGGGAAATATTTCCCTCGAAAAGAGACCGTTTAAACGTATCGGGGGAGAGGTGGAACTGAGCGAAGCAACGGTGATCAGTGCAATTAATAACTTGAAAAAAAATGGGATTATACGAAAGTTTGGAGCCATTCTAAAACATCAAAAGGCGGGTCTTACGAAGAATGTCATGGTCATCTGGGTTGTTACGGAGGAAAAGTGTGAGGCCGTCGGAAATGTGTTAGCTTCTTACGGAGAGATAACACACTGTTATGAGAGGATCCCCCCTTTCGAAGGGAAATATAACCTTTTTGCCATGATGCATTTTAAGGATGATAATCTCGAAAAATTGATTCAAGAGATTTCATTACAAACAGGGATTAAGGACTACAGGATTCTCGAAACGGAAGAAGAATTCAAAAAGAGCAGCATGGAATACTTTGGATAAAAAATAGGACAAAGGTACAAGGACAAAGGATCAAGGTTCAAGGACAAAGGATATAAAGGCAATTTTGAATTTTGAATTCTTAGTTTTGAATTGAGGAGAGAAGGACAAAGGACCAAGGTGCAAGGATCAAGGACAAAGGCTGAAGGTGAAAGCAAAAAAACAAATTCGACTTTTGAATATTCCTTTCTGGCCGTAAGTTTTTAGTTCTCAGTTCTCAGTTTTTGCGGCTTTGCCGCTTTGGGGGAAGTAAATGAAAGATTCAGCAACACTCTTCGAAGATGCACAAAAATACATACCTGGTGGTGTAAATAGTCCTGTTCGGGCATTTAAGGCCGTTGGCGCGACGCCACTTTTTATCGACCGTGCTTTGGGTTCCAGAATTTGGGACGTCGAGGGAAGAGAGTACATCGACTATATTTCTTCCTGGGGGCCGATGATACTGGGTCATAGCCATCCTGCCATTGTAGAAGCCATAACTAGAACCGCCGGAAGAGGGACAAGCTATGGGATTCCTACAGAAATGGAAGTTGAAATGGCCAGGCTTATCGTGAGTGCCTTTCCTTCCATTGATCTGGTAAGGATGGTAAGTTCGGGAAC
>DFBI01000083.1:3356-3542 GCA_002367335.1 Syntrophaceae bacterium UBA3084 | reverse complement strand
AAGATTATAAAATTTGAAGGCTGCTATCACGGTCACAGTGATTCTCTCCTCGTAAAGGCCGGGTCAGGAGTTGCAACACTGGGTATTCCGGGAAGTCCGGGTGTGCCAAAAGATCTTGCTGAATTGACTATTACACTTCCATACAACAATATCGAAGCGGTAAAATCTGCCATTGATAAATATGGA
>DFBI01000083.1:0-3280 GCA_002367335.1 Syntrophaceae bacterium UBA3084 | reverse complement strand
AGAAGTGTTACATATAAAAAAGGAATTCTTCTCATATTTGATGAGGTTATTACCGGTTTTCGTTTAACCTGCGGAGGTATTCAAAATCTTGCCGGCATTGAGCCGGATTTAACCTGTCTTGGTAAAATCATAGGCGGCGGTCTTCCCGTTGGCGCTTTTGGAGGAAAAAGAGAGATTATGGACAAACTGGCTCCGAATGGCCCCGTTTATCAGGCGGGAACACTATCCGGAAATCCGTTAGCTATGGCTGCAGGTGCTGCTACACTGAAAATTCTCCAGGAGAAAAATAATTATGAAACCCTTGAAAAGAAAACATCTTATTTCTGTGATGAGATAAAAAGAATATTTAAAAAGAGGCAGATACCCATTTGCATAAACAGAGCAGGTTCCATGTTTACACTGTTTTTCACTGATAGTGAAGTTTTCGATTTTACTTCCGCAAGCAGGTGCGACACAAAACGCTTTGCGCTCTATTTCAGGGGCATGTTAGCCAATCGAATTAGCATCCCGCCTTCTCAGTTTGAGACCTCTTTTGTATCCCTTGCCCATACCGATGAAGATATAGAAACAACCATCAAAGCCTGTGATAAGGTAATAAAAGATTTCTGATATGCAATGAAAGCTAAGGACTGAGTAACGAGCAATGAGCAATGAGGACCGAGTGATGAGTCATTTCTTCTTGACTTGATCATAGCATTTCATTACGTTGAGCTGTTGTTCACGAAATGGGCGGAGCATAAATCGACATGTCCGGTTTTGGGGTTTGTGATGCTCACACCACAAAAATAATGTAACCCAGAGAGCGGAGCTGTATCAAAACTAAGGGCTGAGCAATGAGCAATGAGGACCGAGCAATGAGGGTGAAGAGGTTTGAGGATCTGGTTGCCTGGCAAAAAGCTCGGGATTTGACTAAACAGATTTATCTGCTTACAGGAAATGGCGCTTTTTCGAGAGATTTTGGTTTGCGAGGCCAAATCGAGCGAGCATCGGTTTCAGTCATGTCCAATTTGGCAGAAGGTTTCGAAAGGGGAGGTAGAACCGAGTTTCATCAATTTATTGTCATTGCAAAGGCATCCTGTGCTGAAGTGCGATCACAGCTTTATGTAGCGCTTGACGTAGGATATATCACCGAGGAGCAGTTTGAAAGCGTTATGAACCTGGCCGATGAGGTTTCCCGCATTATCGGTGGTCTCCGAACCGCCATTAAAAAACAAAGAGACCAGAAAAAATAACCCACTTCTCATTTCTCGTTGCTCAGTCCTCATTACTAAATAAAAAGGAGTATTTATGCCTAATCAAAGATCACAAAATCAGGATGCGGATAGGGAGAAATCCTTGGTTTCCATGTCCCCTTCCGGGGAAGCCTTTCCGCTTCCTCAAAAAGAAGATTACGATAGAGAGTTTGAACGTTTAAAAAAAATTGTCGATGAACAACGTCAAATGGAACGTGAGATAGTTGTTGTCATGGGCATTGGTTTTGTCGGCGCCGTAATGGCAGGAGTCGTTGCTGATACGGTTGATAAAACTACCGGGAAACCGGCAAAATTTGTCATTGGCATGCAGCGTCCTTCAGTACGATCCTACTGGAAGATACCTTACATGAATCGAGGCATCGCGCCTGTTGAGGCGGAAGATCCCGAGGTTGCGCCTTTAATCGAGCGATGTGTCCTGGAGAAAAGAACCTTATTGGCAACATTTACCTATGATGTTCTCGCACTTGCAGACGTTGTTGTGGTTGATATTCAATGCGATTATTTCAAGGAAACATTAGGAGATGTCAGGAAAGGCCATGCGGAGATCAAAGCCCTTGAGGAAGGTCTGGAGATTATTGGAGAGAAGATTCAACCGGATTGTATGGTTCTCATTGAAACAACGGTTCCTCCCGGAACAACGGAATATGTGGCTTATCCCATTATCAAAAGGGCTTTTGAAAAGCGCGGCATCAAAGATAAAGAGCCCATTCTTGCCCATTCCTTTGAGAGGGTAATGCCGGGAAGGGAGTATGTTGCATCTATCCGCGATTTCTGGCGTGTGTGCAGTGGTATCAATGATAAGGCACGGACAAAGGTTACGGAATTTCTTTCCGCTGTTCTCAATGTGGAGAAATATCCACTTACCGTTCTTGATCGTCCTATCGAAAGTGAAACATGCAAAATTGTGGAAAACTCATATCGCGCCACTATTCTTGCTTATCTTCACGAATGGAGTTTGTTTTCCGAACGCAACGGTGTTGACCTGACCAAGGTACTCAAGGCCATTAAAGTGCGTCCCACTCATTCGAACATCATATTTCCCGGTCCCGGAATCGGGGGATACTGCCTTCCCAAGGATGGAGGATTGGGAGTTTGGGCCTATAATACCTTGATGGGCTTTGAAGATGATATTTTTCAGATTACCCCTCTGGCAATTGATATCAATGATACACGGGCGCTTCATGTGGCAGAACTGGTTCGTGATGCATTGAGAAATATGGGTAAGGTTGTTGCCGCGTCAAAGATAACCATTCTCGGCGCTTCGTACAGGGAAGATGTGGGGGACACGCGTTACAGCGGTTCGGAGATAATCGTTCGCAAATTAACGGAAATGAGTGGTGAAATAAGAGTCCACGATCCATGTATAAAACGCTGGTGGGAATTTGAAAAACAGGATTCATACCCTGCGCCGGGTCATTCCTGGGCCAGGTTTTTTCGAAACCAGGAGAATTTAACGGAATTGCGCGTTCATGAAAATATACCTGNNCGTGCGGCATCAAGAGTACCTGGATCTGACGCCTGATGAAATTTATGAGATGGCGGGAAGACCTGTAGCCGTTATCGATTGTTTCGGCATCCTGGACGATACCAAAATCCAACGCTTCTTCGAACTGGACTGTGAGGTAAAAGGCATGGGCAGAGGGCATGTAAAGAGAATTAAGGACAGGGTTAAAAACAAGCAATGAGCAACGAGCAATGAAAGGGATGAGAGGATTAAAGTTAATTTTGAATTTTGAATTCTAATTTTTGAATTAAACCTGTAGCCCTGGCTAAAAGGAGCTATTATGACCGAAAAACAACCCAATCAGCAGCCGTATCCGCAGAACTACCCGCCCTACGAAGATGAAATCAATCTTATCGATTATCTCCGGGTTTTATGGAAGTGGAAATGGCTGATCATAGGAGGCACCCTTATCTGCGCCATAGTCGCGGCTGTCATAAGTCTTCAGATGCCGAGAATCTATGAGATCTCCACGGTCATTGAGCCGGGCATCGCCGGTGTTAGGGATGACGGGAGCTTTGTTTAC
>DFBI01000120.1 GCA_002367335.1 Syntrophaceae bacterium UBA3084 | reverse complement strand
AAGACATCAAAGAGAAGCTGAATCGAATTCCCGATATCAAACCATCCGACAGAATCTACATATTCTGAGGCCGTGCAGTATCTTTGAACGGGCCCCAATCGGAAGCTTCGCAGCTATTTCGAAGAGAATTTATATGCAGTCACAGTCGAATACTTCTGCCCCGGATGAAGTACTACGGACGGGAAGTCCGGCTTATTCGGTGAATCCGGGAAGTGCTGCGTCTCCAGGCAGAATCCGTAGTTCTTCTGATATACTTTGCCGGCTTTACCGATAACGGAACCATCCAGGAAGTTGCCGGTATAGAACTGGACGCCCGGCTGGGTGGTATGAATCTCCATAACTCGTCCGCTTGTCGGCTCATGCACCTTTGCGGCCAGAGCCAGAGTACCGCCGCTGCTGTTAAGCACGTAATTATGGTCGTATCCGCCCTCAACCTGCCCGATTCGGGAGCCGATAGTCATCGGCGCGGTAAAATCCATCGGCGTATCTTTGACGTTCCTGTTTTCGCCGGTAGGTATAAGGCCTTCGTCGACGACGGTGTATTTATCGGCGTTGATCATCATCTCGTGACCGAGGATATCACCGGTTCCCTGCCCGGCAAGATTGAAATAGCTGTGATTCGTCAGATTTATAACGGTCTTCTTATCTGTCTCGGCATCGTAGCTGATCTCTAATTTATCGTCCTCGGTCAGGGTATATATGACGCTGCATGCCAAATTGCCCGGATAGCCTTCTTCGCCGTCCTCGCTGATATAGCTCAACTTAACCACTGCTCCGGCACCCTTGACACTTAAGTCTTCGAGCCTCCATACCACTTTGTCAAAACCTTTGATACCGCCGTGAAGGTGATTCACGTCGTTGTTTGCCGCCAGTTTATACTCAACGCCGTCGAGGTTAAATACGGCCTTACCGATACGATTGGCATATCTGCCGACGATCGCGCCGAAATAGGGGTGCTCGCCGAGATACCCGTCAAGCTTATCGAAACCCAGCGTAATATCGGCTAAATTTCCATCCCTGTCCGGCACCTCCAGCGAGACTAAAATCGCCCCGTAGTTCATTATCCTGGCCTTGAGGCCGTTGGTATTCGTCAGGGTATATAAGTCAATCTGCTTGCCATCGGGCGTTTTACCAAAAGATTCTTTCTCAGCACTCATTTGCCTGGTCTCCTTAACTACGGGCTTAGCTTCCGGCTTTGTTACAGCCGCTTCCTTTTTTTTGCAGCCTGACATGAAGATTACAGCCACTGCCAAAACCAGCTTAATCCAAACTCTCGCTTCCATCTTTATACTCCCTACTAAAAATTGCGTTCCTACGACCGCTACTGCAAGGGGCCGTTTGTTAACCACTCCTAACAAGATGGAATTTAACAACAGCAAAATGAAATGTCAAAATAAATATGCAAACAGGAGCATAACCCACGAAATTTACCGAATATAGCCTGAAAAAAAGACCGAAAAACCAACATAAACGACAGGTAAAACATTAAAGCGAGGGCCACAGCCAGCAGAGGAAAAGAAACAGTTATGGAACCAAACCAAAGCATACCGCTAAGATTAGCAAAACAAGATAATTACATAATAACGCTCGAATTAAATGACCTTTTTGTACATTTAGCATGAAAAAAGCGATATTCTTGAACTTATTTTAAGCAATAAGAGCCATAATTGCATATTACAATATTATCTGCATTTAAAAGGCAAAAATAAATGCATAATTTTTAAAAAATACTACATTTTTTG
Organism: Syntrophaceae bacterium UBA3084; assembly: GCA_002367335.1. Taxonomy (GTDB): domain Bacteria; phylum Desulfobacterota; class Syntrophia; order Syntrophales; family UBA6807; genus UBA3084. The sequence goes on along the minus strand of DFBI01000120.1, from coordinate 2,004 downwards.
CTTGCATTTATCTGCGCAGCGTCTATTATGGTATTTCATAATAAAGGTTTGTCTGGCTTACAAAAAATTTCTGTGCAGTTATCAGGTAAATCAGTTTGGGGGTAGTTTGGCATGTGTAGCGAAAGGGAAAGGGCGATCCGGTCGGTTAAGGTCAGGAAAGAACAATACAAAAGGGGAATCTGTGCCATAAAGCAAAAAAACTGGCACTCAATTAAGGAAGTGGAATTATATTTGGCAAAGATATCCGAATGTGATGAAACACTCAGAAAGTTGAGAGAAAATTGATTTTACCATTTATTGTCTTGTAATGTTTTTCAAACATAAGTGTCAAGTGTTTTGTTAAAGTTGCTACGTTGTGGTTGTGTCACTTTATAAAATCCAACAGTAATAAGGGTGCTTCTTATGAAAAAGGCAGATTCGAGATTAAAAAAAGGGAGGCCGTCCGAGAAAAATGCTCGCTTGCTTCGTGCTGAAGCTTTAGAGTTGATATTGGGCAAACGCCAAAAATCAATCGAAGATTGCAAACTTACATTTAAAGAAATTGAGCAGGAATTACAGGTAAATAGAAGGCGCGCAAAGTCAATCTTCAGGGAAATTTCGGAAATATCGGCTGATGTAACGTTTATAACCGATGGCATACTTGTCAAACGAGAAACATACTACCATAAGCATCTTGGGATGGACCGGAGGCTCAAAGATGCTTTAGCCAACAAAGTTGTTGATATTTTTCCTAATGATGTCAACACAGTTGCCTGTTCGGGAGGCACTACTGTGGCAATTTGCGTCAAACGCTTCGCGGAAAGGAGACGTTATCACGAATTTTTCACAAACAACGTTGGCGTTATCGACCAGGTCGGAGGATCAAGAGAAATAGGAAAAGTTGTATTGACCGGCGGCATTTATGATTCTGATGTTCATGGGTGTGTCGGGGATCAATCAATCGAAGAGTTTAAGAAAGCCAGATGTGAAGCTGCCTTAATCGGCGTCTCAGGTATTAATAAGGAAGGTGAGCTGTTTGTAAAACATTGTTTCGAAAAGCCCGTCAATAAGCAAATAATTAAATTCACAAAGAGTTATATCTTTATAGTCGCAGACATAAATAAGTTCACGCAGGAAGATTCCTGGCAGTGGGCTACTATAACCACTGATATATTGAGTGACCAGGAAAGAAAAGGTCTGGCGGTATACGTTGTAACTAATTCTCTTGATAAACTTTCAGACAAAAAAAAGCGTGAACATGCAAAAAAAGTAATTGCCTCTCTGAACAAAATGGATAGGGTGACAGTTGTATTGGTCGAGTAATTATTTCTGATTTTTATAAGAACTTTTTAGGTTTTGGTAGTTATTTGAAATTGTGTTTGTGTTCAATCAAAAGTTAAAATTAGTTTTCGATTATAAACTGATTTCCTTAAAAGTAAGGAGGTGAAAATTCGTGAGCCGTCACAAATTTAAGAAAGGAGATGTCGTAGCATTGAGGAGTGACTATCTTGACGACTTCAACTTCGTCAAAAAACATAAACAGGGAACGGTATCGAGATATGATGATGCCTTGGTAGTCGTATCTATGCCACATTATGTAACCATTTGCCCTTATGAAAGCGACTTAAAAATCGTATCTTCTGTAGATAAATCTGTTAAGGTTTGATAATTTCTGGTTCATAATGCGTGCCTAGAATTTCATACAATCTGAGATTAACGAGTTAGCAATTTTCTATATCCGATATGCATCCGATTATAACTGATTCCGACAGGCTGGATTCATTTCTGTTTTGACTTACTGAACTTTCGGCCCAGTATGTTCTGGAAAAATATTTCAATAGTGTGTAATATTTCTGTTGGTTTTCAACTTTAAGTTAATGGCGGTCTGCGAACCGTCTGTGTAGAGCAGGTCAAACCAGACCAGAAGATGCTGTTATGGCTGAAGAAAGATGTTGGGGCGAATGTGGGGGTAAGCGGCCGGCCGAAACGCCACAGGGACTTTGCCGTCAATGCTTAATGAAACTG